>DAIOWH010000237.1:0-6769 GCA_036758585.1 Planctomycetia bacterium
CGGAACAAGTAGAATCTAAGGTTGTCACATGCGCGCGCCGTGCGCGCATCACTGTACGACGGACTTCTAGTCCGTCGCCGTCGCAAGTCGACGGACTAGAAGTCCGTCGTACGTCCTCTCGGTTGCGGGCACAGGCCGCGTTAGGAGATTCCAATGACGAAGATGATGAACCGCAGGACAGTGCTGCGAGGTGCTGGAATCGCGATGGCACTGCCGTTCCTCGACGCCATGCGCTCGGTACGGGTAAGTGGCGCTGATGCTGATCAGGCGACGCCGCGGCGCGTGGTCGCTGTTTGCGCGTCGCTCGGGATCCATGCACCATTTCTCTTCCCAAAACAGTCCGGGAACAACTATGAGCTGACTCCGTACATGGAGATCCTCAAGGACTACCGAAGCGACTTGACATTGATCTCCGGTTTGTCGCATCCGGATCAGGCCGGTGCCGATGGCCACTCATCCGAACAGACCTGGCTGACCTCCGCGAAACATCCCGGACTCGGCGGATTTCGCAACACGATCAGCGTTGATCAGTTGATCGCCGAGCACATTGGCGTCGAGACGCGGTTTCCGAGTCTGGTGCTCGGAACGAGTTACTCCAGCCAGAGCTACACGCGCAGTGGCGTGATGATCCCGCCGGAGACTCGCCCATCGCGCCTGTTCGCCAGACTGTTCCTTGATGGGCAACCGGACGAAGTGGCGCTGCAGATGCGCAGGATTCAGGAAGGTCGGAGTATCATGGACACGGTCGGGGCGGAAGCAACCCGACTTGAAAAGCGCATGGGCGTCCGGGATCGCGACAAACTCGCTGAGTACTTTCAGTCCATTCGAGAGATGGAACTGCGGCTTGCGCGAGCTCAGGAGTGGATGCGGAAGCCGAAGCCGCGGGTACAGGCCGCGCCGCCCGAAGACATTGCGGACGAGAAGGATCTTATTGGGCGCATGCAGTTGCTGCTGGATTTGATTCCCCTGGCGTTACAGACCGACAGCACACGCGTCATCACGCTGCTGGTGCAGGGGCGCAACGATGTTCCTCCCGTTCCGGGCGTCTCCATTGACCATCACAACCTGTCACATCACGGCCAGGATGAAGGGAAGATTCAGCAGTTGAAACTGATCGAAGAGGCCGAAATCCGAGCGTTCGCCAGCCTCTTGCGACGACTGAATGAAAAAACGGAGCGGAACGGAAGATTGCTCGACAATACGATGGTCCTGTTTGGCAGCAATCTTGGTAACGCAAACTCCCACGATACCCGCAACTTGCCCATCATTCTGGCGGGCGGGCCGTTTCGGCATGGCGGCTATCTGTCGCATGGTTCCGGCAACAACATCCCGCTCTGCAACCTCTTCGTCCAGTTGCTTCATCAAATGGGCCTGCCGCTTGACACCTTCGGCAGCAGCACTGCGACGAGCATTCCCGGGCTGGAATCGCGACGCTCGTGAGTCGCTTGCTGGTCGGAGAGGAGCCAGGTGTGCGATAGTCCGTCAACTTGGGCGGCTCATCCGCCAGAGCTGGAAGCGTACGCAAGACTGGCGCACACATCGCGAGCCAGAAGTTCATGGTCTGTGTTTCATCGACCGTGCCGGATTCGACCGCGCTGTGACCGACATTGTACTCCTCGCACGTACAAAATTCCGCGAAGGGACCCACACACATTTCTGGGAATGTAAACACAGAGGCACGGAGGTCACAGGGGAGGTTACCAGACTTCGACTCTGTGCTCTCTGTGCCTCTGTGTTTGTTTCTTCGATCCTCGCAGCACGTCGAAGGCACGGCCGGCAGTCGCGCGGAGTTCGCGCAGTCTTTCCTGCGCCCCGGTCACTCCCGCTCTCTTATCGCGACATCGACCCGGGAGATTTCATCGCCGCGCGGGGCCAGTGTGTGGAAGGTCGTCGGGCCGTCGAACTCAAAGTAGGTCAACAGCCGACTGACGAAACCCATGGTGGCGCAGTGTGGAAGGACTGTCGGGCCGTCGAACACAAAGTAGCAGCCACGCAGGAATCCATCGTACTACCAACATTCGTGTCGGTTCAGGACGACGAATCCCTTGCCGCCGCGTCCGGTGCTGTAGACCACGTGTTTCGAGTTGGGACTGAACGCGAGGCCGCTGCCGATGATCCCGTCGTAGGGTTTCCCCGGCACACGATCCAACACGACAAACTACACAAATGGGTCGCGATCGCGCCGCGCGACACCTCGATACTTGAACTAGCGACCCAAACCCGGCGATTGCCGCAATCCGAATCCGGCCGGTATACTACATCAGTCATCGCGCAACTTGGCGTTATTTTGCGCGCGTTTTAGATTCGATTCGTTATCGCGCGGTTTGTTGTTTTCTTGCGCAGCTTTTATGTGGCCGACGCTGCCAGCGTCGGCGCGAGACGCTGGCAGCGTCCGCCACGTTGGCGCGGTGGGCACGTACTGGACGGCGCTTGTGGGCGGGGAACTTGGTGCGCGACTGGTACTTCAGGAGCGGAAAGTCACAGTCGACCTTCTTACCGTTGTTCGTGAATTGGCGGTAGCTCTTCTCGGCGTAAGAGATTCCCCGCAAGCCATCCGCCGCACCATCATGCCCAGCTTCGCGCGCCGCCACACACGCCAGCGCCCACAGCCGTTCAAAGGGCTCCACTGCTTTACGCCGCTGGGCCAAGCCCGAGGCACCGGGTAGAAGGTGCCGCTGCTTCTCGGCATTGGCGAGTGCGGCGCAGAGCATCGAGAGGTAGCGTGAACGGGTTGTGATGGTCGTCACGCCCGGCAACAGCAGATCCGCCAGTGAACCGTAGGTCTGAAGCGCGCCCAACGGGTCGATACTGCCCGAGCTTGCACCCAGCGGATCGTAAGCAGTCACAAACGGAAACACGAATGACCACTTTCACCAGCAATTCACCTGGCTTGGCCAGACAAGCGTATCCGGACAAACGAGACTAATCCAGTGTGCCCCTCTGGCCTGATGAAAGCCGCAAGTCGCTGCGTCGAGATTTGTGACGCGGGGGAGCGTTGATTTGAATTCTCGGTAAGCGGCTTGGCACTTTGAGGTGAGTGTTTCGGGAATCTGCGTTTTGATCCAGGATCGCTGGTACATGAGAGGTTGGCCTCAAACCGCCGTATCAGGCATGGTGACGCGACAGAGCGCCAGTCTTTTCTAAGGCATCGAGTGCCATGGGGACGAAGGCGTTGGTCGGTCGCTGCTTGAATCGCACGGTTTGAGACCTAAACCTCCGACGCGGATTGTACCGTCGTGGCCAGTAGTTTGGCCAGCACCTCCGTGAGGATGTCGCCGATCTTTTGCACGTGCGGGCGATGCGCCCGCCGGAATTCACTCACGCGCGGCTGGAGCGCGTTGCCCTCGCGGACTCGCGCGGCGGGGGGCAGTTGTTCGGTCGCGGCGGCGAGCTGCTCGCGAATTTGTTGGGGAGTCGCGCGGTGTTCCAAATGAAACGCGAGCAACTTGTCAAGAATGTAATGCGGTTCGCGGCAGCACGGGTGCGGCACGATCTGGCGGCCGGCCACGATGGCGAACGCGAGTCGGCTGAATCGTTTCGCCACGCGCACGTGCCCGAGCCGCGGATCCACGCCGCGCTGTTTCCAGAGCGCGGCCAGGCCGTGGAAGTAATGGTTCACGAGCAGCAGATTGTCGGCGATCATCAGCAGCGCCGCGCGGAGTCGCCGGTTGGCGCAGCGGACCATGTTGCCGCGGACATCGACCGAGTCGCTCTGGTATCGACTGGGGAACAGCCCGGCGCGGCCGGTGATGGCGCTGGGGTTGGCATAGAGCGTGATCGGTCCGGCCTCGGCGGCGAACTCGGCGGCGGAGACGACGTTGATGCCGGGGATCGCCAGGAGCAGGAGGTAGGGCGTGCGTGCCAAGAGTGCGGCGATGTCGATTTCGAGGCTGGAAATCAGGCGTTTTTTGCTAAGGCGGTTGTCGTCGAGATCGGCGAGGATGCGGAGGTGGAGTGCGGCGTCCGGCTCGGCCGGCGCGGCCTGCTCGGCCCAGGCGACCACCTTGTGCATGGTGCGTCGTTGGTAGCGCACGCCGGCGTCGTCGAGCAGCCGCATGAGTCCGTCGGCTCCAAGCGATCGGACCGCGTCGGGCGACGCCACGCGGCGCGCCAGCGGCATCGCGAGCGAAGCGTTCCAGAAAGTGTCGTCGTCGAACAGCGTGGCGAATCCGGGGAGCGTGGCTTCGAGGTGCTCGCGGATCTGACATTGCAGGGCGGCGGTCTTCTGCACCAGATCGCGACGGTGCCGCACGAGCAGCCGCAAGGAACGATAGGGTTCTTCGAGCGGCGTGTCGACCAAGCCGAACCCGACGACGGCCGCGCGGTGAATCCCGCCGAGATCATGGTCGTCCGTCTTGTCGCCGGGATGATCGACCTGACGGAACTGCCGTGCGGCGAAGGGATGGACGATGCGCACATCGTATCCGGCGTCTCGGAAGGCGCGTTGCACCGGCCGATGATAGTTTCCGGTGCGTTCGACGGCGACGATGGTGTCGGCGAGTCGATGTTCGAGAACGGCGATTCGCAGCGAGTCGATCGCCTGATGTAAGCCGGGTCGGGAGTGCTCGACGGTGGTGGGCGGGACGAGGACGCGGCCATAGAAATCGCAGAGCATCCATTTGGAGCGTAGCTTGGCGCAATCGACGGCGACGACGCCGAACCGTTCGGGCGTGGCGAGTTGCACGCGTGGGTCAATCATGCCATGCGGCTTGTGCACATGCACGATACCGCGCCGACGCTTGGCAGAACGGGACCTGACCGCAACGGAACGAGCCATGAGACACCTCCTTGAAAGAAGGAACCTTGGGGACCACTCCGAATTCCCAAGAGGGTGTCTGGCGCGCGGAATGCAGAGAAGAGATTTGGGGGCTAAAACCGACATACCAGGGGACGCAGCTGGGACGCAGCTCATTTCCGGGCCTCGACACGGTTTGCCGTCTGGCGATTCCGCCGCGACAAGCGACTTTGGGAAGCCGGCCGCGTTGACGGACTTCGCGACTGGCTGCCAGCGAACATCGCGATCACGAATTGGGGACGAGCGCGGCGGCGCGGCAGGGGGAGCCGTCGGCGGCGGTGATCTTGAGCGGAGCGGCGATGAACCACGAGCCAGCGGCGGGAAGCTGGTCGAGGTTTGGCGTGCGGATGTCCTTGTCCACGCATTGAGCGCCAAGGTCGGACCATCTGGTCTGGTGTGCCTTCCTACTTCGCCGGTTCTTGTCTCGTGACGATCGGGACGTAGCCCACTTCCAGGCCGGCGGGCGGGGTGACGAGCATCGCGGGGTCGAGATCGGCGAGTTGACCGCGCGCGGGTGGGGCGAGGTAGTTGCGGTCTTTGCTCCAGTGGCGGTGCAGCAGTTCGACTCGCTGTTGCATGGCTTCGCGTTCGGCGTCGGTCATGTCGGCGTTGAGGAGTGAGGGCTGATCCGCGAAGCGGTACCAGTAATAGGTCACGACGCTGCCGTCCCCCGGACGAGCTTGAAAGGGGCCAACCTTCGGGCCGGGTTTCTTCCAACTGCTGTCGGCTTCGGCGGGAGTCTCGTAGGTCTTCGGCGGGCCGGTGCGTTTTCGCTCGAAGCTCGCGTTGGCAAGCCCGGTTTCGGCGGGGACTTCCGCGGCTGCGACGGGTGTCCAGATCGGCCGCTGTTTGTCGTCCTTGTCGAGCCGGAAGTACTCGGGGAGCACGACCAGATCGCGGCCGTTTGTCCCGGCGTCGCGCTTCACCCATTGCGTGTTCCACTTGTAGCCGAACGTGTTCTTGTCCGGGGCAAAGGGCGTGGCGAACGACGTCCAGGCGACATGAGTCTTCGCGTCCTTCTCGGTCCCGTCGGGATAGATCTTCCAGGTTGCTCCGCCGCGACCGGGGAACTCATGCACGACGGCTGCTTCGGAGTTCACAGCGCCGCTCGCGGCCGGGCCGCCATCGAACCACGCTTGCACCGAATCCCACAGCGCCTGCTTGTTGTACGAGGTGATGCGATGCACGAGCGCCGATTCGCCTTGTGCGTCGCTGGGGAACTGCGTCGGAGTGACTCGCGCGTAGGTCACGCCCTGCGAGTCCGTCGCCTGCACGCTGGGGATGTGCTGAGTCTCCATCTGTAGCGCGCGGTTCGGATCGGACGGGCGGCTGTCGAGCAGATGGCCGGCGAAGCGCGGTTCATTCACGGCGGCCTTCGACCAGAAGTACGGCAGGAAGAACGTGACCGGACCTTTGAAGTTGCCCGTGTTGAGGAACAGGGTCCAACACTGATCGCCGGTCGGAATGTCCTTGCCGTTGGTCTTGTCCTTGGCCTTCGCGAGCGGCAGCGGCAAGTAGCCATAGCCGAACCACTCGCCGCGCGTCCCTTGCTTCACGTTCAACCCATCCGGCGGCCAGATGACCCACGGGCTGAGTTGAGCGATCGCATACTTGCCGTTGGGCTTCGACCAATCGCGCCCCTTGCCCGCTCCGGGACCGTTGGCCCACTCGACGAAGTTGGGAGCGACGCCGCCCATGATGAATTTTGGGGTCTCGGTCGCGTACTCCGTATCGCGCCACCAGCCCAGCCCGCCTTCGATGTCCGAGTACCCTTTCTCCAGCGGCTTGCCGACCGGCTGCGCGAACATCCAAGTCCCCGGCAGCCCCGACTGAAACCGCTGGCCGGGATACCGCTTCAACAGCGGCCACGCGGAGATGTACATCGAGAAGCCCGCGTTGAACGTCTCCGGCACTTTTTCGTTTGGCACGAGCAAGTAGCCCGCCATCTCGCCCTTCTTGAGTTCCGGGGCAGCT
>DAIOWH010000238.1:0-6708 GCA_036758585.1 Planctomycetia bacterium
CGCCTGCGGCTGCGGGTTAAGCGAGCGACGAATGCAATTACGGGTATGCACCCCCTTCTGAACGTTCACTTGTGAAATCCGGCGATCTTCGGCTAGGCTGGCGTCCGAAATGCGGCGGTCGTTAACCCGCCCTCCCCGCGTCGCGCCGTCTCACATTGCGGCCGACCACTCGGAGACCAACCGACAAGGCAACGTCCTGCTCTCACGACGAGCTTGGCCATAAGAGAAAGGAACGACCGTGCAATTGCCGGAAACGAACGTCGTCACTTGGCGCGATGATCCGCACCACTTCCGCAAGCCGGGTCGCCGCGAATTCCTGCGCGTTGGCGTTGTCGGGGCGTTGGGGCTGTCGCTCGGCGATTTCCTGAGACATGAGGCGCGGACGGACCAGAAGTGGTACGAGAGCAAAGAGGGTCAGGCCAAGGGCGTGATCCAGATCGTCCTGCCGGGCGGCATGGCCCATCAGGAATCGTGGGACCCAAAGCCCGAAGCGCCGCTGGGCTCGATTTGCGAACATCTGGCGTCGTACTGTCGTCGGAAACGATGTTCCCGTCTGCGTCTTCGATGGCACCGACGTCGCTTGGCTGCCTCGGCCTCAGGCCAGACAGCTCATTCCGATCCAAGGCCGCGACGATGCGGAAGTTGTCGCCGGGATTCCATGTCACAGCGAACCGGAACTCGGCCACGCCGTCTTTCGTGGTTTTGGACTCCTGGAGCAGCTTGCCTACGCCTCCGTGGTTGTCTGCGGGCAGAGCCACGCTGTCGTCGTCAATTGGCCCGTCATGATCCGTGGGATCATCGGCGTCAAAGTTCTGGATGTAGACCTTCCGATCCGAACCCCCTGGAGCGAGCGTGACCCGGACTATCACGTTAATGTGAGTTGGCCTGCTGCCACTTACTGTCGGTGGCTTGTTCCGGTCTGGAAAGATGCGCCAGCCGCCGCCGTGCGTGCGCGGGTTGTCGTTAAAGATGTTCGTCGCAGGGTCGTCATCACGGGGGTTGGGATCGATGCCGATCCACTCAACCTTCTGAATCTTCGGAACTTCCTGGAACGCCACGACGCCACGAATGCGGCGGCCACCGTCTCGATGCCCGAACACGGGACAAGTCGCAGCCGGGCAGGCGGGGAAGATGTTCTCTCTCCTTGCAAGCGATTTGATTTGGTTTTACCCGGCGCTTTCCCTGACCCCAGTTCCTCGCCCTGGGCGTGGTTGCCCTCCTTCCGAAGTAGGGCGTCAACTTCCTCATTTGAGAGGCGGTTGAGTTCTTCACGCGACAGGCCCCAGCAGATGCGCACCAGCGATCGCGCTGCTGTCCCACGGACTGATCGGTCTTCATCCTTCAAGAGTTCCCGAAGGTACGGTTCGGCTTCCAGAGCACCATTCCCGATGTTTCCCAGGACCTCAGCTACCCTGCGGCGAACGAAGGCCGCTCGATGTTTGAGCGCCGGAATCAGCTTCGGAACGGCCTCCGTATCATTGGGGCCCAACCGACACAGAGCGTCGTACGCTCGCGATTGCGCGATCGGGTTTCCTTCACGCTCAAGGGCACTCAACAGGCTAGGAACCGCCTTGCTGCCCATCTCTCCCATGGTGATGGATGCCCCCATGGCAATCACGGGGTCGTCGTGCTCCAAAGCTCGAATCAGGTGAGGGACTGTCTCCGGCCCAATGTCAAGCAGATCGCGGACGGCACTCCAACTCACTGCATCGCCGTTGGCATGTTCGTAGTCCTTAAGCCGGACGATAGCCCGTTCGACAGTCCTTCGTTCGATCCAGGACGGCAGGAAAACCAGTGCCGCCCAGAACACAGCCGCGCAACAGGCGACAAGGACCATCAAGGTGCGTAACCCGTACGTCCACCTACCCGTACGGTCGGAGTCCTTGGAACAACGGGAACGCACGAAGTCCATATAGTCCTTCTGACGAGTTCGAGCTACGGGCAGTCTAGGCTCGCATTGCGTGTGTACTTCAGTGTGACATCGTCGACACTGTCGTCTCGTGCTCCGAATTGATCAAGGAGTTTCACCTGTAGCTCATACTGCAATGTGTTTGGGTTTAGCACTGTTGTTATGACCGCCGTACCGGCTGGGCCTGTCTTTACCCATTCGATGTACCACTTAGGGAGCTGGTAACGCCGCCATTCGTCGCCGTTTGGTTTGTACACGATAAACTCAGCCTCAAGATGTCCGCACCACAGCACAGTGCCCTCCGGGATCCCAACGACGTATCCGTTATATACCGCGAAGGACCTCAGGGTGTAATTCTGTATCGCCTGGTGGCCAGTTGACCCGTTTCCGTCGGGATCCGGCAGATCACCTTCGTTCACCAAATGACCGAACCTACTGTGATCGTTGAACAACTTGCGGTGGATCTGCCAAACGCCATGAGTTTGATGTCCAGGCGGAGGACCAATGTCGCCACCCTTCACCGGATTCCCACCAGAATCCTCAATGATCCAGTCCGGGGTATTCGGAGCAACTGCACTGTACTTGGCAAAATTGCAGTCATCTTCGAAGCCGGGGTTAACGCAGTTGAAATCGAAACTGGGACTCGAAACAGCGAAACCCGCCGGGTCGGGTCTGATCTCTGTCGGCTCGTTGACGTGGTATGTCGTTACGGTTGTCGCGCCTATATGCCCGTCGGCCCATTTCGGGTAGGCCTTCACTGTGAAGTCCCCCGGCCACATCTCACGAAATACCGCCTGGGAATCGGCCGCCAGATCGGCGTCGTACCATCGGTAGCCGCCCCCCTCGATCGTCCAGTGAATCACCCATGTGCCCGGATGAGGCGAAGGCCGTGTTCGCACGAAGACTATCGCGATCGCACCAAGTGGAACGGGGTTCGGTGTAGCAATGACCTGAGTCAGGACATCATGTGGGTCGATGATCGTACCTACGCCTTCAGAGTCCCCGATCTCGGCATTGGTGGCTGCACTAAGTTTGACCGAGAAGGTTTCAGGCGCCTCGGTGGTTATCGTGTCCGCTTTGACGACCACACTAAACGATCGGCTTGTGACTCCCGGCTCAAACCTTAACGTCGTGAGCGGAATCGCCGTGTAGTCGCTCGGGGACTTTGCCGTGCCGTCGTTGGTTCGGTACTTCACCGTCACCGTCTCGGCGCTGGCAGCAGAAAGACCCACCGTGAACGTGGCGTTCGTCATGCCCGTGACCGGTTCGTGCACTGTAACGTCGTTGATCGTGATTCTCGGAATGACCTGTACGGAAAGGATCGCTTCGGTGACCTCGCACGAGGTTACCTTCACGCGGTACTGGCCGCTCTTGTATACCTTGGTGGCGAGTATTCTGTTGTAGTCCTGCTTTGTTCCCACCGCCGGTTGCCACGGACCATAATGACGCACCCGTCCGCTCACCGACAAGAGTTCGCGAAACGCCCACGTGTACGATCCGAACCCGCCGTATGGCGGGTTACGCGGCTGAGTTGTGGCGGTGAAGAGCACGCTCTGTCCCGCAGTCAGGGCAAGTGGGTTCGCGTTGGCCGACAGTCTGCGCACTTGGACGCCGCCGCGGCAGTCGTTGTCGAAGATCGTCACCGTAGCACTACTGGGCGTCCCGACGTTGTAGCCCGGCCCCTCCGTCAGCGTCACCACCACGGGCTCAGCCGGTTCGTACGCCACGGTGTCGTCGATAGGTGTCACAGTGATCTGTTTGCTGAATTCGTTCAGCCCAAAGTCGATGGAAGTCGAGGCGATCCGCTGATAGTCCGCATCCGGCGTCGCATCATCCGGAGCATTGCGGACCACATAGTTCACCGTCAGAAGCGTACCGGCAGCCGATCTCGCGATCTCGAAGAACCCCGTCTCCGCGTCTTCGCCCGGCTTCGTCTCCGCAGCGTCAGGATCAATCGCGCGGATCGTAACATCCGGGGGAACAGCAGTCTCGTCGTCCAGGATCGTCACTACGGCGGTTGCTGGCGAACCCACTTGGTACGTGGCCCGTTCGTCAATGGCCACGACCAGAGTTTCAGATCCCTCGCGAAGGGTATCCGCCACCGGCCTGATCGTGATGTCCACGCTCGTCGCGCCGTCGGCGTTCGCGGGAATCCGAACCGGAACCTGCACGGCCTGCTGCACGTCGGCAGGTGCACCCGGCGGCACGGTCGCCGTACCGCTGACCGTCAAGAACACCTCCAACGCGAGATTCCACGGGTCTATCCGCGTCACCGTAAACGTCGCCGGGTCGCTCGGCTCGGCGGCTGTTGGATCGGTTGTACTGCTGGTCGTCACTGTGGGACGTGGTATGTCGTCATCCGCAATGCCGACTCGCGCCGTCGGCCGGTCGCCGACCGTATAACCGGTGCCCGGTTTCAATGTGACCTGGACGTACTCAGGCCCCTCCCGCAGCGTGTCGTTCATCGACACCGGCACCACCACAAAGATCGGTACGCAGGAGCTATTGGCCTCTATCCGAACCGATCGGCCCCCCATCGGCGAATAATCCACGTTCTCTGTCGCCGCCTTGAGCCCGTCCGGTAGCGACGTGTCGATCTGGAAGCTGACTACCAGCGCCGTGTCGCGAATTTCGTGACGGCAGACCGCGAATTCAGCGTAGTTGTTGGGATCCCACTCGTAGGCCACCTGGTCCTTGGCCGTAATGTAGACGCCTTCGAGGGCGGGGGTCACGGTGGTGCTCTTCGAGGTGGTGGCCGTGTTCTTGGCTGCATCATGCACCGTCGCGGACGTGCCGACCGTGTTTCCCGAGCTATCCACAACCACTTCGATGGCAAGCTCGCTACTGCCGCCTGCCGGAACCGCACCGAACTCACAACTCACGTCGTTAGTCGCCGACACCGGACAGTCCAGCGGCCGACCCTGCGCGTCCCTGGCCGTCACGGACAGTACGGTGACGTCGCGTGCCAACGCCTGGACCAGCGTCACGTGACGCGATCGCGTGGACCCACTATTTGTGACCCGCACCACATAGCCCAACTGTTGGCCCGACGGCACCGAGGTGGCACTCGGCGTGATGCTCACGGCGAGGGTCTGGTGCGAACTGGTGTGGGAACGCACAACGCCTGTTGGGACCGCTGGCGGCAGATCATCCGCACGCGGCGGACGGGACTGTTCCGGCCCTTCGTCGCGGCGCCGGCGCGGCGGGCTGCCTGGTTCAAATCGTGTTCCGGGCCGCGCGCTACGGCCGCGAGCCCCTCCGCCGCCACGCTCGTCGCACCGGGCGTCGGACTTGCGAATCCGCGTCAGACGAATCTGGCCGACGCCCTCGACAATGGTGTCGCGATCGGGGTCGGCGGTCACGTCGTTCACGTCCGCGCCGGGGTCGATCAGGTCGCGGCCGCGACCGCCGTCGAGCGTGTCGTCGCCCGCCGCGCCCGCGAGCGAGTCATTGTCGCAGCCGCGCCGCTGACGCCGCGGCACACCCCGCTCACCGCCGATCAGCCGGTCGTCGCCTGAACCGCCATCGAGCACGTCGCTCCCCTCGCCGCCGAACAACTGGTCCGAATCGGCGCCGCCGGAAATCCGGTCGTTGCCGTTGCCACCGTAGAACACGTCGTCGCCCTCATCGGAGCCGAGCGTGTCGTCGCCGTCGCCGCCAGTGATCAGGTCGTTGCCCAGGCCGCCATACAGCGAATCGTTGCCCGTCTCGCCGTCGATCGTGTCGCTGCCCTCACCACCCACCACAGAGTCCAAGCCGTCGCCGGCGGCAATGGAATCGTCGCCCGCGCCGCCTTCAATCGAGTCGTCGCCAGACCCGCCCATGAGCGTGTCGAGGCCATCGCCGCCAAACATCGTGTCGTTGCCCATGCCGCCGTCGAGCGAGTCATCCTGGTCGCCGCCATCGAGCACGTCATCGCCGTCTCCGCCCGCGATCGTGTCGTAGCCCTCGAACCCATTGAGCGTGTCGTGGCCATCGCCGCCGGTGATCAGGTCGTCGCCGGAGGCACCGTCGATCAGGTCATTGCCCGCGCCACCTTCGAGCAGATCGTCGCCGCTCGCGCCCAGGATGATGTCATCGCCGCCGCCCCCGTCGACTGAGTCGTTGCCGCCGCCAGCCCAGATGAAGTCCCCATATGGGCCCCCGACCAGCGTGTCGTTGCCGTCGTGACCCTCGAACCACACTGACACGTCGGGCGCTCCCGCGTCATAGCTGAACGTCACCGCGTCGTTGCCGTCGCCAGCGTTCACAAACAGCACCTCCACGCCTGTCGCCGTGTCGGTCTCCGAACCAAACACGACCTGCGTGTCGCCTGTGTTGGCCACGCTGCCGCTGATCGCGTCGTCCAACTCGCTGCCGTAGAACAGGGCCATGTCGTCGCCCGCGCGGCCATCGATGCTGTCGCTGCCCGGCCCGCCGGTGATCAGGTCGTCGCCATGTCCACCGTACAGCGTATCCGCGCCGTCGCCGCCGTCGATATCGGCGTCCACGTCAAGCAGCGAATCGACATCGACCAGGTCGTCGCCGAGTCCGGCCCGCACGTCGATCAGTTCCGCGGCAACCGCGCTGTCGGTCTCGCCGTCGACACTGATCAGCATCTCGCCCGCGACGCCGAGCGTCGCGAGAATCGAATCCGCCGCGTCGCTGCCGGCCACGACGACCGCATCGTAATCGAGTCCGCCGTCGAGCGAGTCGGCGCCAGCGCCGCCGTCGAGCGTGTCGTCATCCGCGCCGCCCGCGAGTGTATCGGCATCGTCGCCGCCCTGCAGCGCGTCGAAGCCCGCGCCGCCCACGAGACT
>DAIOWH010000239.1:0-4127 GCA_036758585.1 Planctomycetia bacterium
CCTTCTACCACGATTACAACGTGGTGATCGCGGCGGGATCAGACGCGGGCATCGGCGCGGCGGCGCTTCCGCCGGTACTGGAGGCGATGGACGAGCCGCAATCGAGCAAGAGCATCACACTGTCGTGCGGAAAGCTCACAACGGGCGTGACCGTTCGGCCGTGGGCGGGAATGCTGATGCTGCGCAAGTGCAGCAGCCCGGAGACGTACTTTCAATCGGCGTTCCGCGTGCAGTCGCCTTGGACGGTGGCGGACGAAAATGGCGGGGAGATTGTCGTCAAGCCGGAGTGTTACGTCTTCGACTTCGCGCCCAACCGCGCGCTGCGACAGATCGCCGACTACGGATCGCGGCTGGCGACGGACGACACCACGGCCGAGCAGCGCGTCGCGGAGTTGGTGGGTTTTCTCCCGGTGCTGGCGTACGACGGCAGCAGCATGCGGCAGCTCGACGCAGCGGCGATTCTGGACATCGCCACCGCAGGCACGAGCGCGACGCTGCTGGCAAAAAGGTGGGAAAGCGTGCTGCTGGTGAACGTGGACGACAGCACGCTGACCCGACTGATGAACGACCCGGCCGCGATGGCGGCGCTGGAAGCGATCGAAGGGTTTCGCAACCTCAACGCCGATCTGGAAACGATCATCAACCGCTCGGAGCAAATCAAGGACGCGAAACGCAAGGCCGGCGAGGGTGAAGAGCCCAGCGCCAAAGAGAAGAAGGAACTGACCGAGGCCGAGAAGGAACGCAAGAGCCTGCGCAAACAGGTGCAGGAGAAGCTGATCAAGTTCGCCGCCCGCGTGCCGGTGTTCATGTATCTGACCGACTTCCGCGAGCAGCGGTTGAAGGACGTCATCACAAAGATTGAACCAAAGCTATTTCAGAAGGTAACAGGGCTGACCACGACGGATTTCGAGCGGCTGGTGAGCCTGGGCGTCTTCAACAGCGCGCTGATGAACGACGCGGTGTGGAAGTTCCGTCGCTACGAAGACGCGAGCCTGCGGTACATGGGCGTGACCCGGCACAAGCGGACGGAAGTGGGACTGTTCGATACGGCGCTGACAGAAGAGGATTTCAAGGCGACGTTTGAGGGATTGGTGGAGGAATGATGGGTGGTTGGCTTGCCCCCACGCCGTTTCTCCTGGACCGTGCACTTCGCCGCCCGCCGCCAGCAGGCCAGCGAAGGCGTGCAGCCGCACACGGAAGCGGCGCGTTGAAAGCCGAAGTCGTTTCCCACAAGGAGAAGCTGTCACGAGAAGTTCGCTCGCGTATGACCGGGATTACAACCAAGACGTTTGCCCCATTGATTCACTTCGATGTGCATTGCGACACGCTGGAGAAGCTCGATGTCGAACTGCTTGGTACCGTGCAATTGAAATGGGAATCAAGCACGACGCCGGCGGAGTGCGCGTGATCGACGTAGCCGATCCCGCGAAGCCCGCCGAGCCAGGCCGCTATTCCAACCCGGCGATGAACGGTCGCCCGCGAGCCTACAACAACATTGTCTTGAACGGCTCGCTGGCCTACGCCGCCGTCGATTATGTCGGCCTGGAGATTCTCGACATCTCCAAACCGCGCGACATCAAACTGGTCGGATGGTGGAATCCCTGGAACCCGAAGCTCGAAGGCTTGCGCTGGTTCAACAGTCCCGGTTACGCCAACGAGATCGCCTACGACGCGAAGAGCAAAACCGTGTTGATGTCGGCCGGCCGCAGCGATCTGGTCGCCGTGAACGTCTCCGACCCGGCCCACCCGCGCCAAGTCGGCAGCATCGGCGACGTGGACGACACACAAGCCACCTGGGGCGTATCGTTGCACGGCGACCGCGACTATCTCTCGTACATCCGCACGCTCGGCATCCCCTTCCGCGCCGATTGGCCGGGAGTCAAAGTCTTCCGGTATCGTCGGTGAGCAACATGCGCACAGATCACCAGGACCTTCGAAACGGTGGCGGCAGCGGTCAACCAAGTGGCAACGGCGGCAGCGACACGGGCCCTCGGCGGGTTGTGCCGCAGCCGTGAAGGAAGGCGTCGAGGATCGCGTCGGCGCGGTCGGGAGTCAGCAGCGCGGGGCCGTTGGGCAGGCGCGTGAGCGCGTTGATGTGCTGGTCCATCAGGCAGCAGAAGAGCAACGCCAGTGACGAAGCATCGCCGCCGCGCAGCTCGGCGGATTCGAGACCGCCGCGCATGATGTTCACAACGCTGCCGAATCGCCGCGCGGTGTGACCTTCCATGAACGCGCGCAGCTCGGCGATGGGCGGGCCGTAGTGCGTTTGCAGCAGCAGACGCGGCAGGCGCGGGTCGCGGGCACTCCCCTCGAACGATATCCGCAAAATGCCGCGCAGCCGGTCGATGGCCTTGGTCTCCTCAGTCAGCATCGAGTCCCACGCTGCGGCGGTCGCGTCGTAGATGCCGCCCACCAGTTCGCGAAATAGCGCCTCCTTGCTCTCGAAGTAGTGATAGAGCACCGGCTTCGTCACGCCGGCGGAGTCGATGATCTCTTGCGTGCCGGTAGCGACGTAGCCCTTCTCCGCGAAGAGCGTGAGCGCGGCGTCGAGCAGGCGGTCGCGGGTGTTGTCGGCGCGTCGCTTCACGGGACGACCGACCGATTGAGGCTTGCGACGTGGTGCTGTTGGCATGGCTACCTTTCTTGCGCGGCCGTTGTGAATCGTAAGCCATGCAGTGGAAAGCGGTCGCACGACGTGAGCGTGCTGGTTACTGAGGTGATGGCGGATCGGACGCATCCGATGACACATCCCATTGCCAGTTCACTGGTTTGCGTCGCGATGTGTTGACCGAGAGCTGAAAGATGTCCGGGCGGGCGTAGTGACCGGTCGTGTCGAGATCGAACTTAGCTTCGATCAGGCGGCTGAGATCGACTTCGGCGGTGAGAATGGTGCGTTCGCCAAAAACCGGGCCAGCGAGGACTTCGCCGAGCGGACTAACGATGCACGAGCCGCCGCGAATCTGCTGCTTGGGGGCGCTGACGCCGTCGGTGAACTGGCTCGCGGAGAGCACAAAGCAGCGTCCTTCGATCGCGATGTGCCGCATCGTCGGCAGCCAGGTCTCGCGATCGTCAACGGTCGGCGCGCAATAGAGCTGAATACCCTGCGCGTACATCGCCGTCCGCAACAGAGGCATGTAATTCTCCCAACAGATGACCGCTCCGATGCGACCTTGCGGCGAATCCCAGACGTCCAGAGTGGACCCGTCACCAAAGCCCCAAATCAGTCGCTCCGCCGCCGTCGGCATCACTTTGCGATGGCGTCCGCGCAGGCAGCCTTCGTGATCGAAGCCCAGCGCAGCGCAATACAGAGTTCCACCTTTACGTTCGATGACACCAATCACCACTTGAACTCGATGCACTCGTGCAGCTTGGGACAAGAGTTCGGTTTCGGTGCCCGGTACCTGAATCGCACCCGACGCATAAGCCGCGAAGGCCTGACGACCCTCGGCGCTTCGCGAGCCAACGCGAGTGCCGAAGTCCGCACCTTTGGGATACCCGCCCACAAAAGCTTCCGGAAACACGACGACCTTCGCTCCCATCGCGGCTGATTGCGCGATCAGGTCACGGGCGCGATGCACGGCGGCCAGCGCATCGCCGGACGGCGCTGAATCTTGAATGACGGCAACTTTGAAGTGTGAGGTTGTCATGGCGCAGGAGCTTCCGGATGAACTGTGATCTGAGCCAGAAAATCGCGATCCACAGCCCAGTGTGGACTCATCTCGGAGACCAGTGAAACGACGAGCGTGCTGCCTGTTGTGGCCTCGGGGCGCGTCGCGACTTTCAGTTGAGTCTCTGACGCGCCGGCTGCGAACGCGGCAACGGTCTCCAAAGGCGTGAAGTCGCGCCCTGCGAGTGCGCTGCCGTGGAGTTGAAATTGCACATGCAGTTCGTTGGATGGATCGCCCGTTCGATGCAAAGTGAAGACGGCCTCGTCGCCGGGGCGCACGGAGAGTCGCTCGGCGTTCACTTGGACTTGCGGAATCGCTGCGGGGAGGAAGCGAACCGTTTGCTGCTTTGGGTCGTGTTCAAGTCCGGCGTCTTCAGCCTTCGCCGCCACGCTGTCGCCGATGACGAGATGCTGAATCGTTGCGTCGTCGATGCGACTCCAGACACGGCCGCCGCCCCAT
>DAIOWH010000239.1:4137-5518 GCA_036758585.1 Planctomycetia bacterium
CCGCCCCATGCTTCGTGGCGGAAGCCGTTCCCTTCTGCAAACTCCTGTTGAGGCACCAGAAAGAGATTCTGAAACCACAACTGCCGGCCTTCCCCGCAACAGACTTGAATCGTGCGGTTGACGAACGGAGCTTCCGCGCGAATGTTCTTCGCGTAGATGTGCTCGAACGCCACGTTTTTGCTACGAGGCTCGCCGTCTTCGTTCTCCCACGTGAGTTCAATCAGCGAATCGCTGTGAATCACATCGCAATTCTCAAAGTTGAACCGCGAGTAGCGGCGTTTTGGAAACTCGGTGCCGAGCTTGAAGGCGCGTCCGGTTCCGTGATTCCACAGGATCGAATTGCGGACGGTGAAGTCGTGCATGTCGCGACGCCAGCCGCCCACCGCGCAGTCGTCGGTGTTGTAAATGAAGAGATCCTCGGCGAAGTTCCGCTCGCAGTCATCATTGAGTCCGATGCCATCGGTGTTGCTGAAGTCCGCGTCGGCGATGAGCTTCAGATCGCGGAACGTGTTATCGCTCGATTCGATGACGAACACGTTGATGTTGCCCGCATCGCGCAGCGTCAGCCCTTCCACTCGGACTTTGTTTGACTTGTTGATTCGCACAGCCTGACACGTCGAGAAGCCAGCTCCTTCGTTGCGAAACTTCGAACCATTCAGGTGCAGCGTCCCGCGACCGCACACCGTTGCATTGGTCACGTCTTCAAAGTGAAACATCCCGCCGCCGTATCCCGGATTGACGGACGTGAAACGGACGACTGCACCGGCCTCAACGAACATCGTCTTGTGGCTTCGCATCATCAGGCGACGGTCGAGGTCATACGTACCCGGCCCCAAACGAAGAGTTCCTCCTTCGGGCAACTCGTCCAGCAGAGACTGCAGTTTCTCGGCGACGAACTCGCCCGCTTTGCCTGCGACTCCGGACTGCTGAGCGTCCACGACTCGCACGCCGTCCACAGCCGGAAGCTCACGCTCCATCGCATCGGCGAACAGAAACAACTTCTCGTTGTGGCCCTCCGCCTGTTGCATTCCGTCCTTGCCACCGAAGTGCAGCGCGAGCTTGCGAGGGCGATCAATCGCGAAGCTCACCGCGTCACTGCCGACCTCCGGGCGAATACCCAAACTGCGAGGGCTGATCACCAGCCCTTTGGGAACGCCGCCAGAAAACGTGACTTGGATTCGAGCCGTGCCGCTGAACGCAAAATGTGCCACCGCAACCGCGCGATCCACACCGTTGGCCTGATAGCGGCTGACGGGCACGGTGATGCCGTTGACGAATACTTGATACTCGCGCGAGGCAACCTCCGCCGGAGCCAGTGGCCATGCCTGAACTCTATCCCACGCGGCCTGAGTCGCATCGCCCGCCAGACACGCACCAGCAG
>DAIOWH010000239.1:5528-6603 GCA_036758585.1 Planctomycetia bacterium
ATCATGAACAGCAGCGTTGATTTCATTCGGGGCGCTCCACTTTCGTGCGCGGCTGTTGCGCATCGTGGGCCATGCTGTGAAAAATGGTATGCACGACGTCTTCCGGCTTCTCCGCCGTGATGAGGAAGAAGCAGTACAGCATTTCGTCGAGCGTCCCTTCGCCCCAGGTCACGCGCTGCGGCGGACTGCTGGGATTACTTGGGTTGTCGGCGGAGTTATCGAAGACCGCTTGCAGTTCGAGCCGCGTCCCTTGCGGCAGTGTGAAGGGTCGCTCGAAGTAATACTCGTCCTGCCAGTTGTAATTCCAACGCGGCACGTCGATGAGCGTGCGGCGTGTCCCGTCGGGCAATGTGGCCTTCACGATCATGCTCTTGCCGAGCAGGTGCATGTGCGGCACGACGCCGACCAGCGTGACATCGCGCGGCAGCGTGTAGCTCGTGGCGCGGCGGTAGTTCGCGTCGCCGGGCGGAATGTCCATTTCGTAATTCGCCATCCAAAAACTGCCGACGAGAGTCGACGGCTGCCGCAACGCCTCGGCGATCGGCTTGTCCACAAAGTAGATGCCGACCGTGCTTTGATCGGTTTCGACCTTGCCCGTCGGGTGATAGTGGAGCTGCATCACGAGGTCGCTGCCCTGTTTCAAATAGCGACCCATGCCGCCCGGCAAGCGACGCGGCGTATTGCCGACGCTCCAGCCGCCGAGCGCCCCGCTGGGCATGAAGCCCACGCCGCCGAACAACGAATAGCCCGGCTCCGGCGTCGCGGCGTCGAGCTTTCGACCGTGCCCTTTGTCGTCGAGAAACAGCACGGCGTGATGCACGACGCTCTTGTTGCCCGCGTGAAATTCAATCGCCGCGACGAGCTTGTCTTCGGTGGTGGGAATCGGAATGACAAAGTTCTGCAGGATGTCCGGCCCATCGGCGCGGACGGTGAACGGCTCGGTCATCTTCACGACAAGGTCCGGTTTGCCGAGCAGCCAGCCGTCGGCGAATTGCGGCAGCGGCGGCAGATCAGCCGCGTCTCCTTCCGGCGCGCCCGCGGCGGCCCAATCGCGAAACAGCGAGATTTCCCGCTC
>DAIOWH010000240.1:0-6571 GCA_036758585.1 Planctomycetia bacterium
CGACGAGGAATTCGGCGGGTTCACCTACAGCGTCACCGACACCGGCGACGGTTGCAACCCAGAACTCGCCGAGTGTAACGAGTGGGACGTGTTCAGCGATCCCATCACGGTCGAAGCCACGGTCACGATCGGCATCATTCGGCAGCACCCGCCACAGATCGTGGGGCCAAACCTACATGTCCACGAAGATGGTGCCGTGACGATCCACATGGGGGTCGAAGAGGACGGCTCGGTCACATTCCAGGTCGAGGTGTTCGATCCGGACGAGGGCGATGCGCATACGTTTGAGTTATTGGTGGGCGCGGAGCACGGCTGCGTGGAACTGGACGCGGATACGGGCATGATCAGTTTCCGGCCGCACGCAGGCTACGTGGGGTTGGACACGATCACCGTTCAAGTGGAAGACTCGGATGGCCTGAGAGCCGAGGCCACGATCGAAATCGAGGTGACACCGCTCGAGCCCGGTTTCCGGCTGGAGAACGGCGTGGGGCTCCTGGTCGGCACGTCGGGCGACGACTGGATGCGGCTGGTGCGGCAGCGGCCGCGCGGAGGCCAGAACGTTGTGACTCCGTTCGGCACCGTGCCAGTTGCGCCCGGTTCCGGCTACGTGATCGTGACGAACTTCGGATCGTTCCCGATTGGGCGGCGTGCGGACTTGGCCCATCTGGTCGTCAAGGCCCGCGACGGCAGTGACCTGATCAACGTAGCGGCACTGACCGCGACGCAACCGGCCGATTTGTACGGCGAGGCGGGCAACGACCGCATCACGGCGGGGCGGGCTCACGATATCGTGCTGGGCGGCGACGGCAACGACACGCTCACCGGCGGCAGCGGCGACGACCTCTTGATCGGCGGTGCCGGTCGCGACGGCATTGTCGGCGGAATCGGCAACGACGCGCTCGTGGGCGGTTCGCTCATCGACCCGGAGGATCCGTGCGAACGGCTTGACCTGCGCGGGCTGCTCGACGAATGGCGTTCCGCGTCGGACGTGGGTGAGCGCGAGGACTTCGCAGCCTCGATTGTGGACTTGGTGCTCGACGACGGCGAGCCGGATCGCCTTACGGGCGGGTTGGGCATCGACCTGTTTGTGTATGGCGAGTTGGATCGCATCATCGACCGGCAGCCTGACGACGTGCTGGTCGCGGTGTAATTGGCTCGGTGTTGGCCAAAGCGCGTGCGACCGGGGCGGGCGCGATTTCGCGGCGCGATGATCCGGCCAGCCAAGCTTCGGCGATCGGCCAGATCGGGATCATCGGGCTTGTCGTCCCAGACATTTGCGCACTGAGTTTCCGCGTTCACGCTGAAAGCGTGGCACCACCCAGCCCAGGGTCGCGAGTCCGCGAGCGCACCTGGGTCAACAAACGGGCCATGAGCCTCGCACCCCAACGAGGTGCTACAAGGTTCCCCACCTTTGCGCCTTCGCGTCATTGCGCCTTTGCGTTTCTGTTCTCTGGGGGGAGAAGAAAAACGCAAAGACGCCAAGTCGCAAAGACGCAAGGATTTAGGCCCGCCACGAAAAAAATCTCGGGCTACCTGTCGCAGCCGGGCACTAAACGCGGATTTCAAGAACAGAAGGGAGGCAAGTTGATTCGACCGAGCCGTTTACCTAACACAAGGAGAATTGCCATGACCGCGACCCCACGCAACCGAACCACCGCCCGACGCCGTCCCGCTCAGGAACGATGCCGACCCACCATCGGACGCATCGAGGAGCTGGAACGCCGCCAACTGCTGTCCACCCTGTTCGCCGACGACTTGAACGACAACGCAATTAGCGGCCGGATATTTGATGACCAAAACGCCAACGGGGGGCATGACACGCTGGAACCGGGCCTGGCCGGCTGGCAGGTCGAACTGACCGGTATGGCCACGACGCTCCACCGTTCGGAGCTGGATGTGGCCGGGACCAGTGACCCGTGGCTGGCCGGCATGCCCGGCGGCTCTCGTGCCAGCATCGTCGATCTCGCGCCGGCACAGTCGCCGGCACACGTCCAGGGGTTGCCCGTTGTGCTGGGAGCCGAACTGCAGTTCGCGGCGACTGGCGCTGTCAGTAATGGCCCGGGGTGGCCGGTTGTAGCGCCCGACGGTGCCGGTTTTCACGAGCATCTCACCGGTGCGGAGAACGGTATCGGGCAGTTGTGGGCCCCGCTCAATTCGCTTGTCGGCGTGTTCTTGAGTGACGAACAACCCAGCTTCTCCACCGCGCCCCCGACACTCGACTTTCGGCCGGGCGGCAATGTGTCAGGGGGCGTGGATTACGTAACCCTTGGGCCTGCGCTCCAGCAGCCGTTCTTCATCGGGAACGGTCGCACGAGCGCCGGAATGCAGCAGCGAGTCATTGTCCCGGTGAATGCCACTCGGCTGTACCTTGGCACCATGGACGGGTTCGAGTGGCTCAACAACATCGGATCATTCCACGTCTCGATACGGATGCAGACTACAAACACCGTAACGCGAACGGCGGTCACCAGGAGCGACGACCCGGTCACCGCTGATGTGGACGAGACCGGCACGTACGTGTTCGCGGGACTGCCGCCCGGCACGTACACTGTTCGAGAGGTGCAGCAAGACGGCTGGCGGCAGACGGCGCCTCGCGACCTTCGCTTCGCCCCGACAGTGCCCTACGCTACCGGAAGTGGACTTGGATACGCGACGGCCGGCGACCTAGACGGTGACGCCGACATTGACTTGGCGTCAGCGGGAGGCTTCGCACAGGGTTCTGTGACCGTCCTCCGGAATCGGGGAGATGGATCTTTCGAGAATGCCGCAGGGTACCCTGTCGGCAGCGAGCCTCGGACCGTCACAACGGGCGACTTGGACGGCGACGGCGACTTGGATCTTGTCACGGCGAACACCGCCAGTGGCGATCTTTCCATTCTTCTGAACAACGGTAACGGGTCATTTGAACCGGCGGTCCGGTTGGCGACCGACAACGGTGCATTTTCGGTCGCCGCCGTGGATCTGGACGGCGATAGCGATCTCGACCTCGCAGTCGCCAATCGCTTCGCCAACAACGTCTCCATCCTTCTCAATAACGGTGCCGCGACGTTCTCGCACGCGGGTCTCTATTCCAGCGGCGGCAGCGAGCCGCTCTGGCTGACGGCGGCCGATGTTGACGGGGACTCGGACATCGACCTCGTTGTGCCGAATCTTTACTCGGCCAATCTGCAGGTGATGCTGAACGATGGTCACGGCTCCTTTGCGTCGGGGACGACTCTCGCAACTGGCGCTCTGCCAGAGGCCGTGGCAGCCGCGGACCTTGATGGCGACGGCGACCTCGACTTGGTGGGGAAGAGCCTGCCCATGCGCGTCTACGTCAACAGCGGTGCAGGCAGTTTTACACCGGGCGGTGACTACTCGGCGGGCGCCAATCCGCGCGCCGTTGTCGCAGCCGACTTGGATCAAGACGGCGACGTTGACTTGGCGGTCTCGGACGACAACGGCGAGCGTGTGGCGCTGCTTCTGAACGATGGCCACGGCTCGTTCGCTCCACCCATCTTTCAGGCAACGGGGAACGCGATCTCCATTCTCGCCGCCGACCTCGACGGTGATGGTGACCAAGACCTCGCGCACTCCACGATGGTGCTGCTGAACCAACTGGGCACGTATCAGGTCACCGTGGATGGCGGGCAGACCACTACGGGGCACGACTTTGGAAATGAGAGTACGGTTTGTGCCGTCAACGAATCACCCACGTCCCAAACCAGCCTCGAATGGAGCACCTTCTTGGGCGATCCCGCAACTGGCGCATGGAGCCTGGCAGTTGGACCAGACTGCAGCGTCTATGTGACCGGCGACGCATCTCATCCGCCGACGTCACCCAGAATCGGCCGGGATGTATTCGTCGCCAAGTTGAGCCCCGGTGGCGACAGGGTCATCTGGTTGACCTGGCTGGCCGGTAGCGGTGGCGACTTTATTCACGGCAGGGACCAGATCACGTTAGACGAGGCTGGCAACGTGTACGTGGTCGGCATGACACGCTCGCCGGATTTCCCTACGACACCGGGTGCTTTTGACCGTACTCTCGACGGCGCTGACTCGATCTCATCCTGCAGCGACTGCCTTGCCTTCTATAAATCCGATGCCTTCGTCGCGAAGCTGGACACAATTGGCCAGGTAGTTTGGTCCACGCTTGTCGGCGGCACGGGGTCCGAACGTTATGACGACCCGGCCGGCGCAGCGGATTTTGCAAGTGCGATTGCGGTCGATGCTTCGGCTGTGTACGTGGCCGGACACACAAATTCTCCCGATTTCCCGACCACCTCAGGCGCGCTGCAAATGCAGCTTGCCGGCGGCTGGGACGGCTTCGTGATGAAACTCAACCGGGCAGATGGGTGGCCTATCTGGTCAACCCTCCTGGGGGGAGATGATGACGAGCACATCACGGCCATCGAAACGGATGGCGCCGGCCGCATCCATGTGGCCGGCAGCACTTACTCGGCAATTTTTCCGACGACGCCGGGGGCCTACGACAGCACCTTCAACGGAGGCACAAGCGATGGCTTCGTCGCCCGGCTGAATGCAATGGGATCAGGACGGGACTGGGCAACCTTCGTGGGCGGGAGCGGAGTGGATGGGATCTACGGCCTTGCCGTTGACTCGGCGGGGCTCGTGTACTTGGGTGGAGTCACCGCGTCGCCGGACTACCCAACGACGGTGGATGCACACGATAACTCGTACGGCGGAGACCTCTCATGCCCCTTTGGCGGCACCGACGGGTTCGTGGCCGAGCTGAACTCCGGCGGCAGTTCCCTCGAATACTCTACCTTCCTGGGTGGATTGAACTGCGATGTTGTGACGGCCGTGGCGGTCGATTCCCTCGGAAAGTTGTTCGTGACGGGCGGCACGTGGTCGTCGGAGTTCCCGGTCACCGATCGAGCATGGGACGTCACGCACAACGGCGCCAGTGATGCGTTTCTTGCACAGTTCAGTCGGGTCGATCACCGGTTGATGTACTCCTCGTTCCTGGGCGGCAGCGTTGACGACAACACGCCAGCGATGGCGCTGGACCCGCGCGGCGGCGTATACCTGGCTGGCGGCACCAATTCACCTGACTTTCCAACAACGTCGGGAGTGTTCGACCCAATCTACAGCGGTGGACCGTACGATGCGTTCGTCGCAAAGTTCAACTTTGGTCACGAACTCACCGTTGACGAACCGCCCATCGCCCACGACGACGGCGAGCTCACTGACGAAGACACGCCGGTCGAGACGACACTGAGGGCCACGGACCCCGAGGGCGGCGACGTGACGTACCGCATTGTGGGCGTAGAAGCGCTCCCTGACGGCAGCTTCAAGACAGTCCACGGCAGGCTGAGCGACTTTGATCCAGTGGCGGGGAGCGTGGTCTACACGCCGGACTTGAACTACAACGCCTACATGCCGGATGGGACGGATCACGGACCAGACACGTTCACGTTCGTCGCGATCGATGCGGAGGGCCTGGAGAGCGAACCGGCGACGGTGTACGTGCGGGTGGATCCGGTGAATGATGAGCCGGTCGCGACGAGCACGACCGAGCAAGACACGCCATTCCGCATCGATCAAGAGGCGATGTTCACATTGGACCTGTGTGCGCCCCGGTGGGATGATGAAAGCCCGTTCGTGTGGGATGTGGAGACCCCTTGCAGAGGATTTGTGTTTGAAATTGTCGCTACGTGGGGCGGGCAGGCCGAGTTGCTGGACGATGGTCATACCGTCGTGTTCACACCCGACCCGGGCGAGGAAGAATTCGGCGGGTTCACCTACAGCGTCACCGACACCGGCGACGGTTGCAACCCGGAACTCGCCGAGTGTAACGAGTGGGACGTGTTCGACGACCCCATCACGGTCGAAGCCACGGTCACGATCGGCATCATTCGGCAGCACCCGCCACAGATCGTGGGGCCAAACCTACATGTCCACGAAGATGGTGCCGTGACGATCCACATGGGGGTCGAAGAGGACGGCTCGGTCACATTCCAGGTCGAGGTGTTCGATCCGGACGAGGGCGATGCGCATACGTTTGAGTTATTGGTGGGCGCGGAGCACGGCTGCGTGGAACTGGACGCGGATACGGGCATGATCAGTTTCCGGCCGCACGCAGGCTACGTGGGGTTGGACACGATCACCGTTCAAGTGGAAGACTCGGATGGCCTGAGAGCCGAGGCCACGATCGAAATCGAGGTGACACCGCTCGAGCCCGGTTTCCGGCTGGAGAACGGCGTGGGGCTCCTGGTCGGCACGTCGGGCGACGACTGGATGCGGCTGGTGCGGCAGCGGCCGCGCGGAGGCCAGAACGTTGTGACTCCGTTCGGCACCGTGCCAGTTGCGCCCGGTTCCGGCTACGTGATCGTGACGAACTTCGGATCGTTCCCGATTGGGCGGCGTGCGGACTTGGCCCATCTGGTCGTCAAGGCCCGCGACGGCAGTGACCTGATCAACGTAGCGGCACTGACCGCGACGCAACCGGCCGATTTGTACGGCGAGGCGGGCAACGACCGCATCACGGCGGGGCGGGCTCACGATATCGTGCTGGGCGGCGACGGCAACGATACGACCAACGGCGGCGGCGGCGACGACCTGGTGATCG
>DAIOWH010000241.1:0-6552 GCA_036758585.1 Planctomycetia bacterium
GGTCAGGGTTCGGGGTTCAGGGGCTGACTCCTGAACCCTGACCCCTGAACCCCGACCCCTGACCTGCCAGGAGCCGGCACGTGAAGATTCTGCTGGTGACCGAACGGTTTCGCCCGCTGATCGGCGGGGCGGAAACGGTGCTGGGCGAGTTGGCCCGCGAACTGGCCCGACTCGGCGAACAGGTCACGGTGCTGACGGCGCGATGGGAGACCGATTGGGCGGAATGTGAGCGAGTGGACGACGTCGAGATCGTGCGGATATCGCGAAGTCGTATCCGGTCGTTGGGGACGATGCTGTTCTTGAGATCGCTGCGGCAGTGGCTGCTGAGTCGTGGTCGCGAGTTTGATGTCTGGTACGTTTCGATGCTGAAGCACTGTGCGTGGGCCGGCGTGGGCGCGGCGCTGCGGTGCGGCCGGCCGATCGTGCTGCGAGCGGAAGGCGCCGGGCCGACGGGCGACGTGGCGTGGCAGAGTGGTGCGTGGGGCGGCAAGTGGATCAGACGGCGATGCCGACGTGCGTCGGCAGTCGTGGCGTTGAACGATCGAATCAGGCAGGAGCTGATCGGCGCGGGCATACCGCCGCAACGGATTCACGAGGCGCCGAACGGCGTGCCGTTGCCGCCGTTGGAAGACGCCGCCGACCGGTTGTTCTGGCGGCATCGGCTTGGGCTGCCGACCACTGGGCCGATGGCCGTGTTTGTCGGGCGAATCAGTCCAGAGAAGGGTCTGCCCGACCTGTTGGAGGCATGGAGGCACGTGACCAAGCAGGTCGGCGACGCCCGACTCGTCGTTGTGGGCGATGGTCCGCAAGCGACTGAGTTGCGCGCGCGCGCCGCCGACCAGCCGAACATTCATTGGCCCGGTCCGACGCAGCAGCCGCAGCGCTACCTGCGGGCCGCCGACGTGTTCGCGCTGCCGAGCTACGAAGAAGGGGTGAGCATCGCGCTGCTTGAGGCGATGGCCGCGGCGGTGCCGATCGTGGCGACGGACATTCCGGGCAATCAGCGGTTGATTGAGTCGGGTCGTCACGGACTTCTGGTGCCGCCGCGTCGGCCGGACTTGCTCGCCCAGGACATACTGGTTCAGTTGCGGGCCACGACGATCGCGACGGCGATGGCCCGTGCAGCGAGACAGCGCGTGGAGGACGAATTCTCCATTACCCAAATGGCGCGGCGGCACGTCGAACTGTTCCAGTCGCTCGTGCGAAAGACCTGACGATGCCGAAGATTCTGTTCGTCATTCCTACACTCGACCGATGCGGGGCGGAGAAGCAGCTTACGTTGCTGGCCACTGGGTTGCCGCGCGACGAATTCGCCGTCGAGGTCTGCGCCCTGACGCGCGGCGGGCCGTACGAGCGTGACTTGCAGACCGCGGGTATTCCAGTGACGGTGATCGGCAAGCGGCTGAAGGTCGATCCCGTTGCCGCGTGGCGACTGCGCCGCGCGATCCGGCAGGCGCGGCCTGACATCGTCCACACCTGGCTGTTCGCCGCCAATAGCTACGGCCGAGCGGTGGCGAGGCGGTGTGGAGTGCCGATCATCGTCGCGTCGGAACGCTGCGCGGACCAATGGAAAGGAACGAGCGAACGGGTTGTCGACCGCTGGCTCGCGGCAACCACCGACGCAATCGTGGTGAACTCCGAGGCCGTTCGCCGATTCTACGAGTCGGCCGGTTTCGACACGAAGAAACTGGTGCTGATCCCGAACGGCGTGGCGATCGCCGCGCCGCCGGCTGGCGACCGTGCGGCCGTTCTTGCGGAACTTGGCCTGCCCGCCGACGCGCGGGTGCTCGGCTACGTCGGCCGGTTGTGGCCGCAAAAACGTGTGCAGGATCTGATCTGGGCGACCGAACTGATCAAGAACATCAAGCCGAACGTATTCACAGTGATCGTCGGCGATGGGCCAGACCGCGACGCGCTCGTCGAATTCTCGCAGAAGGTGGCCATTGACGACCGCGTGCGGCTGGTGGGGCCGCGCGACGACGCGGCGCGGTTGATGGCCGTCATGGACGTCGTGGTACAGCCGAGTCAGTTTGAGGGAATGCCGAACTCGGTCATGGAGGCGATGGCCGCGGGCCTGCCGGTGGTGGCGAGCAACATACCGGGCAACGACG
Organism: Planctomycetia bacterium; assembly: GCA_036758585.1. GTDB lineage: Bacteria > Planctomycetota > Planctomycetia > JALXBF01 > JBGPMX01 > DAIOWH01. The sequence goes on from DAIOWH010000241.1 coordinate 2,112, forward strand.
AGTTGGTCATCGACGGTGAGACCGGGTTTCTCGTGCCTGTCGGCGACACGAAGTTGCTGGCTGCCCGAATCAATCGACTGCTCGACGAACCAGATCTGAGCCGGCGGCTCGGCGAGGCTGGCCAGACTCGCGTACGCGACCAGTTCGGCGTCGAAAAGATGGTGCAGAGTCACGTGCAACTGTATCGAGACCTGGCAGTCGGGAAACACCTGACACCCAGGGGCTAGTCGTCAATCGGCAACAACAATCCGAATCAACGAAACCTATGTGCGGCATCTGCGGCGTAACCTGGACCGACGCTCATCGGCCGGTCGATCCGGTCGTGTTCGACCGCATGACCGACGTGCTTTCGCACCGCGGACCGGACGATCGCGGCGTCTGGCGCGACCGCGGCGTCGCACTTGGGTTTCGGCGGCTGTCGATCATCGACCTGGCCGGCGGCGGCCAGCCGATGTCGAACGAGGACGGTTTGATCTGGATCGTATTCAACGGCGAGATCTACAACTTTCAATCGTTGCGACATCGGCTCGAGGGCTTGAAACACACGTTCCGCACGACGAGCGACACCGAGACGATCGTCCATCTTTATGAGGAGGAGGGTCCGGAGTGTGTGAAGCGGCTGCGCGGGATGTTTGCGTTTGCGATTTGGGACGGCCGCGAGCGGCGGCTGGTGATCGCGCGCGACCGGCTGGGCGTGAAGCCGTTGGTGTACCGGCTCGAGCCTGGGCGGCTCGCGTTCGCCAGTGAGCTGAAGTCGTTGCTTCAGATGCCCGACATGCCGCGCGAGTTGGACCCGACGGCGCTTGATCACTACCTCGCACTTCAGTATGTGCCGCACCCGCGCACGATTTTTCGCGGCATCGCGAAATTGCCGCCCGCGCATTACGGCGTCTGGCGCGACGGCGAGTTCACGACGCACCGTTACTGGGAACTCGACTTCAACCGCGAAGAGCCGAAGAGTGAGCAGGAGTATCGTGAGCAACTGCGGGCGACTCTGACCGAGGCGACTCGGCTTCGGATGATCGCCGACGTGCCGCTCGGTGCGTTTCTGTCGGGCGGCGTCGATTCGACGATCACGGTCGGCCTCATGCAACAGGCGGCGGACCGACCGGTGAAGACGTTCTCGATCGGGTTCCCAGTCGCCGACTTCGACGAGACGCCCTACGCACGATTGGCCGCCGAGCACCTCAAGTCGGATCACCACGAATTCCGCGTCGAGCCGAACTGCGTGGAAATCTTGCCGCGGCTGATCTGGCACTACGACGAACCGTTCGCCGACAGCTCGGCGATACCGACTTACTACGTGTCGCAGATGACGCGCGAGCACGTGACGGTCGCGCTGACGGGCGACGCGGGCGACGAACTGTTCGCGGGTTACCCGCGCTACCGGGCAGTGAAGCTGGCGGAGTATTTCGATCGGTTGCCGGCGGCGCTGCGGGCCGTGATTGCCTCGCCGTTGTGGCAAAAGCTGCCCGCGTCGGTTCGTCAGAAGTCGAAGCGGCGTCAGCTCAAGAAGTTGCTGGCCCACCTGCGCGACACGCCCGAGCGGCGATACCTGCGATGGATCACGATCTTCGACGAGGTCGCCCGCGCCGACCTGTACGACGACGGTCTCGTGGCCAAGCTCGATGTCGATCCGGCCGAGTTCCTGCTCGGCTCTTACGCGCGATCGCGGAAGCGCGACATCGTCAGCCGCACGAGCTTCGTGGACATCGAGACCTACCTGCCCTGCGACCTGCTGACCAAGGTCGACATCGCCAGCATGGCGAACAGTCTGGAGTGCCGCAGTCCGTTCCTCGACCACCATGTCGTCGAATTGGCGGTGCGCATGCCCGTGGGTTTGAAGATGCCGCGCCTGACAGGCAAGCAGATACTGAAGCAGGCGTTCGCGGACCTGCTGCCTCGCGAGATCGTGCGGCGGCCGAAGATGGGATTCGGCGTACCACTCGATTCGTGGTTCCGCGGTGAGTTGGCTGCTTACCTCAGCGACGTGCTGCTCGACCCGCGAACGCTCGGCCGTGGCTACTTCCGCCCGGAGGTGGTGCGGCGGCTAGTGGACGACCACGTGGCGGGCCAATGGGATCACAGCTATCGCCTGTGGTCGTTGCTGGTGCTTGAGTTATGGCACCGAACGTACCTCGATTCGGCCGAACCGCCCCGCGAGCCGGCCGGCCACCTCGTTTCGGCCGGGGTCTAGAACGCGCCCAGCCCTCGCGTCAGTTTGTTCAAAGTTTGCCGCCTGTGCGGCCGATAACGGTTGTAAGGGTTCTGCTGCAACCAACGAAACGGAAGGGGATAGACCATGACCGCCGCTCGAAACGCACGCGCTTGTTTGTTGGGCCTGACGCTTCTTGGCGGGTTGGGTTCGATCGGCTGCCAGGTCGACGTGGCCGGTATGACTCTTCCCTCGCCGCGTTATCTCAAGGACGACGTGCAGTACTTCGCCCCTGGCCCCGACTTCCCACTGGCCAACGAAGAAGCGGCACTCGAAGAGAACGCCGGCGCGGCGCGGTAGGCCACGTACGGTCTTCGCCTTCGTCCTTCGTCGAACGACATGGGTTGCGGGTCCGCGCGCCATTTCCGAGTGGGTTCCTCCGCAACTCATCCGTGCCGCAGTTCTTGGCCAAGTCTTAATAAGGCGTGCTTTCGGCCCAGTCGATAAAGACGGCAGCGAGGGAAGAACCGCGTCTCGCCGTACACTCGACAGGGGCGAGTCGTCATGCGGATCGAAACCTGAACGACGGACGATGCCTTGTGTTGGGAGAGAAGAAATGAGCCGTCTCGCTCGGAATCGCCTGCTCAAGATGGTCTGTGCGTTAACGCTCGTGCTAGGTCCTCCAGCCTGCGTCCTGTCCGACGAGGCCGCCGAGGAGGACGCCAGCGACCGAGGCGCCGGTTCGCCCGTCACCACTGAGGACCTGCAGCGTCAGCTTGGCGAGATGCGGCGCATGATCGAGCAGCAGAACCAGATGATCGACCAACTGCAGAAACGGCTGGATGCGCATCGGAGCACAAGCCAACCGCCGTCGGTGGTTCCCGCATCGGCCAGCGCGCCTGACCCGCAGGCGCCCGCAGCGGGCGACCAGTTGGACGCGCGAATCGACGCGGCGCTCAAGAAGTTCGAGGCGGAGAACTCCAGCCGGATGCTGCCGAAGGGCGTTTCGACCGGCTACGACGGCGGGTTCTACATCACAAGCCCCGAGGGGATCAAGATCGGCGACCTCGACGTGCCGTTCCTGCTCAAGCACCGGGCACGACTCAACTACCGCCATACCTACTTCGACTCCCACGGACCGAATCCCGACGAGAACGACTTGGAGCTGGAGCGGGCCCGCATCTACTTCCTTGGTTACTTCTTGCGTCCATACCTGGAATACCAGATCACACTCGACGGCGACGAGGACGACACACGCGAAGTCGAAACGGTCGGAGTCTACGACTGGATCATCAGCTACGGGTTCTCGAAGCCGCTGGGCTGGGAGTGCGCCGAGATGGGGTTGCGGTTCGGCAAGTGGAAGAGCCCGATGTTCCGTCAGGAAACGGAGAGTTCCGGTCGCCAGCAGTTCACCGAACGGTCGATGGTGGACAAGTTCTTCCAAGTGGACCGCAACGACGGCGTATCGCTCTACGGCAAGTTCGATTTGTTGGACCGGCCGTTCCGCTGGGAGGCGGGCTTGATCAACGGTTTCAACACGACAACGTCTCGGCCCGCCCGAGCGTCGACGGTGGCGGGCGCTCCGCCGGACATGGACAACGATCTTGCGTTTGTGTCGAAGACGAACTGGGAATTGATCGGCGAATGGGTCGAGGGCGATGGCGAGCCGGACCTTTCGTACCATTGCTGCCCGGCGTTGCGCGTCGGCACGACGTTTGGTGCGACGCGGGTCGATCCGGGCGGAGGCCCGCTCGAGTCGCGCGAGAGCCGGGAGATTCGCGTATGCGACACCGGCGCCCGTTTGACCGACATCTTGCCCGACACGGTCACAGAGTTCACCGAGCTGCTCTACGGCGTCGATTGGGGCTACAAGTACCGTGGCTGGAGCTTCAACAACGAGTACTTCTTCCGGAGCATTTTCGATTTCGCCGGGGCGGACGTAGACACTCTGTTCGACTGGGGCTACTACGCACAGCTCGGCTACTTTATCGTTCCGAAGAAGTTCGAGGTGGCCGGCCGCTATTCGACGGTGTTGGGCAATTCGAGCACGCTCGGGGGCGGATTGCACTCAGGCGACGAAGTGGCCGGCACGTTCAACTGGTATATCCGCGGGCACAGCCTGAAGTTCCAGTTCGACGTGTCGCACTACAACGGCGCGGTGATCGGTTCCAGCTCGGGCCAGTTCCTGGCGGGCGACGAAGGTTGGCTGTTCCGGAGCCAGGTTCAGATTTACTACTAAATAGCCTTGCACGATTCTGGGACAGTAGCCCGACGCGCCAGCGAGGG
>DAIOWH010000242.1:0-6366 GCA_036758585.1 Planctomycetia bacterium
GGCGCGTCGGGCTACTGTCCCTGCGGACTCCCAGGATCACGCAAAGCCATTTAGTTCTTGTTGAGATTGGGTGCATTCTTCAAGCGATCCTTGGCCGCCTCGACAAACTTGTCGTCGAGGCCTAGCGCCGCGAGCTTGGCCAACTCGCGACGCGATTCGTCGTTCTTGCCGATCGCGGCCAGCGAGTCGGCCAGGATGAAGCGACATTCTGTCTCGAAGACGGCCCCGACCGCCAGGCCGGCCGAGCGAGCCAGGTATCGGCATGCGCCGCGGTGCCCGCCGCGGAGCGCCAGTAGCTTGCCTCGCCAGAAGAACGTCTCGCCCTTCAGTTTTTCGGTCGGGAACGTCTCTTCCCATTCATCCACGACGGCGATCGCGGCGCCGTAGTTCGTCTTCGCGATGTGCTCGCGAATCTCGCCCGGGTACGCGCCGGTGCGGGCTGAACGGACCTGCGGCGAGATGAACCGGCCGGCGAGCGTCTCGGCCCTGCGGTACAGATCGCCCGCACCGTCACGCTTGCCGTTCCAGAGCAACACGTCGGCCGCAGCAGTCACCGCGCGCCGGTAGGCGGCGATTGTCTCTTCGTCGCGACGCGCGCCGCGCACCGTCTCTTCGACCTGCTCCAGAATCTGGCCGGCCTTGTCGGGCAGGTTGCGCTCGATGCCGACCAGCCGAATCAGCCGGGCCAGCACGTCCAGTTTCTCGGCCGCAGGTGTGTCGGCGATGATCGACGCCTGATAGTTCGCGATTGCCTCGTCGATCGCTCCGTCGCCAAGCTGGATCGAGCAGTCGGCGATGAGTCGGCGAACGCGCGCGGCGGTCGCGGCGTCGACCGAGGCGAATCGGTCGAGGTAGCTCTTCGCCACGTCAATCGCGCCCGCCGGATCCTCCTGCTCGGCGAATAGGTGAGCCAGCTCGCGCAGCGAACGGGCGTTGAGCCGCGAGCGGTTGTAGCGGCGGGCGATGGCCAGGTAATCCGCCGGCCGGCCTTCCGGGAACTGATCGACGGCGTGTTGAATCTCGAAGATATCGAGCGGCCAACGGGCGGTCTGCGTTCCGGCCGGGCCATTGGCCGCAAGCGTGACCTCGTACTTGCCGAGCGCGAGATACACGTGACTCGCCTCGGCCCCCGACGCCGTCTGGCCGTCGCCGAACTCCCAGCGATAGGTCGTTCCCTCGGGCGCCGACGCGCCCGCGCGAAACTCGACGCGAGTGTATTGCCCCTCGTGACGCTGCGTGGGCCAGACGGAATCGACGATCCGCGGCTCAAAGTGGATCAGTGGCCCGCTCGACGCCTCGTAACGACTAACCACGGCCGCGTGCGGGGCTGTGAACACGGTTTCGGGGATTGCATCGAACGGTCCATCGTCGCCGGACGGTCGCCATCCGAGAAACGCCATTTGCTGCAGCGTCACCTCTTCGTGGTAGTACTCGATGTAGTGCAGCCCGGCGGTGAGTTCGAGCTGCGCATTCTTCTCGCCGCGCGAGCCGCGTTCGATCGTGTGCCGGCCCGGCCAGTGAATCAGTTCCTTGCCGTCGATGAACGAGAACGACGCCTCGTTCGACACGGTACAAAATCGATACGCGCCGCTGCGTGGGATGCGGATCCAGCCGCGGTAGACGCTGATGTAGTAGTCCGATGGGCCGAACGGGTTGTACCCATCCGAAATGCGGCGTTGGATCTGGGCGCCACACTTGCCGGGGCTGGCGGCGATGAGCTTGGCCATCGCATCGGCAGTCTCGGGGTTGTCGCCCTCGGGACGTTTCAGCGTGGTGTATACAACGCCGCTGCGGGGCGTCCACGCACCCTTCGGCGGCCCCGTGCCGGGGGTCATGTCCCAGGCGACCTGTTCACCGGATGCCGCGGCGCCGGCATTCCCAAAGTAGACGAAGTACTTCTCGCCCGGCCGGCTGCATCGAAACGCGATGAGCGAGTAGCGGTCGGCGTCGTGAAACGCAAGCTGAAACGGGACCGGCTGACCCGCGCTGTCGAGCACTCGATAGTCACTGCCGTCGGGCTTGGCTCGGCCGAGGCAAAGGATGCGTACGACGGCGGTGTCGCAATCGGCGTCGGGACTCCGTCCGGTCACCTCGACCACGGCCCTCGCCTTCCAGTCGCCGAGGCGCCAGGGGGCGGATTGGTCTGCCGTTGCGACGGCTGTCGCGATGACCAGGAACAAGTTGAACACGATGCACCTCGCGCTCATCGGTTGCGGCGCGTGTACCAAACCGAGAGCACATACACCTTGCGGTCCTTCACATCTACGTCAAAGTCAACACCCAGCGGAGGTACGAGAAGGACCCGGACCGTGTCGTATCGCGACTCCCCTTTGGTATGCGGGTCCGCACCAAGGATGGAATCGATGCAGTTGGCGGTACGAGAGATTGCCGCACGATCCTGCGGATTCTCAACCCACAGCGCCGCAAGCTCGCGTTCAGCGGTCGGCGTCCAGACGACGGTGAGTTTCATGAACGGTTGAGGCGGTCGAGAATCTCTGCGAGCGGTTTGCCGGTTCGCTGCTGCCGCCGAGACTCGATTTCCGCCGCAGCGATCGGTGAGCAGGAATGGTGAGCGGGCTCCGTGGCGCAAGTGGATGTCACCGGGTAAAAGAAGCCAAGGGTCTTGCCCGCCGTGTCACAGAGTTCGACCGGCTCATCGACGCCATCCAGTTTTGCGTTCAGGTCAGGATCGACAAACACCTTCGTCATGGCGTGGCCTCCAACAAGTGATTGCACCGCCCTATTGTAGCCGTGGATTGCAGGGCCGTCATCCAGAGGCAAGATTGGGGCCCTACTTCTCGGCTTCGGAGAGCGCGCGGAAATAGCTCTTGAGCAGCGACTCGTAGCCTTCCGGATAGGCTTCGTCGGCCGATTGGAGCAACTCCTCGCGCATCTCGGGCGGCAGCTCGCGGGCGCGACTCAGCCCGACCGCAGTGGCCTGGTCGATGCCGGTCAACGAACTCCTCAGTTCGCTGATCGACACGCGCCGTTTGCGCGCTGCATCTTCATAGCGCAGGTCGCGCAAGTCCTTCTCGGCCGACTTCATCAGCTCGATGGTTTCGTTCAGTCGCCGCGTGGTGATGCCGGTGGTTTCAAGCTGCTTGGCGACCTGCTCGGCCCGCTCACGGATGTTCGCTTGCTTTTCGCTGAGCCGCTCCATGTCGCGTACGAAGTCGGGCGGCGTGCCGCCCTGCAGGCCGCGGCGGCCGGCCCCGGCCTTCTTGCCGCCGCCAGTCGCACCGTTCGGGTCGAGCCGCCCTTCCTCCTTGAGTTGGCCAGGTTCGTAGCGCTCGGCGGTGACGCGGGCCGGCGTCTTGCGACCGTCGAGACCGCGGGCCGTGTCGCCTACCATCTGACCGGTCGATTTGCCGCGACGGCCGTCGCCCGCGCGGCCGGTCACCTCGTGGTTGTTCGGCAGGTCGTTGCCCGTCACACCCTTCGCCGAAAAGTTGCTGATCGGACCGTCGCTCGTGCCCCAGCCGGCCTGATTCAGATTGTCGCCCCACGCCGACGTGATGTCGTCGGCCTCCTCATCGAACTCTTCGGCGTCGGCCAGCAGGTCGCCGATCATGTCTTCCATCGCATCGGGCAGCGGCATTTCGGGAATGCTCATCGGTTTGTTCGAGAGCGGCTCTTCCTGCACCCACTGCAGCGAGTCCGAGGCGTCGGGCAGCCAGATCTCAAGATCTTCGAGCATCTCGGTGGCGAGCGCCGCGCCGAGATCTTCGAGTGCCACTTCCAGTTTCTCCGTCTTGGGCCGCATCGCCGCTTTCTCGATCTCCTCGAACACGCTGTTCACATCCTCACGCAGACCGAAGTCGTCGATGAATCCGGTCGGCAGCTTCGTCAGCTCATCGACCGACCCCTTCGCCCATTTGCTCCACTTCTCGACAAGGTCGTCGAACTTCTCGAGGGCCTTGAGCTGCTCTTCGTTCAGTTCGTCGACCGGTTTCTTCGGCAGTTTCTCGAACTTGTCTACCAGCTCGGTCTCGTCGGTGACGAGCCGGTTGAGGTCTTTGGTCAACTGGCTGAGCGCCTCGGTGATCTTCTGATGTGACGGTTGATCGGTCTTGGCCAGCTTGCGCAGGGCGTTCTTTGCCTGTTCGTTCTTCTGGAGTCGTTCGAGCAGTTCCTGCAGCGCGGCGATGATCTTGTCCTGAATGGGCAGCGATTTGTCTCGCGCGGCGGCCGCCTTGTCTTGCTCGCGGGCCTGCTGGCCGGCCTCGAGTGCGCCGATCGCGTCGGCCATCAGGCCGGCGTAGAGTTCATCGAGCGTCGTGACGAACGTTCGCGCGGGGAATGCGTCGCGTTCCATGGCCCGGGCGAGTTGTTGGGTGCGAACGCGAATCAGTGTCTGGCGCGTCACCAGGTTCGCGAAGGCGACGCCCGACGTGGTCTGGGCGCGGTTCTCGCGCTGCAGCCGCACGAGTTCCTCGAGCACCTGAGCATAGTCGTCGATCTGCAGGTCGAGCTTGGCGATGACGGTATCGGGCGAGAGTACGAAGATCGCAAAACGCCGCGACTGGGTGACGCCGGGGCCGGTGAGGTTGTTGCGATCGGCGGCGACCGCCCAATACTGCACGCGGTCGCCCGACTTGAGTCCGCTCTTGGCCAGATCCCACTTGAACTTGTCGCTGGCTTCGGGTTTCGGTGGGCCGTCGTGTGCGAACTGAGCAAGTTCTCGCACCGATTCTTCTTCATTCACTCGGTACTCAAGTCGCACTCGCCGACGCCGAAATCGTCCTTCACATCCACTTGGATCGCAACCGTGTCGGTTGGCTTCGCCTGCACGTCCCGACCGGGCTGCGTGACGACGACGGTAGGCGGCTGGTCCTTGGCGAGCGACAACGACTGCCAAAGCGGGTCCTTGTTCTCGTAGCCGTCGGTGTCGAGCAGCTTGAGTTGATAGCGCGTCGGTGCGTTGAGGGCTTGGCCACCGGGCGGCACGGGCAGTTTTGCGTTGTCGGTCCACAGCACAAACGACGTACGCCACGACGAGTCGTCGTCGGTCTTGGCGAACTTAAGCGTTTGGCCCGATTCGGTGATGAGCGATGCCTCGCGCAGCGGCTTGGTGGCCTTCAACTCGATCGCCACTCGAGTGCCTGCGATGCCCGAGATTTCTCCGTCGCTTCGGTCGATACGCTTCGGCGGCTGTTGGGCATACGTCGGAAGCTCGGAGGTCAGCGAGATCGACTCGACGCGCGGCCGTTTCACCACTTCGACTTGATAGGCTGCCGAGCGATCGTCGCCGGCCGTGATGTGGTAGCGGAAGGACGTGCTGACATCGGGAATCAGTACACGAAATGCGTCGCCGGCCGGCCCGGATGGTTTCATGGCGAGCGGCCGGTCGGGGTCGCCGGTCGAGCGATGGAGTCGGGCGGTCGATGGTACGACGCCGTCGACTCGCACGTCGATGGTGACCGCGGCGCCCTCGGGCACTCGCGTCGTGCCGGGACGAATCGAACCCTCGTCGATCTGCGTGGCCGTGTACGGCTCGATGCTCGCCAGCGGCAGCAGCACGCGAGCGAGACTGTTGGCAAACCGCGCGGGAACAATCGCCGCACAGACCACGGCAAGTCCGACGGCCAGCATCGCCCACGCGCTCGACCGTCGCGTCGGATGTTTATCCAAGCACTCCTCGACCTCGACGTCGGCAACGGCGGCCGATCCTTCGTGGACGATTGCCTCGACCAGCCGCGGCGAACCGTAGCTGGCGCCGCGGCCAAGCTGCAGCGCGTTGATCAGTCGGTTCCGCAGCTCCGGGCGCCGCTCCTCGACCATCGCCGCAAAGAAGTCGTCGCGGTGATCCTCAAGCCAGCCGCGCACGAGCAACCTGATCGCGGCCGTCGCCAGCGTGCCCCAAAGCGCGGCGGCCAGGATCAGCCGGCCAGTCGTTTCCAACCGCAGCACCGCGTCGGCGGCAACCACGCCGACGAGCGCGACGAGCGTCAGTGCCAGCGTCAGAAACGCTCCCTGCAGCGCCCGGTGCCGACGCCAATTTCGACGCAGCGAGTCGAGTTGATCCACGAGCTGGGTGTAGTGTTCGCCGTTCGTCATCCATGCTTCCCCTGCGTCGACGTTGCAGGTCGTCTTGGTCGGCTGCGTTGATGCCTGAGCGAGGTCGATCGGAGATTCTAAGGTCCATCACGTTCGTAAGCCAGACGTGCCGCGGCTTCATCCGTGCGCCGGCAATGCCATCCGTGCGATCCGAAAAGACCGGCGGATTTGCGAGTGTCACCGATGGTTTCTGCAGAGAACGTCCGGCTGCGCTCAAGCTGCCATGCGGCTTACCAGTTTACGATGGGCCGGAGCTGCTACTTGGCATATACTCCCAAGGAAGTCGTAGTGCAGGCGGCTCGCCTGCGG
>DAIOWH010000243.1:0-6127 GCA_036758585.1 Planctomycetia bacterium
CAAGCGTCCCCGTAGCTCAATTGGATAGAGCGTCGGCCTCCGGAGCCGAAGGTTGAAGGTTCGAATCCTTCCGGGGATACTGGATTTAGGAGAAATGAAAGTGCCAGACGGTACAGAATTCGGTACAGAATCGTGAGAAAAGTTGGCCCCCAGGTGGCTGCGACCCACCTGAGGGCCGGCGCAAACCCTCAGGCTTGCGAGGGTGCTTCAATCCTCAAGCTTGGAGGTTTTTCTCATGGCTCGACATGCAAAGCCTTGGTACCGACGTGATCGTCGCTCGTGGTGGGTCACCGTTGACGGCGTTCGCCACAATCTTGGGCCCGATAAAAAGGCGGCCTTCACGAAGTTTCACGACATGATGTCCCGGCCGGCGAAACGCCGGCTCGCGTCTGACTCGCTCGTGACCATCATCGATGCGTTTCTGGAGTGGTGTCAGAATCATCGGGCAGCGGACACCTACGAGTGGTACCGCGATCGGCTTCAACGGTTCGCTGAAGTTCATCCCAGTCTCACGACGCGTGAATTGCGTCCGTTCCACGTGCAGCAGTGGTTGGACACCATGCAGGGCTTGGCGAGCGGTACGAAAAGGAACTACTGCAGGGCGGTGAAGCGCGTGATGCGGTGGGCGCAGCAGCAGGGATACATCGACTCGAACCCCATCGCGATGCTGGAGCAGCCCAAGGCTGGGCGTCGCGAACAGATTATCAGCCCGGACGAGTTTGGCAGGTTGTTGGAATTGGCTGACGATCGGTCGTTCCGTGATCTGTTGGTCACGACGTCGGAGACGGGCTGCCGGCCGCAGGAATCGCTGCGCGTCGAATCGAGACACGTCGATCTGACCAACAGTCGCTGAGTGTTCCCGGAGTCCGAAGCCAAGGGCGAGATGCTTCGGATCGTGTACCTGACGGACGAGGCACTGGCGATCACCAAGCGACTGATGCTGCATTACCCAGAAGGCAAGCTGTTCAGAAATTCCAAAGGTGTTGCGTGGACGACTGACGCGGTGAACTGCGCATTCACGCGGTTGCAGACGAAGGCTGGCCGATTGCGAATGCGGGCCGAAGAGCTCGAAGTGGACGAAGCTGAGGTTGCGAAGTTGGCTGCGACGCTTCGCCGGACCCAGACTGCCTCGCACCAAGTCGCTGATCGAAGAGGCGTTCTTCCACCGGTCTTCCGAAGACAACTTCGTTCCTGAACACGTGCGGCGCGCCACCTGGCGTTGGTGACGTCGCACACGGCCGCGAACTCGATCGCGAGGGAGTCACACGATCGGGCGAATCGTCTCGCAGCCAGTCTCGCGCAACTGGTCGGCCAGCCGTCGAAACGCCGTTTCGTTCGGACAGTAGCCGATGATCGCGCCGCCCGAGCCGCAGAAGTTGGCCGCGGCCCCGACGCTGCGCGCCACCTCCACCATGCGCACGTGTGCGGCCGGCAGCGTGAGAATGCGTCGCCGCTCGTCGAAGTTCGCATCCATCAGGCGACCCAACTCGGCAGAGTCGCCCGCTAAGACCGCCGCCCGGGCCTTGTCGGCGATGCCGGCCAACGTCTCGATCGCCTCGATCACCTCGGCGTCGCCGCGTTCAAATCGCGTCCGTAGGTTGTTCGATGCCGTCTGAATCGGCTTGCTGTACGCCGTGCTGTAGGCGAGAAACAGCGGCGGCAGTAGCGACGGCGCGAGCGATTCGTAGCGTCCACAGCGCAGCCCGTCTACCTCGTGCATGGCGTCCGCAGAGTAGTCCTGGAACACCAGCCCCTCGTAAACCTGGATCACTCGGTCCTGCAATCCGGCCGCCATGTCCAACTCGGCCGTCTCGACGCTCATCGCGAGCGACGGCTGAACTTCCTGGGGAATCGGCACGGCGTAGAAGTCGACGAGCGCCCGCAGCGTCGCCACGATGATCGCGCTCGAGCCGGCCAGTCCGACCTGGCGCGGGATGTTCGACGAGTAGCGAACCGAGAAGTTCCGGTCGTGCAGGGCGTAGCGGCCGGCACAGTGTTCGGCGAAGCGTTTGATCGTCGCCTTCACCAGCCGAATGCCGCCGTAGTAGCCGTGCTGTCGCACGTCGTCGATCAGATGGGCCAGCGACTCGAACTTGTTGTGGTCCTCGCGGGCGGGCAGCACCTCGAGCGTGGGCCATTCGTAGAGCACGACGTCGGCGTGGAAGTTGCGCACGATCATCGACAGGGTCTTGCCGCCGTATCCGTCGGACGGGTTGCCGGCCAGTGCGGCTCGGGCGTAGGCGCTGCGGCGAATGATCTGCATGTTCACGCCCCCGATCGCCGCCGCAACAGGTCCTGCACGAACCCGGCCAACTCGCCGCCGTACTCCGGATCGGCCAGAGCAAACTCAATGAACGCGCGATAGTAGCTGCGGAAGTTGCCGATATCGAAACGCTTCTCGCTGGGCGGCAGGCGCACGCCGACGCCTTTGGCCCCGTCGCGCAAGAGCGACGCGATCGCGTCGGTCAGTTGGATTTCGCCGCCTCGGCCGGGCCGCGTCTCACGCAGCGCGTCGAATATGCTGGGCCGAAAAACGTACCGGCCCGCCACGGCCAGATTGCTCGCAGCCGCCTCGCGCGACGGCTTCTCCACAACGTCGGCGAGTTCAAATACGCCGTCGTCTCGCACCGGCCCATGCGGCGTGGCGATGCCGTAGTGCACCACGTTCTCCGGCGCGACCTCCTCGAACGCGATCACCACGTCGGCCCGCGTTCGATCGAACTCGTCGATCATCCGCGCCACGACCCGCGAGTTCGCGTTGACGCCAATAATGCTGTCGCCCAATGCCACGACGAACGGCTGATCGCCGACCAGCGGCAGCGCGCACAACACCGCGTCGCCCAGGCCGCGCTGTTCACGCTGCGTCGTGGAAAAGAACTCCAGACCGCGCCGCTCAAACTCCAGGGCGGCCAACTGGTCTTCGCGGCCCGAGTCGCGAAGGTACGAGGTCAGGTAGTCGTCGGGCTTGAAGTGCCGCTCGATCGGCTTGTCGCGGCCGACGATGAACAGCAGCCGGCGAATGCCGCAGTTTGCCAGCTCCTCGACGACAAACTGCACGACCGGCTTGCGCGCCACCGGCAGCAGTTCCTTGGGCGCGGTCTTGGTGCATGGAAGTAGTCGTGTGCCGAAGCCGGCCGCCGGCACCAGTGCCAGATCAACAGACATGGATGCCCTTCTGGTTCATGAACTGTGGGGCAGGCTTCCGGCCTGCCCTGGTCTAGGAACGCCGGCAGGCTGGAAGCCTGCCCACGTTGGTCGCATGATGCCACAGCGCACCGTGGTTTGCCAGGGAGTTGCTCGGCTCATCCGCGAAACCGCCTGCACCCGTCGTCGCGGGACGGTAGAATGCCACGCGACGCGACGTGATCGACCCGCCTACCGACGAGGAGTCTATATGCCCGCCCCTTCCACCGCGCTGCCGCCCCTGATTTCGCCGCAGCTCACGACCAACGAAGAGTTCCTTCGCCACATTCTGGCCCGCGATCAGATGAAGGAGTTTTCCAAGAGGCCGCTCGTCATGGACCGGGCCGACGGCGTGCGCTACTGGGACGTCAGCGGCAAGGAGTACATCGACGGGATCTCGGGCATCTACGTCGCATCCGTCGGACACAACAACCGGCGCGTGCTCGATGCTGTGCGCGAACAGATGGACCGGCTGAGCTTCTCGCCGCCGATGCACGGTACGAACGCCACGGCGATCCAACTCGCGAATCTGCTGGCCGAAATCGCGCCGGGCGACCTGAACACGGTCAAGTTCGAGTGCGGCGGGTCAGAGGTCACCGAGGCGGCGATCAAGATGGCCCGGCAGTACCACCAGCTCACCGGCAACCCGCGCAAGTTCAAGATCATCTCGCGCTACATGTCGTGGCACGGGTCGACGTTCGGCTCGCTTTCGGCGTCGGGCCTGAAGTCGCGCCGCTCGGTGAACGAGCCGTTGGCCGGCGGGTTCATTCACGTGTTCCCGCCGACCTGCTACCGATGCCCGTTCGGCAAAGAGTATCCGACGTGCGACATCACGTGCTGCTCGTTGATCGGCGACGTGATCGACATGGAAGGGCCCGAGACGGTCGCGGCAGTGATGGTCGAGCCGATCGGCCACACGGGCGGCGTGATCGACCCGCCGCCGGAATACCTGCCGATGCTGCGCGAGATTTGCGACCGCCACAACGTGCTCTTGATCTTCGATGAGATCATCACCGGCATGGGCCGCACTGGTCGGATGTTCGCCGCCGAAACGTTCGGCGTGTTGCCCGACATGATCTGCGTCGGCAAGGGTCTGTCGGGCGGCTACGTGCCGCTGTCGGCGCTGATCTGCCGCGACCACATCGCGCGGGCCTTCTGGGGCGACGCGCCCGTGAACCCCGGCTTTGTGGAGGGTCACACGTTCGAGGGCAACCCAGTCTCGTGCGCCGCCGGCATCGCGGTGATCCGCGAGATCATCGAGCGCGATCTCTTGGCCAACTGTCGCGCCATGGGCAATCGGCTCCGCGCCGGCCTCGAACGGCTCCGCGCCAAGTACCCGATCATCGGCGACATCCGCGGCAAGGGACTGTTTCTGGCCATCGAGTTCGTCAAGAACGTCGCGACCAAAGAACGTTTCCCCGCCGACCAGCCGATCGGCACCCTGATCGGCCGCCGCGCCCTGGACAACGGCCTGCTCACCCGCTTCGACCCCACCTGGATCGCCCTCGGCCCGCCGCTGGTCGTCACAGAGTCCGACATCGATCAGGTCCTGGCGATCCTCGACCGCAGCATTGCGGAGGTGTTCGCCACGATCGCCGGCAGGCTATGATGTTGTCGAACAATCGGTCTTCAACGAGGAGTCTCAGATGGCCACAGCCGCGGTTCAAACTCAGTATCGACCCGAAGACCTCCTGGAGATGGAGGCCGGGCACCGTTTCGATCTCGTAAACGGCCGACTCGTGGAGCGCCACATGGGAGCGAAGTCAGCTCTTGTCGGCTTGAATGTCACAACACTCCTCAAAAAACCACTCCCAGCCCAAGGACCTCGGACTTGTTTTCCCAGACGGCTGCGGATATCAGGCCTTTCCCGACGAGCCGCAACGCGTGCGATTCCCAGACGGGTCGTTCATTCGTCAAGGTCGTCTGCCGGGCGACAAGGCACCCGAGGGTCATGTCCGCATCGCGCCCGACTTGATGATCGAGGTTGTCTCGCCGAACGACGCCGCGTGGGAGATTGACCAGCGGGTTGATGATTTTCTCCGCGCTGGCACTCGACTGGTGTGGGTGGTCTACCCGGACACTCGCACCGTACTGGTCCACCGCCAAGGCGGCAGCTCCGCTCGCCTCGGCGCCCACGACCAACTCAGCGGCGAAGACGTGGTGCCCGGTTTTGCCTGCTCGGTGGCCGACCTGTTTGTGGGAATCTGAGAATCTCAGACGCGTCCCTCGGTTCAATCGATGACCACGATTCTTGACCACCCACGGTGACGCGACGCAAGCTGAGCGGTAACAGGTCGGCGGCAAACGAGCGTTCTTGTGCGGATTGGGCTGACGGTCGCCGAACCGTGGTTTCAGTGTGAGACCTTTCGCATCAGAAAACTTGAGCGCACCACCCCTTGCTGGCTGCCGCGGGTGCTGGGCGTGGCTTGCGATTGCAGTCGCCCATTTGCGATCTGTCCGCGAACTTCGTAGTCGAGGAACGGAATGCTGAATTGCACCTGGGCGCCGCTCGCGCTCCAGTGTCCGTCGGTAAAGTTGCTTCCGGAAGTCCTGTAGGCCAAGACGCCGCCCTCCTTGAACCAAAGCGTCAGATCCGCGATGTAGGTCCCACTCGCTTCCCATTGCGTGCCGGCCAGTGCAATGGTCTGCTCGGTCGCGCCTTGGTCGTCCGACGCTTCCGGCGATGCGGGACGCTTCCTTGGCTTGTACGGATTGTCCGTCGGAAAGAGTTCCGGGTAACTTCCGTCGCCGGATCGTAGATTCGGATTCGACCAATAGCTGGGCGCAGGCTCGTCACCTTGCGCGGATTGCCGGGCCGGTGGATCTTGCTTCTGGGGACGTAACTGATTCGCGTCGATCAGGGCAAGGCGCGGAAAGTCCGTGAAGGGGTCACCTGTCTCCCGGCTGTATTGATCGCGGGTGGCGTTGATCTCCTTGACCAGGC
>DAIOWH010000244.1:0-5904 GCA_036758585.1 Planctomycetia bacterium
GGCGCGTCGGGCTACTGTCCCTGCGGACTCCCAGGATCACGCAAAGCCATTTAGTCGTTGAGTCGGCCACAATCAGCGACGCCACAGTCGAGATTGGCGATCAAATCACTATCGACTGGACCGTTCGCAACAACCAGATCATCGCCGCCGAGGGCGCCTGGACCGACGCCGTTTTTGCGTCTGCAGACAACAAGTGGGACCTCGGCGATACGCTCGTGGGCACGCTCACGCACAGCGGCGGCCTTGGCCCAGACGAGGTATACACCGGACAACTGCCGTTCACAGTGCCGCCCAAGCCGCATGGAACGTTGTTCTTCATCATTCGAGCGGATTCGCGTCAGTCGTTGCGCGAGTCTATCGAGACCGACAATGAAGCAGTCGTCAGCACGACGCTCAGCATTCCGGAAATCCAATTGGATGTACCACTGGCCGACCAATTCGACGCGGCGGGCCAATCCAAGTACTATCGAATCGACCTTCCTGCGTTCCGCACGCTCCACCTGATCCTCGACAGTTCCTCGGCATTTGGCTCCAACGCCCTCCTCATCCGCGAGGGTGAAATACCAACGCCAGCAACGTTCGATGCACGAAGCGCGCCGGTGTTTCAACCGGACCAGCAACTGACGCTGCCTCGTACGAGCGACCAAACGTACTACGTCCTGTTGAAGAGCGAGGCAGGGGCGAGTGCGTTCACGCTCATGGCCACACTGCCTGGCTTCGAGATTCAGCGAATCTCTCCGGCCACGGGCGGCAATACAGGCCGTGTCACCATAGGCATCGAGGGCTTCGACTTCACTCGACTTGTGCAAGTGACGCTGGTGCCGTCCCAGGGCGACGCGATCGCTTCCGAAAGCACTTGGTTCGTCGATCAGAGTCGGCTGTACGCTACGTTCGACTTGACCGGCGTCGCTCTGGGCGCGTACGACGTCCGAGTTCGCTCTGAGATGCCATTCGTTGATGTGGACGAGGCGGGAGAACTGATCAACACTGTGCTCGTGCACGGCGATGACATACTGCCGGGCGCGTTCCAGGTCGTGCCGGGCGATGGGCCTCGCGTGACGATGCGATCCATCCTGCCGCGAGCCGCCCGGTTCTCCCGCGTGTTTCGGTTCGACATTGAAGTCGCCAACGAAGGTAATGTTGACGCTGACTCGCCGATCTTGCTGGTGCACAGCGCCAACGGCACCCCGTTGTCCTCGTTTGGCGACGTAACCGCGCAGTCTGACAGCCAACAGCAGATTCTCGTCCTCAGCCAGCGGGGCCAGCGATCTGTGTTGAAGCCGGGCGAGAGGGTTGTCGTGACGCTCTACGGTGTGGCGAGCCAGTTTCCGAGTTCACAGATTGCTGTGCAGGACCTTTCCACGTTCAGCGGCCCGCTCAGTTGGGGTGAACTCGAATCCTACTATCGCGATTCATCCGCCGACGACGTTTGGGCTACGACCTGGTCTAACTTCAAGGGAATCGCGGGTTCCAACTGGCCCAGTGTTCATGGCGCCATGCGCCAGGCTGCGGATCGACTGCCGGTGTCGCCCGGCACACAGTTCATCACGGGCGAAGAGATGATCGCCAATCTCTTCGGTCGCGCGGCAGCCGGACAAGCGAGTGCGTCGGGATTTGAGCCGCTCGACACGGGGATGGTCGATGTGTCGAACCTGCCTGTACCACCCGACATGTCGCGGGCTCGAGGCGCCGTTCCGCGCGTCCATGACGTCAACCCAAAGCCGAACGACAACTGTGATAGGTTCCGCCAAGACCCCGATGGATCGCTCGCGGGATCCCTCGCCGCCTATTCGGCCTGGATGAATGTCGTGTTCGTTCCACTCTCCTTGCTCAAGTGGGGTGCTGGGGCCAAGAACCTGTTTGTGCAGTTCCTCAACGGGCCCCCACAAGTCGGACGGTTTATCGTCCCGGAGATCAGCGACATCGTACTGGGTAGCCCCGTCGCCGTCGGGTTCCGCAACAGCTTGGACACGGATGCCACCGTGGGCTTTACGCTCAACAGAGTCGTGCACTCCATTGCCCAGCGCATGCGCCTACCGGCGGGGGACCCAAATCGGATTACACCGGCAAGTTTTCCTGCCGACCAGACCATCGAAAAGAACATCGCCGAGATTCTCGACCCCAACCTGCTGGACAGCCGAGTCCCCGAGGCTCCCGGCACATTCAATCTTGCGACTTCATGGCATACAACCACCCTGACGAGATCCCCGGTCTCCTGGCGGGCGGCATCGGCAAGACGCCCAAGGGCAGCACGGTCAGTCAGGGAAGCGACGTTTTTGGCGACGACTATCGCAAGATCGAAGGCAAGATCAAAATCACGCGCCTCACGATGAACGGCAAGACCACCGGAATCCGCTTCGAGACCGACCTGATCTTCACCGTGGGAGACACGATAGACTTCTGTCCCGGCAACCTCTCAAACGGTACGGAAGTACTCGGTACGATTCCGTCCGCATTCCTCGAGGCCAATGGGATTGCTCACGATGTTGGTTTCGAGACCACGTTCCGCACAAATCCGAAGCAGTGGACTTTCACCGCGATTCCACCCGACTGGGACAAGACCGAGAAGGAACCACCGTCAACTTGTAATGTGGCACGATCCGCGGTGTCTCGGCACTTTCCATCCCAGGCCCCGGCCTGTGAAAACGACGACGACGCTGTCCCCACGGTGAACCCGCGCGACCCCAACGATATCATCGGCCCGCCGGGATTCGGTGACAACGCATGGCTGCTGCCCGACGCATTGTTGCCCTACACAATCCACTTCGCAGGGTTCCTACCCGTCAACGATGCTACGCACCGTGGCGAAGGCTTCGTTAGCTACATCGTACGGTCAATCGCGGGAAAAGCCACCGGCACGCGGCTCGACAACTCGGCTTCCATCGTGTTTGATGTCAACGATCCACTGCTCACCAACGCAGTGTTCAATATGATCGACCGCGGTGGCCCAACAAGCCGCGTCACCGCACTCCCGGCCGTAACCACCACTACGAGCATTCCTGTCAATTGGTCAGGCGCCGATGATAATGGTGGTTCCGGAATCGCATCCTTCGACCTGTTCGCCTCGGACAACGGCGGACCGTTCCAACTCTGGCTCAACGATACGGCCGCGACTTCCGGTTCCTTCCCCGGCGCAGATGGACACAGCTACGGTTTTTATTCGATCGCCACGGATAACCTGGGTCATGTGGAAACAACACCCACAAAGGCTCAGACCAGGACGACCGTGGACGCCACGCCACCGGCCATCGAGGCCGTGGAGACCGTCACGGACGCTCGAGGCAAGAAGGTCACTCAAGTCATCGTGGCGTTCGACGAGGCGATCGGTGCCGCTGCGGCGCAGACGACGACCAACTACGGTCTGGTGTTTCAAAAGGGCAGGAAGGTAAAACCCGCGCCGATCGGGGCCGCCACCTGGGACGGCGCCTCGATGGAGGTCACACTCACGCCCGTCAAGGCGATCGCTGTCAAGAAGCTGGCCAGCTACACGCTCACCGTTCTTGGCGCCGGAACGCTCGCCGACGCGGCGGGCAATGGCTTCGACGGCGATGGCGACGGTCAGCCCGGCGGCGACTTCGTGCTGCCGCTCGCCCAGGCGACGCCGCGCAGCGTAACCCAACGCGCCACGCTCGCCGCCGTAGACGAACTACTCGTGTCGTCCGAGACGTCTAGGGGCCTGGTAGTCGACGATCGTTTGCTCGACCTGCTGTTTGACGATTCGGACTCCCTGCGGCGCAAGCTCCGCGAGCGATTGGAGGCGAGTGTGGAAATGTGAGCCGATTTCCCGCTTGACGCCCGCTCCGTGGTTGTGGAAAGTGCCACTCCTGCCGGACCACTGCCCGGTCCCGCTGTGTGCCTGCCCACCCAACCCGCCAGAGGGCCTGCCATGACCGCCCACCTGCAGGAGCCGGCGCTCGGAGCCGCTAGCCAGCGACAACTTGTCGACATCGCGGAACGGTACCTGCCCGGTGCGTGTTTGGGCATGATGTGGCTGCCGCCGGACCTGCGCATGGTGATGGTCCGCGGCGAAGGATCCAGGGTCTACGATGCGGCCGGCAATGAGTACATCGATTGCATGCTCGGCTCCGGCCCGCTCATCTTGGGCCATGCTCATCCGGCTGTCGTTGAAGCGGCTCGGTCGGCGGTTGAGCAGGGATCGACCTACTTTGCCCTGAACGAACCGGCAATTCGGTTGGCCCAGAAGATCGTCGACGCCGTGCCGTGCGGCGAAGCGATTCGGTTTCAGACGACTGGCACCGAGGCCACGTTCGCCGCGCTGCGACTGGCGCGGGCGTTCACCGCTCGCGACAAGATCCTGAAGTTCGAGGGGGGCTGGCACGGCGGCCACGACGTCGGACAACTGAGCAGCGCCCCGGCCGCGCCGCCGCCGTTTCCGGCCGCCGAGGCCGATTGCGACGGCATCCCTGAGTCGGCCAAGCGCGACACGCTCGTCGCCCCGTTCAACGATCTGGCTGCCACCCGCACGCTGGTCGAGACCCACGCGCGCGACATCGCCGCGATCATTGTCGAACCGCTGCAGCGGGCGATCCGGCCCGAACCAGGTTTTCTCGAAGGGCTGCGCGAGATCACTCAGCAGTTCGGCATCGTGCTCATCTTCGACGAGATCGTCACCGGCTTTCGGCTGGCGTGGGGCGGGGCACAGGAACGTTATGGCGTCACGCCCGACCTGGCGTGTTACGGTAAGGCGATGGCCGGCGGGTTCCCGCTTTCAGCCGTGGTCGGTCGCTCCGACATCCTCGCTGCGGCCGACCCGCGCCGAAAGGGCGCCGGGCCGTACTGCTTCTTGAGCGGCACGCTCACCGGCAACCCGGTCGCGGCCGCCGCTGGACTCGCCGCCCTCGGAGTGCTCGAACAGCCCGACGTGTACGACCGACTTCACGAGGTCGGCCGACGGTTACGCGACGGGATCGACGCGATCGGACGACGACTGGGCCAGCCGGTGCAGGCGATCGGCGACGGCCCTGTGCTTCAGGTGTTCTTCACGGATCGGCCGATTCGCAACTGGCGAGACGGCCTTGTTGCCAACCAAGCGCGTGCGACGCGTTTCGGCCACGAGTTGATTCGTCGTGGCGTTTACTGTGCGCCGGGCGGGAAGCTGTATTTGTCGCTCGCACATTCCGACGACGACATGAGCGAACTGCTCCAGCGCGTCGAACACGCCCTGCGAACAAGTGCCGGCTGACACCGAATCGCACCTCGTACCTACCAGGCTTCAGCCTCACGCCAAGCCTGGCTATGATGGGTCCCAGTTTGGGCGCTTGCGCGTTACCGATGAAGCTGCCCCGGACCTTGCCAGGGCCCATAGCTCAACGGCAGAGCAGGGGACTCATAACGCTTCGAGCGCTCAAACAACCCTGCATTTTCCGGGTTTTTTTGATTTGCCGATGGGTGTCAAACGGGTCCAGTCGGGTCCAAAACGGGTGTCAACGGGTGTCAAACCTGCGACAAGTGTGAAACCTTTCTCCCGGTGCGTGCGGCGCAGCAACACTCGTGACATGTAACCGTCATCGCCGCTGCCGCGGGCTGTCGCTAGACCCAACTGCGCCGTTGTTTCGGCGATTCCACTTCGACCCGTTCCCGATGCCCGACCATTCGCAGCGCCCTGAGCATCGCAGCGCGGCCGTTGGTTAGCGGCAGTTCGTCGGATTCCAACAGGACCAGCAGCCCCTCGCGATCGCCCGGCGACATGGCCAGCGCTTCGCCGAATAGTTTCAAAACCAGTGAATTATCAACCTTGCGTGCCATCTCTGCGAGGCTTCCGCATAACCAGCCCGATTGCCTTTAGGATAACTTTTCCTAGAGGCTATCTTTTGTCGTCCACCCCCTGCGGTCTTTCGCCCGCGGCAGCGATGCGACCACTGCCCGCGGCAGCGATGCGACCTA
>DAIOWH010000245.1:0-5819 GCA_036758585.1 Planctomycetia bacterium
GGTTAAACGACCGAGGCCGATTTCAGACCCTATTCAATGCGGCACTGTACTAAGCTGTGTAGATACCAATGCCTTCGGGGGGAGGGTTGGGGTGGGTATTCGCAAATTCGCGCACGTGATCTAGCTGCGACTAACCGGCGACACGGCTGTTTCCATTCCTTCGCCAGTTCCAGACGAAAAACGCCACGCACCCGCTGGCCATGACGCTCAATCCGAGCAACAGGAACTTCGCACCCGACGTGCCTAGCACGAAGAGCCAGCCGACCAGCGCCACGATGCTAGGCGCCGGATACAGCCACATGCGGAACGGCAAATGAACGTCCGGCCGTGTGGTTCGCAAGATGTGCAACGCAACGATCTGGCCGACGAATTGAACGAGGATGCGTACGGTCACGGCCCCCATGATGACGTCTTGGAGCGACGCGAAACAAAACAGCGCCGTCAGTCCACCGATCGCCAGGAGCGACACGATCGGGTAGTGGCCGCGCGGGTGAACGTAAGCGAACACCGAATAGAAATCGCCCGCCCGCGCGGCCGCGTACGGGATTCGCGAATAGCCCAATGTGATCGCAAACATGCACGCGGCCACGGTCCACAAGATCAGCCACGTAAACCACACGGCCACGTCACGACCATACAGCCGCTCCATGAACTCAGCGGCAATGTTCTTCGACACCATTGCCTGCTGCCACGGCACGACCGCGATGATGCACAAGTTCATGGTCAGGTAGATCGAGGCCACGAGCACCACCGAGATGAGCACGGCCCGGGGGATCGTCCGCCCTGGATCGACCACTTCATCGCCCAGGTGGCAGATGTTGTAGTAGCCCAGGTAGTCGTAGATCGCGATCAGCATGGCCCCGCCCAGTCCAGCGGCGAACGCCGGATCGAGCCGATACGCATCGGGCGGAACGCGCAACAGGGATCCGTCGAAGTGAATGAGGCCAGAAACGATCACCACGGCCACGGTGGCGATCGTCCCAGCGCAGAGCAACACGCCCGCCCAGCCGGCGATCCGAACTCGGCAGCACAACGCCAGCGTCACGACCAGACAACCGGCGGCGGCCAGCATGTGCGTGCGGTCGAAGTGTACGATCGCCGGATGTGGCGAGGCCGCCGCGTCGCCCTCGGTCGCAGCGTCCGCCGATCCGGCAGTGCCTTCACCCGATCCGTGCGGCGCCGGGACGCTCGGGTCCTCAAGAAAGAATGTAGGCCACGTAGTTCATCGCGCCGATGTAACCCGAGGCCATTTCCAGCGTGCCGCTCACCAGAAACTGCCAGATGAAAAGAAACGGCAGCAGCCGGCCCCATCGATAGCGTCCGAAGATTTCGCGCAAGAAATGATAGGTGCCGCCGCTGCCGGGTAGCGCCGCGCCCAGTTCGCTCCACACCAATCCGTCGCACACCACCAACACCGCGGCGACCACCCAGCCGACGAGCGCGTGCGGACCGCCCATTGCCTTGATAAAGTCGGGAATCGTAATGAACGGGCCGATCCCGACCATATTCGCCACATTCAGTGCGACGGCAGGGAGCAACGTGAGGCCGCGGACCAGTCCGGCCGACTCGCCCGAGCTGGTTCGTGCCGTGTCGTCGTTGGAATTCATGGGGCGAGCGCCGTCGATTGGCTACGCATTCCGGTTCGCTACCTGGCCGGTTCGCAGCGCCTGGTTCGCCAGGTGGGCGGCGGCCGCGGCGCTGACGCCGGCCTCGGCCGGGCAAGTCGGCCGCTGTCGACTGCGCACGCACTCGATCCAGTTCGTGAGGTGCAACAGTTCGCCGTCGGGTTTGTCGTAGAAGTCGGCGCCACGACGAGTCGGGTTCGTACCCAGGATCAGTTCCTCGATCTCGCCCTTGCCCGGATCGGGAATGACGCGATAACAACCGCGGTCGATGTACAGCGTCCCCTCGGTGCCCATGAATTCGATCATCGCGCCGTTGCGGGCGTTCGAGAATGTGCCTTCGAAGTAGGCCTGGATGTCGCCGGCATACGTGAGCAGGCACTGAACCGTATCGGGCGTCTCCCACACGCCCTTGCTGGCCTGGTGCGCGCCGATCGCCGTGGCCGTCGTCGGTATTCCGAGGTCGAGGAACCAGTGCGCCACGTCGATCCAATGCACCATCAGGTCGGTGAAGATGCCGCCGCCGAAATCCCAGAACCAGCGCCAGTTCCGAAAGCGGTACTCGTCGAACGGTTGATCGGGGGCCGTGCCGACGAACGCCTTCCAATTGACTTGCTTCGGATCGACGCCGAGCGGCGTGCGTTGCATGCGGCCGGGATGGTTGCGGTTCCACGTGAGGTGTACTTTGTGGACGCGACCGATGCGGCCGGCCTTCAGGAGTTCGTACGCCTTGAGGATGTGCGTCATGCTGCGTTGCTGCGTGCCGACTTGCACGACGCGCTGGTTGCGGTTTTGCGCCTCGATCACCGCCTGGCCTTCCTTGAGGTCGTGGGTCAACGGCTTCTCGACGTAGACATCTTTGCCCGCATTGCAGGCGTCGACGGTCATGGGCACGTGCCAATGGTCGGGGCTGCCGATCAGCGTGGCGGCGAGGTCCTTGCGGTCGAGCAGCTCGCGATACTCTTTGGTGGCGATCGCCTTCGCGTCAGCCAGCTTGCGGCCCTCGGCCAGGTGAACGTCCCAGATATCGCACACGGCGGCGATGCGCACGCCGGGAATCTGGGCGAGCGACTTCATCAGGTGCCGGCATCGGCCGCCCGTGCCCAGGCACGCCACCTCGATCGTGTCGTTCGCCATGTAGCCACGCGCCGACTCAACCGACGCGCCGGCCAGCGCTGCGCCGGCGGCCCAACCGGTGGTCTCAAGAAACCGACGACGGGAAGTCTTCGTACCGTTCATGGAATGCTCCTCGATCGGGTTGTGACCCCTTCGTCATTTCTCCCTCTCCCCGTCAGCAGGGAGAGGGTCGGGGTGAGGGGCCGAAACCCGAATCACGCAGACCTACTTAGTCCGGTCGCGAGTGAATGTCAACCATTAATACTGCGCGACGAAAGTCGGCACGCGAGGGTCGATGCGCCGACGCCGGCGTGGCTCGATATTCACTTGCTGTCGGCTTATGATGATTCGCGTTGATCAATCCCCAGCTTGGTCAACCAGCGAACTTGGTCGTTTTCCTGAGGTGGATCCAGGCCGTCGAGCGTGGCCCCAGTGCGTTGGTGCGCTGGTGGTCGGCGCGTGATCGCTCCAGTGCTACTGGGGGCAAACATGTCTCGTAACTCAGAGAGCCGGTTCAACAACAAGAGTTCACTTTCTACGGCGCGGACGTTGCGGCTTGAGCTACTCGAACCGCGGCTGTGCATGACGCACTCAGGATTCTTCGACGCCTGTACCGGCCTCGTGCATCCGCCGGCGCCGACCACCGAAGGCTCACAAGTAGACGTGGGCGGCGGGTTCGTGGCGTTTGTCGTCTCAGAGGCCGCGCAGCGACGCGACCTGAACGGCGATCACGACCGGTTTGACGACGTGCTGCACGTGTTGAACGCCGCGACGGGCGAGGTACGGAACTCACGGCAACACGTCGTCGGCAACACGATTACCGCGCTGGGCGGCGGACTGGTTGCACTGGCGACCTCCGAGGCGGCTCAGCAACGCGACCTGAACGGCGACCGCGATCGCGTGGACGAGGTGCTGCAGGTCTTCGACTTCGTCGCCGGCATCGTGCGGAACTCGGGGCAGCAGATCATCGGCGCCGCCTCGCCGCGGCTGCAGACCGGCATTGTGAGCCGTGGAGTCGAACCGCCCAGCCCGGTCGCGGTCGGTCCGCGCATCGTCCCGCTGGGTGGCGGTCTGATGGCGTTTATTACCTTCGAGGGTGCGCAGCGCCGCGAACTGAACCGCGACTCGGACCGGGCCGACTCGGTGCTTCAGGTGTTCAACGGCATCACCGGCGCGGTGCTGAATTCCGCGCAGCAGGCCGTCAGTGGATCGCTCACCGCGTTGGGCGGCGGGCTGGTCGGGTTCGTCACATCGGAGTTCAGTCACAACCGCGACCTCAATCGCGACGGCGACCGATCGGACACGGTCTTGCAAACCTTCAACGGCGGCACGGGCGAGGTGAAAAACTCCACCGAGCACGCCCTGTCCGATTCGCTCGTCTGTTTGGGCGGCGGCCTGGTGGCCTTTCTGACGTCCGAGGCGAATCAGAATCGCGACCTGAACCGCGACGGCGATCGGTCCGATACGGTGCTCGAGGTCTTTGACACCGTGCCCGGCGTCGTTCGCAACTCAGGCCAACACGCCCTCGCTGGTACATTGACGGACCTCGGCGGTGGGTTCCTGAGTTTCCTGACTTCCGAAGCGTCGCAAAACCGCGACCTGAACCGCGACGGCGACCGCTTCGACCTGGTCCTTCACTCAATCGACGCGCTGACAGGCGTCGTCACAAACAGCGGCGAGGCGGTGTGACGTCCTCTACTTCTTCGCCTCCAGGCAGAACAGGTGCTCGAAGCCGCGGATGAACATGCGGCCGTTAGAGACGGCGGGCGTGGCGTGGCTGCCCTCGCCCAGCGGTGTGCTGCCGAGCACCTGGAATTCGGGGCTGGCCGCGAGCACGATCACGTCGCCCGCCTCGCTCACGCAGTACAGCTTGCCGTCTACGCAGATGGGCGATCCGCTGAACATGTTGCGACCCTCCAGCCGCTGCGACCATTTCTCTTCGCCGGTCTTTGCCACGACGCAATTGACGATGCCGTTGTCGCCCCAGAGATACAGGTGATCTCCGTAGACGATCGGCGTGGGGACGTACGGCAAGACGCGCTCGCGTTTCCAAGTCACGGCCGAGCCGTCGCGGTCGCCGCTGCCGCCGGGCTTCACCGCGGCCATGTACTTGCCCTGGCCGCCGCCGCCACACGTCGCGAACAACAGACCGTTGCCGTACACCGGCGAGCCGCAACACCGGGCCGGAAAGATGTCGGCCCGCCAGTTCAGTTTACCCGTGCGCGGATCGTAGCTCGCCATGCCGTCGGCCTGGCTCGTGAAGATGAGTTCCTGCTGATTGAACTCGCCGTTGATCACGATCGGCGTCGCGTAGCTCGCCGCCTTTTCCACGGCGCCGCTCACGTTGCGATCGACTTTCCAACGCAGCTTGCCGGTCTTCGCGTCGACGGCCACGATGAACGACGAGCCGTCCTGATCGTTCCCCAGGATCACCAGGTCTTCGAACACGACCGGCGAAATGCCCGTGCCGTGCTGGCTCTCAAACGGTCCAAGATCGTACCGCCACAGTTCCGTACCCTCGAGATCGAAGGCGACGAGCAGGTACGACGGGTCGCTGCCGAACGCCACGTACACCCGCTGACCGTCGCACGCCGGCGTGGCCGACGCATGACTGTTTCGCTGGTTCAGCTTGTCGGTTTCGAAGTCGAGCCTTCGGGCCCAACGAATCTCACCGGTCGTCGCGCTGACGTCGAGGACGATACGCACGCGGCCCTGGTTTTCGGCCGAGGTGACGAACACGTGGTCGTCCCAAACGCACGGCGACGAATGACCGAGGCCGGGCAGCTTCGTCTTCCAGAGATAGTCGCTGTCGGACCACGCGACCGGGAACCCCTTCTCGGAACTGATCCCCGCCCCGTTCGGCCCGCGGAACCGTGACCAGTTCTCGCCGCGGCCGGGCGCCGTTGCCAGCGATAGAAGTACGAAGAAACAGGTCGTGAGAACGGTCAGGCATCGTGGCGCGTACGGCATGAAAACCTCGTTCTTCAGGCTTGGGTGACTGTCTGGGTGGGACCAACGGTGGACTTAGCTTAGTACTGTGCCACATTGAATAGGGTCTGAAATCGGCTTCGGTCGTTTAAC
>DAIOWH010000246.1:0-5809 GCA_036758585.1 Planctomycetia bacterium
TGCGGTATGCCGCGACGATCTCGTCCCGTGTGGCGTCTCGCGAAATGCCAAGGATTTCGTATGCGTCCATCGACCCCCGCCCCCGCAAAAAAGAAACGGAACGAACCGAAGCTGCTCCCGAAACCCCCGCCAAGGGGCACATGAAACAGCCTGGCCGACGCCCCTTTCCGGGGCGCGGTCAGTGCTGCTTTCATGTGTTGTGAGCCGAGGCTCAAATTGGCGGTATTTCGGAAAGCAGACACGTGACGCTCGCGCGTCGTTCAAATTGTCACGTGGCGTTCACCAAGCCACGGGCAAACTCACGGTTCTCCAAGAAGTTGCGAGTGACCCACCGGCCACCACGGCCAGATTGGGACTGAGTCTATGTCACGCTATCGGCAGCGTCAACGATCACGTCTGACTTCCGACTTCCGTTCCCACCGCCTTGTCTTAATTGTTAACAATTGACGGGGGCCGGGGCGGCCTCAAGCAAATGTCCGCCGAGGGCCGTATCCTTGCCCCATCTTGTGAGACCCAGCGGCTGGAACCAACCGCCCGAACGCTCCAGCTAGACTCGCCAGTGCCGCCGCCTCACGAGCGAACTCGCCTCGATAGAGGCCCAGCAGGAACCGGACACGACGGACCAGTTCCGCGTCTGTGCCGATGTGAATCGACCGCTGAACTCGCCGACCAGAGGGATGGGTCTCGAAGAAACGTAGCCGCCAGACCCGCCTTTCGCCGACTCGTTTGAACGTAATGCTGCCCTGACTGCGGAGGAGGTGGCAGACCGCCCCAATCTTGGATTGCAGGGTCGTCCAACGGATTTCCAGACTCACGTCGGTGGGTACTGGAAGCGTCATGTGGCCGCCCGTCGGCGGTGACCGTTGGTTGATGGCTTCGTCAGCCGGCTAGTTCCACGTCTCGTCTGCACCCTGGCCCGCTGGTCACCGCCGGAAGTTCCCGGCTCAGTATTGGACAGCCTGCGACGGCAGAGCCCCCAGAGTCGAGCGACGGACGCCCGTGCATGAGCAAGCTGAGCCACGTGGGTTTGTAGCGCGATCAGGTGCGGGTGCAGGTCCAAGACCTCTCGCGGGATTGTGGAAGGCCGGCACTGGCCGGACAGGTCGAATTGTTCGAGGGCCGTGACGAGAAGGTACTGAACTCTCAGCATGGCAAACGTGCTGAACGCCAGCATCTCACGGAACAACTCGTCGCCGAAGTCTGCCGGATCGCGCCGGCTCGCCACGTCGATCGCCTTCCGAAGCTGCTGGAACGCAGTGTGTGCATCAAGGGTTGTCCACGGTACTCGGCAAATCTGCTCAAACAGTCCATGCACATCCCCCGCCAAGGCCAACTTCTCTCGCTGGTCGTAAGGGCTAAGTGTAGTCATTGGGCATCCCTTCCCAAGTTCTCTATGCCGCAGATCGGACAGGCGGCGGGAATCGCGAAACCACCCGCTCCAGCACGCTGAGCAACTGGCGCGACGGTTGGCTGCGGACGTGGTCCAGTTTATCCAGGGACTGTCTCAGTTGCCGAATTCGATCGTCCAGTTCCGCTCTCGAAAGCGACTCAGAGCTTGCCTGCTCGACGGCCCGACGGATTCGCTCGCACGCCGACAACATCGCGAGCACACGTCCTGGCTCACTCAGCGGCAACATGCGCACTGCAACGGACAACCAGCAAAGCAACCGTCTGTTGAGGTCCTGTAATGCGGCGGTATCTCTCATCATCGGCACGAGTGGAATCGGGTCTCGGTAGGCCCGAATAATCTCGTCCAGCACCAGTGGACCGCCAAAGTAACCGTACAGCGGCAGGAGCTGATACCAGTCTCGAACCGCCTCTCCCCACGTTAAGCCAATGACCTGGTCAACAATGTAGTCGCTCGCATCCAGGCAGTCTGTCACATCGAAGAACCAGTGCGTGTAATACTCGACGGCTCCAGTGGCGAGCAGCATCTTGCACGCGATGTCTGGATACGGCTGCTCCGCGAGTATTCTCCCCTCTAACTCGGCCTGACGCAGTCCCGCCTGCTCAAACACCTCGTGGGCCGCGAACCCGTGCGGCATCACGACGGCCAATTCACGTCGCTCGGCTTGGGTGCGACACGCCTCTACCGCACGAGCAAGTTCGCACGCAGATCGAATCCACCTATCCGCGGACTTGCGATGGAAGGCCACACCTCTGTCGGCCTGCCGGACAGCCTGCCGCCATCGCCAGTGCGGCGGGCGAATTGGGTCCCACGAAACATCAGTCATTACCAAAGCCTCGCTGCTACCGCTGAGCCTTTGCCTAGCCCTCGGTATTATCCGGCACGGCCCAATTGTTAACAATTGAACCGGCCATGCCCTGTCAGACAGACCCTTGCCGTGTTCACTGCAATCTGTCGTGCCCATTGAGGTCGTTCGTATAATCCCCTTCCACTTGAGCCTTGGAACGACGGACATGCCTCGATCATCACGGAAAAGGCGTCAGCCCTCGAAGAAAACAGTATCCCGGCATTACAAGTTCCTGGCGTACCAACTCGGGTACGCATCGGTGGAGTTTCACCATCGAGTTGCGTCCATGTGGCAGAGCGCCGAGCCACCTGGCGGCTGGTTCGAGATTGCCGAGTTCGAGCCGATCCCTGACGCCTTGTGGTTTCTATCGAACCAGGTGTACGAAGCGATCGTTGGTTTGAAGGATATCCTACGTGCTGACAGTTTGTCCGACGCCGCGTTGGGTGCTGCGAAGAGGATATGGAAAAGACTTGAGAAATCTTGGGGCAGTCCGGCGCATTGCTGCTGGCTCGAAGAGCGGAGAAAGGCCGAATATGTCGATCCAGAGACGGTGGCGGCACCTTTCCCCCGATCGACTTGGCACAGGTTTCACCGGGCATTAGGCAAACTTCGTGACGGGCTGCCACCGGAGGTCCGTACTTGGGTCGACTTGGGTTCCCACGTCGCAGCCGCAGCGGAAGACCCGGACAGGATCGCCGCGCTACAGAACCTACTATCAAAGATGCTGGAAGACCCTCTGCTGGCAGGACTGCAAGTAGACGTCTCGACACGCCCACCTTCTCGGCACGCCGCACCGCAAGTGCCCGTGATCGAGTTCCACGAACGACTTGGCTCTCGGTTCCTGGACACGTCTTCTCACAGTGCCGACTCACGGCGGCCGTATGGCGAAGAGGCTCCGCCGTGCAAGAAACGATTGGCACCTCGCGATCCAAAACGTGAGGCCCGCGACAAGTGGATCTACCACCAGGTGATGAAGGGGACGGCCTATAAACACATCATCTCGGGAGTGAAAGACATGGTACAGAAAAAAGGCTGGCACCCAATCCAGAGCATCCCGGGGATTCGTGCCGCCGCGTTTAGGTATGCCAAGCAGCACGGCCTCGAACCACCACCTCGACGGCGGAACAGGTGAGCGCGCTCAGTTCTGCTCAATTCATTTCATCGACATCTCGATCGCTCGCTGTTTGAATGCGGCGATGATTACCAAACAGACTGGTCTCGACAACGAGGCGGTCGCCAGGCTCGTCACTGACCTGGCGGACGCCGTAGTAGATCGGCTTC
Organism: Planctomycetia bacterium; assembly: GCA_036758585.1. Classification (GTDB taxonomy): domain Bacteria; phylum Planctomycetota; class Planctomycetia; order JALXBF01; family JBGPMX01; genus DAIOWH01. The sequence continues at coordinate 3,537 of DAIOWH010000246.1, forward strand.
GGCCGATGTTATCGCTCCCCGGCTGGCCTGCTGGTCGCAGCACGGTCAGCGAGCCGGAAGCGGCTGCGTACCTGGGCATAGGTCCGGACTATCTCCGCGAGCTGCGTCGATCCGGACGCATAACCTATACGGCGCAAGGCCGTCGTGTCACATACACCGTGCGTGATCTCACCGAGTATTTGGATTCGTGCCGCCGGTCGTCCAACGGCCAGGAGGATGCGTAACATGACGACGCCGTGCAATCCTCCGAAGCCCGCGATCGTTCCGGTGGACGATTTGGCCGTCCCCGACATATTGAAGCGCTACGACCGATGGGTGATATGGTCCTGGACGTGGAACGGGAAAAAATGGGACAAACCACCACGCGATGCCAGGACGGGCAACCCCGCCGCTACAAACGATCCATCAACATGGTCCTCGTACCGCGACGCAAAGCGCGCCCAGGAGGAGGGGGCTGCAGATGGAATTGGGTTCGTTTTCGGTGCCGCAGAGGATGGGCTCATCCTCTCTGGCGTGGACCTGGACGATTGTCGCGACCCAGAAACGGGCAAACTGACCGAGCAGGCCCAGTACATAGTAGGTCTGATCGACAGCTACACTGAGATCTCGCCCAGTGGAAACGGTGTGAAGATCTTCACGAGTGGGGCCCTTCCGCCAGGGAGACGTGCGGACCACACGCGGGGGATCGAGATGTACGAGGGCGGCCGCTACTTCACCGTCACTGGTCAGCATCTCGGCGGTACTCCCACGGAGATACTCGACCGCACTGAGCAATTGCGGCGGTTGCACGAGATGGTGTTCGGCCGATCTGACGCAATGCGTGGAGCTGCCGGCGGAACGCCCGAGGTTGCACTCGCTGTTGACGCCCTCCAGGCACTCGACCCATCGAGGGCGAGTGACTACTCGGATTGGGTGGCCGTCGGCATGGCGTTGCACTCGGTGGACGTCGGACTGCTCGACGAGTGGGACAGATGGAGCCAGCACTGTCCGACGAAATACCAGCCAGGGGAGTGCCAACGAAGGTGGGGGTCATTCGATGCTACCCGGGAAATCGGTATCGGAACGCTCGTCTACATGGCGACGCAAGATGGATGGGTGCCGCCGTGGAAAAGACGCGGTAGTGCGCAGACCGCCGCCTGCGGATCCCAGGCTACCGGACCGTACCGTGTCATCTCGATCTCAAGCGCCGAACTGTTGGATCGGCAGACAGAGCCTGTCTGGTTGGTCGAGCGGCTACTCATCCTTGGTCAGACGGCGATGTTCGGCGGACCCAAAAAATCGCTGAAAACGTCGCTCTTAGTCGACCTGGCGATTTCACTGGGGGCGTCGAGGGCGACGACACAGCCGGTGGACTACCGGTTCCTCGGCCACTTTCACGTACCGCAGCAACGACGCGTCCTAATCGTCTCGGGCGAGAGCGGCGACTGGACCCTTCGCGAGACGGCTATTCGTGTGGCGCGGGCCAAAAACGCGTCCCTATGCGACGTCGCGGTCCGCTGGGCGTTTGAGTTGCCGCGGTTGTCGCGGCAGGAGCATCTGGACGCGCTCGCAGACCACATTCGAGAACACGGAAGCGAATTGGTCATTCTGGACCCGATGTATCTAGCCCTGCTTGCGGGCAATCCGTACGCCAAGGCATCGAACATGTTCGACATGGGGCCGCTGCTCGCGAACCTAAGTCGCACGTGCCTCGACGCCGGTGCAACGCCGATCCTCTGTCATCACACTCACGGTCGCTACAGGGTCGGCGAAATGCCAGAGTTGGGGGACCTAGCGTACAGCGGCTTCCAGGAGTTTGGCCGGCAATGGGTGCTCGTCGGCCGGCGGGAGCCGTACGTGCCAGGTACGGGGGAGCACAGGCTGTGGCTCGTGGCGGGCGGGTCCGCAGGACATGGAGGAGAGTGGGCAGTGGACGTGCATGAGGGGACGCTCAACGAGCAGTTCGGCGGTCGGGACTGGCGTGTGCGGGTAGCCAATGTGAGCGACGCGAGGTCGAGTGATCGCGAGGCGCGGCGGCAGAACAAGGAGTCGGAGTATCGGGAACGGATCGCGCAGGCTGCGAGGCATTTTCCAGAGGGGGAGACAAAGAGAGTGATCCGGGACACCACCGGTATGTCGAATGAGAGTTTTCGTCCAGTGTTTGGGGGGATGTTGGCGGAGGGGCTGTTCCTGGAGGTCGAGATCGTCAAAAACAAACGCAGGGAGAAGGGCTACCGGCTCGCCCATCCCTACTAGAGTCGTGCGTTCCGGTGGGACGGGGTGGGATGACACGG
>DAIOWH010000247.1:0-5807 GCA_036758585.1 Planctomycetia bacterium
TCGCCCCGCGCACGCCGAGTCGGCGGATCTCGTGGCCACCGTCGCCGAGGCACTGGACTACGCGCACTCGACGGGCGTCGTGCATCGCGACATCAAGCCAGCCAACATCATGATCGAGTACCCCGCCGGCCTTGGTCTCGGCGCCCCGCTGGACGAAGACAGTCGCGTAGGGTGGGCCAAGTCTTCGCGGCCCACCGAAACGCCACAGCGATCCGGTGAAATGGTGGGCCGCGAAGACTTGGCCCACCCTACTCCCGACTCCCGCCCCGTTCGCCCTCGGCCGCTCATCCTCGACTTCGGGCTGGCCCTGCGCGAAGCGGAGGCGGCGGCCACGATGACGCTGGACGGCCAGGTGCTGGGCACGCCGGCCTACATGAGCCCGGAGCAGGCGGCCGGCCACGGCCACCGCGTGGACGGTCGCAGCGACGTCTGGAGCCTGGGCGTGATTCTCTACGAGTTGCTCACCGGCGAGCTGCCGTTCCGCGGCTCGAAACACGCGCTGTTGCTTCAAATCCGAAATGACGAGCCGCGTCCGCCGCGCCGCGTGAACGAGAAGATCCCACGAGACCTTGAGACGATCGCGCTAAAGTGCCTGACCAAGGAGCCGCCGCGCCGCTACGCCAACGGCGGTGCCCTCGCCGACGACCTCCGACGGCACCTCGCTGGAGAGCCGATTCATGCGCGGCCCGTGGGCTCTATCGAACAGCTCTGGCTCTGGTCACGCCGCAACCCGCGCGTCGCGGTGCTTTGGGCGTCCGTGACACTGCTTCTCCTCACGGTCGCACTGGGCGGATCCGTCGCTACCGTGGTAGTGAACCACCATCGCGTTCTGGCCCAAAAATCCGCCGAACGCGAGCGAGACGCCACCTTGGTGGCCCAGGAGAACGCTCACACGGCTCAAATTAACGCCGAAAGAGCTACACAGAATGCAGTCATTGCCCGCGAGCAGGCCCGGCTTGCGCTTGAGTCGCTCGAGACCGTCATCTATGACATACAACGCGAGCTAATGAAGGTCCCAGAGGCCGCTGACCTCCGAATGAAGCTCCTCAAGAAAGCGATCGAGCGCATCCACCAGATCGCTGACATCGCGGGGCAATCTGAAGTCGATTCGATCGTCTCAGTTGCACTCACTGAACTTGGCCACCTCTACTTGGCTCTCCCTTCACAGCCTGATGATGCAATAAATGACGAAGGCGCATTGGCCTTGGCACAAATGTACTATCGGCAAGCGTTCGAGATAAACCAGAAGCGGGTGGCGGCGGATCCGACGGACGTTCTGGCCCAGCGCGATCTGTCGATGTCGTACGAGACGCTCGGCCTCGTGAGCCTTCAGGCGGGACAGGTGAATGAGGCGCTCGGGTGCTACCAGAAGGCTCTGGAAATCATTCAGAAGCTGGCGGCGGCTGACCCGTTGGACACTCCGGCGCAGTTTGACCTGCATTCGAGCTACCTTAGAATCGCGGAGGTGCAACAGGAGCAGAAGGAGTACGAACAGGCGATCGAGTCGTACGGCAAGGCATTGGCGGTGCTGCAGCGGCTCAAGGAGCAGAATCGGCTGGGGCCGGCCAACGAGGAGTGGATCCGGAACGGGCAGCAGGCGATTGGCGAGTGCCAACTGTCCGCGCGGGCGATCGAGAACCTGGATTTCGCCTTGGCACAGCCGCCCCCGAAGGCAGCCAATCTACTCGTGGTGCGGGCCAGCGTGCTCGCCAAGCGTGGCCAGCACGCGGACGCCGCTGCCACGGCCGAAAAGTTGCGCGGCCTAGTGCCCGACAAGCCCGACAATCTGTACAACGTCGCTTGCTGCTACGCGCTTTGCGCGGAGGCTGTCTGCAAGGACAAACACGAACTCTCCGCGGAAGACGAGTCCCAGTGCCGCCACTACGCCGACCAATCCATCGCCGCACTGAAGGCTGCCATCGAGAACGGCTGGAAGGACCTTGCCCGCATGCAGAACGACGCCGACCTCGCTGCCGTCCGCGACCACCCAGTGTACAAGGAATTGGTGGAGCGGCTAGAATAAGCTTCGCTCGACACACGATACGTCAGATTTCACCTCTTCGCCGTCGCCAACAGAGCAGCCATTCGGCCCCGGGACGCTCCCCAGGAACGGCCCCAAAGCTCCTTCGGACAATTAGTTCGTGAGCATTCCTTGCCCTTTCTGTGCGCCACCGGTGCGATCAGGCGATCCCCAACAAGCGGCGGCTGGTGGATCCTCTCAACGATCAACCTAGACGCACATTGCCAAATCGCCTATGTTCTACGCTCCCATGTCTGTCGGAGCCGCATCCGCGGCCGACGCGCCATAGAAATCGCAAGCGACTTTTCTTGCAAAAAACACTTGTTCGGAGCGGAGAGATGTCAGAGTACCATTTCAAAGAGGGACTTGAGCGAGGGTTGGAACGCAAGTGGAGCGCTGAAAGTTTGTTCGACCTCGACCCATTCAAATCTAAGCGAGATATGAGGGACCAAGAAGAGGGCTACATGGCGGGGCTCGCAGCAGCGGCTCAGGCAGAAGCAATCGCCGATGCACTGGCCCGCGCAATGCCAAAGCAAAGAGAGAAACAGGAGGGAGAATCTATACGATGGTCGGATGAATCCGCCAGCGCCACTGCCAGCGTTCCTGAGAGGCTGGCATGGATTTTCTTTTGGGCCCCGGTGGCCGGATTTATTGTTGGAATTCAGTGCGATTTTCCTGGATATCCCCAAGCAGTAGGCTGGATGGATAATCTTCTGCTTGGCATCCTGTTCGCGATAATCGGGTTCGTCGCATCTCCCTTCATACGCTTGTTTCTGGAATGCGTGCCCGGTCTGATTCGTGCGTTCGGCATCCTTGTCATCATTCTGGTGTGCGTATTCCTGTTTCTCTTCGTGATGGCGCTCTATGTAGATTACGTAGAGGATGGTCGTGTGGACATGCCTCGTTGGTATTCTTCCGCAGCGACCAGATATCGCGGGTCAGCCCGACGAATGGCTGCGAAGCAGATTGAGGAAGGTCATACCCGGCAGCTCACGAGGTCACTAACCGATCGACGTTGGTCGGATTCCGGGGTGGAAATCCCAGATACTCCTATCACGACCGCCTATACTTCCGCACCGCGTGACGCGATTGTGGGTGCCAGTAATCTGCATCGCTCATCAGAACAGAACGGATTACTCCACCCTTTGTCTCTTGTAAGAGGGCCTACCCAATACGTTGGAGACCACTCCACCGCTACGCCCCGCGTTGATCAGGTTTACACACGACATACACGAGATCGGTCATTTGAAGTCTCACTTGCAGCCTTGGCGTATTACGGGAGCTGGCGTTACAGCGAACTCAGGCTCATGGTTTCGACCAACAATGGTGCCGATTGGACACATCGTTATACCCACGCGGTGGGCTGGCCGACCAGCAAGCATTCAATTTAAATGCAGATTGCGACGGACAGTATCTGTTTGCACTTCGCAAAGTGGACCTGATCGACAAAACCGATCCGCCGAGTGATTCGGAACTTCAACCAAAACTCAGAGTGGTTGTAGACCGAGACGCTCGCGAGGGATTTCTCAAAAGGTCCGGAAGCTGGTTCCTACGCCACGCAGAATAAGGGAGCCAAGTTGGGACAGTCCCGCTTACTCCTACAGTCTCGCTCACTCCTCCCTGCTTGATCCAGGTGCCCGGAAAACGGTCTCGGACTCGTATTCAAGCGAGCGCGTGGCAGCGGTGACGAGTGCGTAGCCGCGTTTGCCGCGCGCCAGCTTTAGAATTCCAGCTTGCTGCCAGACACTACTGGTTCGAGGTCATCGGGGCGTGGTTCTCCTTTGAGTTGCGCCTCGGTGCGGAGCTTGTGGGCACGTTGCAGGAGTTCGTCCACGTTGCCCGGCGGCTCAAAGTGGCAAACAATGTCACGTTCGACTGATGTAACCGTTTCGCAGCCATCTTTGATCAACCGAATCTCGCGGCCGGGGTAGTAGATGAAGCTGGCCGGGAGCGGGGAATAGCCGACCTCCGCGCCGTCCACAATGACCAACGGGCCTCCCTCGTCATTCAGATTCGTGCGAATGGTCATTAGACGCTCAGCGTCGCCCTTCAAAGCAACGTAGACGGCCCACGCGAAAATTGTCGCAAGCGCGCAGCCAAGGAAGATTTGAATGATCGGCCGCCTGAGGGTTCCGCGAGGCGAGCCGGACTGAGGGACCAGCAAGGGAGACTCATCGGACGCGACAGGAATTCCTGGTACTTTCACGATTTGCCTCTCCAAATCTATTCTGCTATGCGTGACGAGGTGCGGAAGTCTATCGACGACCCACGTTCTCGCAAAGGCCGCTTTCCCTCGGCCGGGTGGGCGTGACGAGCTGCTGTTGCGCCCGTCGAATCGCCGAGATGCGGTTCGCAACCGATGTCGGGACGTCGGATCGCAGCCGTCCTACCAAATCAGTTGCGGCAGCACCGATGGTCGCCATCGTCCTGTTCTTCGTGAGCGACGAGGCCCGCTTCATCAACGGAGCGCCGCCCGACATCAACGGCGGGCGATTCTTGCGCTGAGTCATTGAGTTGCTAAGTCGCGACGCATGAAATATCCTACCGCTGAAGCGAATTGAACCGCAGAGGGAACGATCGATGGGCGTGACGTATATCAAGGGCGAAGTTTCTGGTCCAAAGGGAAAACGCGCGACCGTCCGCTTCCTCGTCGACAGCGGCGCCACGTACACGCTCTTGCCCGAATCGACGTGGCGACATCTCGGGCTAAGAGCCAAGCGGTCGATGTCATTTTCTCTCGCGGACGGGACCGAGGTCGAACGCTCGCTTTCCGAATGCCACATCGCGCTCCCGCAAGGCGAAGGTCATACGCCCGTAATCTTAGGCGAGCCAGGCGATGAGGCCCTGCTCGGTGTGATCACACTCGAGGAACTGGGGCTCGTACTCAACCCGTTCAACCGAACACTGCGACCGATGAAGATGCGTTGTTCACGAACTTTGCAACCCATGAAAATGCTCCTGGCGACTCACTTGAAAGGAAAGACTCGATGACCACCGCCAACACTTACCCCAAACTTCACAACGCCATGTGGCCCGGACTGGTCGGCAAGGGGACCGGGGAAGGGCAGGAGCCGCCGATCAGTTTGGAGCGGATGCTCGAACTGACCGCGGCGGCCAACGTGAACGGCACGAAGTTCGACGGCATCGACTACTTCCTGTTCCTGCCGCACACCAACCCGGAAGCCAGCGACGCGGAGTTGCGGAAGATCGCCGACCTGATCGCGGGCAAGGGGTTCGACGTCGGGTCGCTGGTCGCGCCGGTCTGGCCGGGCACGGTCGGCGATTCGGCGATGGGCGATGCCGCGGCCCGCGAAAAGTTTCTCTCCGCGGTGAAGATGGCCTGCCGCATCGCCGGCATCTTTAACAAGGTGGGGATTCGCAAGTACGGCGTGATCCGCATCGACTCGGCCGAGTTCGGCGTGAACAAGTGGCGCGAGGACCCGCAGGCCAACACGCGGAAGATTGCCGACACGTTCCGCGAAGCGGCCAAGATCGCGCGCGACCACGGCGAGCGGCTGGCGGCGGAGGGCGAAATCTGCTGGGCCGGCATGCACAGTTGGAAGGACATGCTCGACCTGCTCGAAGCGGTCGGCATGCCCGACACGCTCGGCTTCCAAGCCGACATGGCCCACACCTATCTCTACCTGCTCGGTTACAACGCCCCCGAGCACGCGCTCTTGAAACCCGGCTATTCATCGAGCGAGTTTTACGCCGCGTACGAAACGATGGTGAGCAAGCTGCGTCCGTGGACGATCGACTTCCACATCGCGCAGAACGACGGGCAGGT
>DAIOWH010000248.1:0-5792 GCA_036758585.1 Planctomycetia bacterium
GCCCCCTCGCTGGCGCGTCGGGCTACTGTCCCAGAATCGTGCAAGGCTATTTAGAAACGACGCAGCAACGAACCGGTCACGTCGCGATCGAGCGGCCACGAGTCGCCCGCGGCAGTTCGAGAGAAGTTCATCGATTCGATCTCCTCAACTCAAGATGGAATGCACGATCTCACCATGGACGTCCGTCAGTCGGTAGTCGCGGCCGGCGACTCGGTAGGTCAGTCGCGTGTGGTCGAGGCCGAGCAGGTGCAGCATCGTGGCGTGCAGGTCGTGAATGTGTACGCGGCCGGCGACCGCCCGATAGCCGAACTCGTCGGTCTCGCCGTAGCTGAAGCCGCGCCGAACGCCGCCTCCGGCGAGGAACGCCGTGAAGCTTTCGGGTTGGTGCTCGCGGCCGTGCTTTTCGATCGGCGCCGTGCCCGACAGGTCCTGGCTCCAGGGCGTGCGGCCGAACTCGCCGGACCAAAGCACCAGCGTATCGTCGAGCAGCCCGCGCCGCTTCAGGTCGACGATCAGTGCGGCGATGGGCTGGTCGGCCTCGGAGCAAGTCTTGGGCAGCGCGCCGCGAATATCTCCGTGGTGGTCCCAGCCGCCGATCGTCACCTGCACGAAGCGCACACCCGCCTCGCACAGTCGTCGGGCAAGCAGGCAGGCCCGTGCGTTCTTGTCGGTCGGCGCCGCGCCGACTCCGTACAGCTTGAGCGTCTCGGGCGATTCGTCCGACAGATCGACGAGCCGAGGCGTCTCGGCCTGCATGCGGAACGCAAGCTCGAACGACTCGATCATGCCTTCCATGGTGCGGTCGTCGCCGACGCGGCCGAGCAGCCGTCGGTTCATCGTCTGTACCAGATCGACCTGGCGGCGTTGCTCATCGCGCGGAACTCGCGGGTCTTGCAGGTGCCGGATCGCCGACTCCTTCGAGTCGCGCGGGACCGCTGCGATGGCCGTCCCTTGGTGTGCGGCGGGCAGAAACGCCGCGCCGCGCGGCCGCACGTCGCTGTCCGGATGGATGCTGATGAAACTCGGCAGGTTCGCGTTCTCCGTACCCAAGCCATAGCCGACCCAAGCCCCCATCGACGGCCGCAACTCGGTGATCGCGCCCGTGTTGAACTGCAACGTCGCCAGGTCGTGCGCCGGGTTATCGACTTGCATGGCGTGCAGGAAGCAAAGCTCGTCGGCGACGCCGGCGATGTGCGGCAGCAGGTCGGAGATGGTCGCGCCCGATTGGCCGCGCGGCTGAAACGCGGCGGCCGGCCCGAGTGTCAGGAACCTCTCAGTGCCGACTTGGATTCCCTGCGGCAGGCCCGACGCACCGACTCGATGGCCGTGGTCCCTCGCCAGACGCGGCTTCGGAACGAACAGGTCGTGCTGCGACGGTCCGCCCGCCATGAACAGAAACACGACGCGGCGGGCGCGCGGGGCGAAGTGCGCCGGCCGGCCGGCCAGTGGACTCGTCGACGCAGACGCGAGGTCCGCGAGCATTGCCTGAAACGCCACCGCGCCGAAGCCACAGCCCGCGCATTCGAGGAACCGGCGGCGATGCATCTCGCGACTTGCGTACACCGGCGAGTTTCGATTCACGGCAGACCTCCGGCGAAACGTGTTGCCGAAATCACAATCTAAAAAGGAACTCGTTGGTCGCCAACAGTGCGTGGGCGAACCGTTCCCAGGCCGCCCGGACGCGGTCATCGGTGGGGTCGTCGCCCGCGACGGCGATCACGAACATTCGGGCGTCCGCGGCTTCCAGCGGATCGGGCGGGCGATTCAAGACGCGCCGCGTCAACTCGGCGATCCGATCGTCGTCGCTCACGAACCGTCGGTCCGACACGATCGACGCGGCGAGCCGCGCGGCCGCCTCTTTGAGCAACGGGCCATTGAGCAGGAACAGCGACTGCGACGCTACGGTGGTCGTGGGCCGCGATCCGGCGAGTTGGCCCGGCTGGTTGAAGTCGAAGAAGTTCAGCACGTCGGCCGGTCCACGCTGTTCCGAAGATCGCACCACGGGCAGGTAGATCGTACGAACCCGCGACTGGTCGTCGCGAAACTTGGTGAGCGAAAAGCTGACCGGATTCACATCCGTGGGACTCAGTCCGCCGACGTTCTCGGGGAACTCGGGCGCGAGTGCTGGTCCGGCTGTGCTGTGTTGCAACGAGTCGCTCACGGCGAGCACGGCGTCGCGCAGCATCTCGGCCTCCAGTCGACGCGGCGTCATCCGCCACAGCAGCCGGTTGTCCGGATCGGCCGCAAGCGCCGGGCGGCTCGACTCGTGCACCGCGGAGGCCTGCCGATAAGTGTGACTGAGCACGATCGTGCGGATCAGGTGTTTCTGCGACCAGCCATGCTGCAGGAAGGAGTGGGCGAGCGTGTCCAGCAGTTCCGGGTGCGACGGGGGCTCGCCGCGCAGGCCAAAGTAGTCAACCGATCGAACGATGCCTTGGCCGAACAGCCGCTCCCAGATCCGATTGACGGTGACTCGCGCGGTCAGCGGGCTGGCCGCGCCGCAAAGCCAATCGGCCAACTGGCGGCGCCCGCTTTCGCCCGCGGGAATGGCCGGTGCGTCGCCTTGCGTTGCGACTGCGACGAATCCTCGCGGCATCTGTTCGGCCAAGACATGCGGATCGCCTCGAATCTGACGCCGTGCATCGCCCGTCTCCGCCGCGTCTCTCAGCGCGAACGCCTGTGGGGCCGCGGGGCGCAGGTAGGCCAGGTGCAGCGCGGTGCGGCCAAGCTTGTCGAGCTTGCTCTTGAGGTCCGTCTTCTCCTTTTCGAGTTCGGCGAGCGACCCCGCTCCGGTCGGGGGTGGCGACGGCTCGTTCTTCGCCGCTGCCGCCAGCGCTTGCTCCAATCCTTGGAGCCGCTGTTCGATCGCTTCGCGCTGACGCCGCAGTTCGTCGGTCTGGCGCTCGTGCGCCCGCAGCGCGGCCTGCCGCGCCGCGAACTGCGCCAGCGTCTCAGGCAACTCGACCTTTGTCACCGAACTCCAGACGCCGCGATCAGCTTTGTACGTCGACTCGGCGCTCGCGAAGATGCCCGCCAACCCGTAGTAGTCGTGCAGCGTCACCGGGTCGAACTTGTGGTCGTGGCAGCGCACGCAATTCAGCGTCATGCCCAGAAACGCCCGGCCGACCTTTTCGATCTGTTGATCCACCAGGTCCATCCGCATGATCAACTTGTCGGCCTCGACAATGTTCACGTTGCCGAGCAGCAGGAACCCTGTGGCCGTGAGTTGGTCTTGGCGCTCCTCGATGCCCGCCGCCGATAGCAGATCGCCGGCAATCTGTTCGCGAATGAACTGGTCGAACGGCTTGCCCGCGTTGAGCGACCGAATGACATAGTCGCGGAATCGCCAAGCGTGCTCGGCCGGGACGTTGTTGGCCGAACCAATCTGGTCGGCATAGCCCACGAGGTCCAGCCACGGGCGCGCCCACCGTTCGCCGAACGCCGGCGAGGCGAGCAGTCGATCGACGACTCGCCCCCAGGCGGCCTCCGACGAATCGTCGATGAATGCGGCAAGGTCGTCGGGCGTCGGCGGGAGACCGGTCAGGTCGAGCGAGACACGACGCAGCCAGGTGTATCGGTCGGCGTCGGGCGACGGACTGAGTCCGTTTCGTTCGATCGTCGCGAGCACAAACCGGTCGACCGCGTTCCACGGCCAGTCGACGTCCTGGACGCTCGGCGGCGCGACAGGTCGCAGCGGCTGGTACGCCCAGTACCTGGACGGTTGCGGTGAATCTGCGGGACTCGCCACGCTGCTGGCGCCGGCGGCCGCTGCGATCACGAGCCAAATGCAAAGCTGGAGATGCTTGCCCATGGGGCGATATTCTACACGCCTCTGGCGCAGCGCGTCGACCAGACCTGCTGCTGGTCTGCTGGTAGAATGACCGCCGCAGATCACGTTACCTTGGTCGTGTGAGGATTCGGGCATGCTGGTCGATCTGGTTCACGTGGTTACGAGCGACGGCGTCCGGCTCGACGGAATGTTGCAGGCGTCGCACTCGGCGGCGCCGATTGAGGCAGGCGTCGACGTCGCCTGCATGATTCACGGGACGGGCGGCAGCTTCTACAGTTCGACGCTGTTCGACCACTTGGGCGAGCGGATGCTTGCGTCGGGCGTGACGGTGTTGCGGGTGAACACGCGCGGGCACGACGGCATCAGCACGGCAGTGACGACTCAAGGCGGCCGGCGGATTGGGGCCGCGTATGAGGTCGTCGACGATTGCCGTCACGACGTGGCCGCGTGGGTCGAACTGCTCGGCCGGCGCGGGTTTCGCCGGATTGGCCTGGTCGGCCACAGCCTCGGCGCAGTGAAGTGCGTCTACGCGTTGGCCCACGAGCGGTCGCTCGGCGTCGCCGGCCTGGCAGCGATTTCGCCGCCGCGTTTGTCGTACTCGCACTTTGTCGCCAGCTTGCAGGGCGGTGAGTTTCTTGAGACGTACCGCGAAGCGGACCGCTTGGTGCAAGCCGGTCGTTCGGCGACGCTCATCGAGGTGAAACTGCCGCTGCCGTTCGTCGTGGCGGCGGGCGGCTACGTCGAGAAATACGGTCCGGACGAGCGATACAACTTTCTCAAGTACATCGAGCGGGTGCCGTGCCCGACGCTCTTCACGTTTGGTGCGATCGAGCTGGAGAGCAACATGGCCTTTCGCGGTCTGCCCGAGGCGATTGACCCGTCGGCCGCGAAGCACGGGCGGACTCAGGTCGTCACAGTCTCCGGTGCGGATCACTTCTATTCCGCCGCGCGCGGGCCGCTCAGCGACCAGGTTCTTTCGTGGCTTCACTCGCTGCCGCCGGCTCAGTGAGTTGACGCAGGCGAATGGACTTGATCGCGCCGGTGGTGCGCCACGTCGCGATGCCGAGCGGTTTCGAGAGTTCCACTTCGGGGCGAATGCCGATCTTGCGCCCGGCGGTTTCGACGCTCACCGCCTGTTTGTCGTCCAGCCAGGCTTCGATCTTCTTGTCGGTGACGCGCAGGCGAATGCGATACCATCGGCCCTTGTCGTAGTCGAGCCACTTCGACGTCTCGTTCTCCGACGCATCGTTGCCATCGAGGCTCGACAGGCCGGTGAGGCCCCCGCCCCAGCCGCCGCAGATCAGCGAACAGAAATCCTCGCCGACCGGAAAGGTCAGGCCGCAAAAGAAGTCGCCGCCGTCGACGCGTTGCGACTCGATCTCGATCTCGTAGTTCATGCGCGCGGGCGGATCGCCTTTCCACGTGATGCCCGTAATCTCGTTGCCCATTTCGAGCACGATCGCGTCCTTCTCAACCTTCACATCGCCTTCGCCGCCAAACCGCGTCGGCTCCCAGTTGCCCAGCGACTTGCCGTCAAACAGGCTGGTCCATTTCGGTGCGTCGGCGGTCGTCGGCTGAGGCTCGGCCGCCGGCCTGGCGTCGTCCGCGGCGGTCTTGTCCGCGGGCGCCTCCGCCTGATCGCTCGGGCGCGACGACGCGGGCGGCCTGGCGGCGTCCGACGGTTCGCTCTGTGTCGGCGATGGAAGGGGCGCTAGCTGCGCGGGCGCATTCTGCTGCGGGCGCGAGCAGCCGACGACCATCGCGGCGATCAGGCAAGCGGCTACGATGACGCACATCTTCGGCAGAGCAACTCGCGAGTCGCGTGGCTTCATGGTGATGCTGCTGAGGGATGCGGGGTGAGATTGCAAACCCAAGCTTGGTCCGTCGGCAAACTCTTATCAGTTCCAGGGCCGAACTTCAAGCGCTCTCGCCACTGGTCATGAACAGCTAAATAGCCTTGCACGATTCTGGGACAGTAACCCGACGCGCCAGCGAGGGAGCA
>DAIOWH010000249.1:0-2674 GCA_036758585.1 Planctomycetia bacterium
TACGTCGTTCGGTTCGAGTAGACCTCCGAACCAACAAAAACGGGTGTCCAGCTCCACTGCTATGGTTAGGTCCCTCCCGCGAGCAGGACGTTGAGTCGGTTCAGCACTTGGACAACAACCGCCTGCGGAACCGAACAGGAAGTAGGCCGGAACAAGTCTTCGCAGTTCCGGCGTTTTCCGTCCAAGCCGGAACTGCGAAGACTTGTTCCGGCCTACCTCGTTGGCGTGGGACACGTTTCTAACGTGCCAGTGTCGTCGCGGAACACTGCGGCAGGTTAGAAACGTGCCCCACGTTAGGTCCCTCCCGCGAGCAGGACGTTGAGTCGGTTCAGCGCTTGGACAACAACCGCCTGCGGAACCGAACAGATTTGGGCGGCATTCCGAGCCCGCCAGTCCAGGCTCTTTACCTGATCCGCGAGCACGACGCCTGTCACCGCCAATCCGCCTGGGAGGGGGACTTCAAACGGGTAGCCCTTTACTTGTCCTGTGATCGGACACAACAATGCCAAGCCCACGCGACCGTTGTAGGAAGCAGGCGACAGGACCAGCGCCGGGCGACGTCCTGCCTGTTCGTGGCCAGCCTGAGGGTCAAGGGTAATCCAGATCGCATCTCCTCGCTCCGGGACATAGGACGCTTTGCGTTTCACCAGACCTCCCTGCCGACGGCCGGTCCAGTGTCCCACTCACCGTGTAGATTCTTGTCGGTCACACGACGCAGCAATTCGTCGAGGCTAAGCTGCTCGTCGGACAAGGCTTGGACGACCAACTTGCCTTTCACCAGCGACAGATCAACTGGCGTGTCTTCGCCCAGCCCCGCCTCGGTGGCGAAGGTCTTTGGAATTCGCAGCGCCAGGCTGTTACCCCACTTTTGGACGCGTGTCTTCATCGTGTCTCCTTGTGTCTACGATGAAGATACTGCGACGTGCCAACGGCGTCAACCGTGCCAGCCCCCTCGTTCAAGGTTTGTTCGGTTCGCCCAAGGCGACGAACTCCAGGCGCCAGCGCCGGCCGCCGACTTCGAGATGCTGCACGGCTTTCAAACCGCCGCCGTCCGCCGCGGGCTGGTCGAAGTTTGGTAGATCGCCGGACCGGCGGCCTCCTCGTCGTAGATGGTCAGGGCGACGTCGCGCCGCGCCAACTCGCCCAGGACTTGATCGACCAAGTCTCCGATTCGGAACACGGCCATCGCGCCGTACTCGGTGAACATCGAGTGTTCGGACAGTCGTTCGGTGGCCTTGGCCAGTCCGAAGTCAATGACCTTCGGCGTCGGCGTGCCATCCGAAAGGGTGACCAGGATGTTGGACGGCTTGATGTCGCGATGAATTACCCCCTTTTGATGGGCGTGTTGGATGGCCTCGCACACCGGTATGAACAACTCCAGCCGCTCGCGCAGCGTGAGGCGGCTGTCGTTGCAGTATTGTGCGATCGGCACGCCGGGGACCAGTTCCATGACGAAGAATGGCCGGCCGCTGGGCGTGGTGCCGGCGTCCAGGACTTTGGCGATGTTGGCATGGGACATCAGGGCCAAGGCCTGGCGCTCCGCCTCGAAGCGGGCGATGACCCGCTCGCTGTCCATGCCGGGCTTGATGAGCTTGAGTGCGACGCGGCGTCGGATCGGCCGCTCCTGCTCGGCCTCATAGACCGCGCCCATGCCGCCGTCGCCGAGCTTCTGCCGCAGTTTGTATGGACCGATCACCGTGCCGGGGCCTTCGCTGCTCGGCTGCGGCGGCTCCGGGTCGAAGTCCACGGTGCCGATCGGTACACGGAGGGCCGGGGCGTTCCCGCTCACTTCCTTGCTGTCGAGTTCCTTGACCCGTTGTTGGCAGCGCGGGCAACCATCCACATGGGTCCTGACGCTATGGTCGACCGGCGTGTCCTGTTTCGCGGTCTGGAGCTGGCCAAGCTGTTCGAGTGACGGACAAGACTCCATGTGTTCAACTCCGGAAGTCATACCGCCGCGCGGCACCGTCAGAAACGTTCAGCTTTGTAGGCCGGAACAAGTCTGCGCCGTTCCGGCCATGTATCGCGAGTAACCGGCGCCGGAACCGCGCCGACTTGTTCCGGCCTACCCTTGGCCGTTTCGTGATCCGCGACAACTCATTCCTGATTAGATTAGGGCTTCTGGATCAACACATTGTAGCCTTCCTGCTCAAAGTGATGATCGTTCGTGAGAATGTCGCGGATTCCGGCTGCGTCCATGGCGTTCATCGCCGAGCAATCGGTCAGGCTGTATTCCTTGTCCTCTCGTTGCGCGTATCGACCGAGGGCACGGATGAACGAGTCACGAGACTGTGCTACGACGGTAACGTCTGGATTGGTTAGCAGCATGCGCACGGTCTCGACGGCCTTGCGCCACAGTAGAGGTCCGCCAGCCGAGACCGCGGCGAGGAATTCGGCGAGGATTTCATCGGTCGTTACGAGTCGAGCGAGACCAAGCGTCGTCCTCGCCCGCTCGGCTGGCCCACGCCACGAGTCGCCGGGCCGGACGAGCGCGAGCCAATACAGCGTGTCGGAGAACACCTCGGTCATTTCTTGGGAGTTCCGTACAGGTAGTGGTCGAGCTGGTCCGTAAGGTCGTGGGGCAGATTCGCCCATTCCGAGGCGGGAACATCGGCCCAAATTGCGGCGAGCATCTGCTCAACGCTTGCTGAGTTCGCGCCCGGTGTGGGCCGGT
>DAIOWH010000249.1:2774-5719 GCA_036758585.1 Planctomycetia bacterium
GTGCCGGTACGCCGCCGGCCACGCAAACGTCTACAACGGTACCGTCCGGAATCGCATGCGGGTCATCCAATAGTACTACTCCGCCTTGAACGTGGCCACGATAGGTCATGGTCTCTCCAGTGCGTTCATCTCTGCTTCATCTGATCTTGCATTCTACACGACGATTTCAGCGGAATAGAGCCGATTTCCATAGCCCCCATAACGCCAGGGTGGCCTGGATAGCATACGGCGGATTCCTCACCGCCCCGGGTTCGCCCACTTGCCGCCCCAGCCCAGGTGCATGTTCTGCAAGAAATCTTCCCACGCGGCCTGCGTTCGCGTGGCCGGAAACGGGATCGGCTGGATCGGTCGCTCGGAGCTGTAGACCACCTCGAACAGGCCGTTCTGCATGATCTTGCCGATCCGCACGATCTTCCAGGTGTGTTGCGTTTCGGCGTCGATGCGGACATTGCCTTCCGGGGCGTCCAGGCTCTGATCCTTGACCGCCTTGCGGATGGCCGCCACGTCGTCGCTGCCGGCCTGCTTGACGGCCTGCGCCCACAGGTGCACGCCGAAGTAGGCGGCTTCCATCGGGTCGTTGGTCACGCGCTGCTGGCCGTACTTCTGGCGGAACCGCTGGACAAATGCCGCGTTCTCCGGCCGCTCCACGGTCTGGAAGTAGTTCCAGGCGGCGTAGTCGCCCACAATGTCCTTCAAACTCAGGCTGCCCAACTCTTCCTCGGTGATGCTGAAGGAAATCGTGGGAATCATGTCCGGCGTGATGCCGGCCATGCGGAGCATACGGAAAACGCCACGAAGTCGCCGTTGATCGTGTTGATGATGGCGTCCGGCTGGACCTCCATGATCTTTCGCACGATTTCCGCCACGTCCGAGCTGCCTAGCAGCACGTATTCCTCGCCGACGATCTGGGCCCCCAGTGCCGCCGCCTCGTCCTTGACGATCGCGTTGGCGCTGCGCGGAAACACGTAGTCCGACCCCACCAGGAACAGCCGCTTCTTGTTGAGAAACGCAACGCACCACTTGATTGCCGGGATGATCTGCTGATTTGGCGCGGCCCCGGTGTACACGATATTGGGCGACTGCTCCAGCCCCTCGTACTGCACCGGGTAGAACAGCAAGTGGTCGTACTCCTCGAAGACCGGCCGGACGGTCTTGCGGCTGGCGGAGGTCCAGCAGCCGAAGATGGTGCAGACCTTGTCTTGGGTGATCAGCTTGCGGGCACGGTCGGCGAACGTGGGCCAGTCGGACGCACCATCCTCCACGATTGGCTCGACGCGCCGGCCCAGCACGCCACCTTTTTCGTTGAGTTTGTCGATGGCCAGCAGTGTGGCGTCGATGACCGCGCGTTCGCTGATGGCCATCGTGCCGGTGCGCGAGTGCAGCACGCCGACCCTGATGGGGTTTGCGGCCGAAGCGACGGCCGGCGTGGTCGCCGACTTGCCGCCTCCGGTGCCGTCGCTGCCGGGAGTGCGATCAGCGGAGCCGCCGCGCGGCAAGATGCCGGAGAAGTACAGCCCGCCGGCCACCAAAGCGATCACTGCGGCAGCCGCCGCGGCGATCGGGACGAGTCGTTTGCGAGTCGGCACGGGCGCGGCGGGTCGGGCGATTCGGTCCGGCTGAGTGGTCTGCAAGGAACGTCCGGCTTCGGTGTCGGAGGGCTTCGATCCCACCTCGGCCGCGACAGCCGTCGCGACGCCCCGCCCCGAGTCGCTGGGCAGCTTGACTCGCGAGCCCGAGTCACTGCCCGACCCCAGCAGTCCAGCGGCCGGCAGCGGCATGCCCGCACCGACTGGCGCGCGATCCTCGATCTGCAGTCCGTGCAACGCGGCGATCAGGTCGCTCACCGACTGATAGCGCTCCACCGGCTTCTTGGCCAGCATGGTGCGGAACACGGTGTCCAAGTCGGCCGGCGCGTCGGCCACGGCCGCGCTCAACGACGGGATCGGCGCGTCGCGATGGTTGACCAGCACTTCCATGGGCGACTGGCCCGTGTACGGCGGCTTGCCGGTCAGCAGGAAGTACATGGTGCAACCGAGACTGTAGATGTCCGAACGCTGGTCGGCGTTTTTCGCATTGATCGCCTGCTCGGGGGCCATGTACGCGATGGTGCCCATCACGGCGCCGGCCCCGGTCAGCTCGGACTGAGTCTGCTGATCCACTGCGAGGCTGCCCAGCCCCAGGTAACCGGTCGCCTCGACGCGCGCCAGACCCAGATCGAGCAGCTTCAGCGTCCCCTTGCTGTCCACCAACAGGTTCGACGGCTTGATGTCGCGATGGAAGATCCCGTTGGAGTGTGCGTACTCTAGTGCCTGGGCCGCCTGCAGGGTGACGTTTAATGCCTGCCGCACGGTGAGCGGCCCGTTCTTTTTGACCACGTAGGAGAGATCGCGCCCCTCGACGTACTCCATCACCAGGAAATGCACGCCGCCGGCCTCGTCGGCGTCGTGGGCCGTCACGATATTCGGGTGCGACAATTTGGCGACGGCCTTCACTTCGCGCTGGAAGCGGTGCAGCGACTTATCATCCTTCGTCAAGTCCCCGGTCAAAACCTTGACGGCGACGACCCGTTCCATGCGGCGGTGCTCGGCTTTGAACACCTGCCCCATGCCGCCTTCGCCCAGCTTGTCGAGCAAGATGTAATTGCCCAGCACGAGCGGTCCCACGCTGCCGCCCGACAGCACCTCCGCCTGATACGGCGTGATCTTTTTGAGCCGAATCAACTCCAGGCTGAGCGCGAGGGCGTCCTGTTTTTTCTTCCGCTCTGGCGACAGACTTTCCTCGATGGAGAGCAGATCGTTTTCGGAGATCAATCCGCTCTTGTTCAGCCGATCGACGAATTCCTGGTAGCTCGACGGCATGGTAGTGCCCTTTGCTCTGAGCGGGCCCAAGTGGACGGCGTGCCAACTCCACCGGCCATTCCGTAGCCCGACGCGCGAGCGAGGAAC
>DAIOWH010000250.1:0-5604 GCA_036758585.1 Planctomycetia bacterium
CGCGTCGGGCTACTGTCCCTGCGGACTCCCAGAATCACGCAAAGCCATTTAGCTCCCAATGCCATGTTCACCTTGGGAAGCCGGCTTGTGGCCTGGTGTCTTCACTACGGTCGATGAGGATCATCGAGAAATACGACACAGAGCCGGCTTCCACCGTCGCCAAGTCGCGAACAATTCGCTCGCTCAACGTCCCGACTTTTTCCACGTAGACCGCGCGATCGAGCCAGCCGCGACGACGAAGCAGCGCCACGATTTGAGTGAACACGCTGCCGATCTTCACCAGCGCGGTGCGGTCGTGCTGCTCGATCCAGTGTTCCAGGCGATCGGCATGGTGGCAGGCCGGGATGACGACCAGCGTCTCGTCGCCCTCGACGAGGCCCGATCGGGCGGCGGCGGCGGCGGCGGTGAGCGAGGTCACGCCCGAGACAACCTCGACCGGTACGTCGGGCCAGCGGGCTTGAAGAATATCGAGCAGCCGAGCGGCCGTGCTGTAGACGAGCGGATCGCCCTCAGTGATGAACGCGACGCGGCGTCCGATTGCAGCGTCGTAGACGAGCTGCGTCGCGAGCGACTCGTATCGGTCGGCGGCGCCTCCCAGCTCCACGGCCGCGGCCTGAACTGTGGCGTCCGGGCCGATGAGGTCGGCGACAATTCCGAGCGCAAAACCAGACGAGTCGTCGCGCCCCGGATGATAGACGACGTCGGCTTCGCGCAGCACTCGCTCGGCCTTGCGGGTCACCAGTTCGGGATCGCCCGGCCCGACGCCGACGAGAGATATTCTTCCCTTGGACATGCTTGAGCGGCCCAGAAGAAACGAGAACGGTCAGGTTTGTGCGGAACACTCGCGCCCGACAAGCAGCCGGGCGGCGCGGGCGCGATCCTCGATCGCGTCGGCCAGCAGCGGGTGGACGCCCAAGTGGTTCGTCGCGAAGACGTCCAAATCGGGATGTCGCGCGGCGCAGTCGCGCGTCCACTCGTGTATCTTTTTGACCAGCACACCGCTGAACAGGAAATACGGCTGGACCACGACGCGCCGGAATCCGTCGTCGACCGCCTTGGCGAGAGCATCGGGCACGAGTGGCGAGGCAAGCCCACTGAAGCATGGCCTCGCGTCGGCCACTCCGTAGCGCTCGGCAAGTTGACGTGCTATCGCCGCGAGCCGCGCGGTGGCGCCGGGTTCGCTCGCTCCGCGACCGGCGATGAGCAGCAACGTACCCTTGGGGTCGCTCGGCGGACGCGAGCGCAAGGCGTCGTTCCAGCGCAGGCGACACAGTTCGAGCAGTCCATCATGCGCGTCGATCGCTCCGCCGACGCGAATGGTCGCGAGCGGCCAGTGTTCGGCGGCCGCCCGCACCTGAAACGGTACGTCGGTTCTTACGTGCCGAGCGGCGAATAGCATCGCGGGCTGGCAGCAGATTTCGCTCGCGCCGTGGGCCGCCAGCTCATCAATCGCTTCGCCAATGCTCGGCCGGCCAAACTCCAGGAACGCGGCGGCCGTCTGCCCGCGCGCCCGTCGCGCAGCGAGCAAGGCGCCGAGTGCAAGAAACTCGGCCGTCGCCTCGGCATCACGACTGCCGTGGCCAACGATCAACAGAGCTTCGTTCATGGGTAGTTGGTACACTGCCGCCTGCGGACATGACTCCTGTCGCCGATGCGATGCTATCGAGGCGATCGGCAGGGGTCAATTTGGAGCACAACCCTGGGTGTATTTCCGTAGCTGCGCCTCGCTCGTTTAACCCGCAGCCGCAGGCGAGGTCGTGTTTGATCCGTGCAATTCGCACGATGCCGACCTCGCCTGCGGCTGCGGGTTAAGCGAGCGACGAATGCAATTACGGGTATGCACCCCACGACCCTTAACCGCGGATCAACCATGCTTGCTCGCGTACTGGAACCCGAAGTGATGGACAGCGAAGACGAGGCCCGTGAGTACGATCTCATGGACCACAGCGAAGTGAACCGGCGGTTCGTCGCCGATTTCCTCGCGATACACCACGAGGGCTGGCAGGTGCTGGACGTCGGGTCCGGCACGGCGCTGATACCCATCGAACTGTGCCGGCAGGAGAAGCGAGCGATTGTCTTGGCCGTCGATGCGGCTGAGCACATGCTGCGTCGCGGCGCGGTGAACGTGGCGGGGGCGGGGCTGGTCGGCCGGATTCATTTGAAGCTGGCCGACGCCAAATCGCTGCCGTTCGGCGACGGTGCGTTTCCGGCAGTGGTCTCAAACAGCATCGTTCATCACATTCCACAACCGAAGCGTGTCATGGCCGAGATGCTGCGCGTTGTGGCGCCCGGAGGCACGTTGTTCGTGCGCGACCTCATGCGGCCCAGCGACGATGCGACGGTCGGTCGCCTGGTCGCGACCTACGCCGCCGGGGCGACTGCGGGTCAGCAGGCCATGTTCGACGCATCGCTGCGCGCGGCCCTGACGTTGGACGAAGTCCGCGAGATCGTTCGCGAGCTGGGCGGCCTGCCCGACGCGGCGACTCAGACGTCCGATCGGCACTGGACTTGGGCGCAGAAGAAGTAGAACACCGCGGCGCCCAGCACGCCGAGGGCGAAGGCGACGTGCAACAAGACGGTCGGTCCGAAGAAGTGCCAGATGGCCGCCCCAGCCAGCGGGGCCGTCGAGATCGCGCCGCTGCGCAGGCCCCAGTAGAGACCGATGCCGCGGGCGCGCGTCGACTCGGGCATCAGCGACGTGATCAACGCCTTGCGCGCCGGCTCGCCGATCTCGCGCAGCCCGTACACCACGAACGCGCCGAGCAACCACGCGCCCTCGGGCGCCCAAGCCAGACTGAGCGGAAACAGCGCGAAGAAGACGAACGTCAGACCGATGAACGGTTGCAGGCCGACGCGGCGCGTCAAGCTGCCGATCGGCAAATAGGTTGCCAGTGCGGTCAGGTGCTGGGCCGGGACCAACAGGACGCCGTAGAACCAGTCGGTCGAGCCGCGATCGATCAGCACGTAGAGCACGACGAACTCGCGGACCAGCCAGTCGCACCATCGCGTCAGGATCTCGGCGATCAGCAGGCGGCGCAGCATCGGGTGAAAGCCGCGCACGACGGCGGCGGCCGAAGCTGTTTGTGGCGGCGGCGGCGGCCGGTGCGGCATGAAGAGAAACTGAATGACCAGCGACGCCAGACCGAGCGTGAGCGCCGCTCCGACCAAGTAGTTCATGCCGACGATGCGTCCCGCCGCCGCGTCGCCCGAATGCCGCTGGGCCGCGGCGATGACGAAGCCGGCGATCATCGGGCCAAGCACCTTGGGCAGCCGCTTCTGGATCGATTGCAAGGCGAAGGCCACGCCCTGGCGCGTGCGATCGACGCTCGACCCGACGGTCGTGAACGTGACGGGGACCGAAAGCGGCTCCCAGCCGAGAATCAGCATCGCGGCAAGGGTCGCCACCAGCGGCGAAGACGACACGAGAAAGATCGTGTAACCCGCGAGGGTCATCAGCGCGAAGAGGATGAGCGAGCCGCGGTCGCCCAGTCGCGCGGTCAGTTGCCCGCCGCCGACGTAGCAGAACCCTTCGAACAGATTCCGCAGACACGCATAGACGCCGATGATCGCCAGCGCCTGCCAGCCGACCACGCTCGGCGTCAATCGCGCGGCGCGGGCGACGTCCTTCACGCGGGCGTCGAGATACGCCGGCATGAAGCTCTCCCAGAGTTGCTCGCCCAATCCAAAAAAAAGCACCGTCGCCAGAACTACGGCGACGGTGCGATTGAGTGCCAGCAGATTGGCCCAACGATCCAGCCGGTCGGAGTGATCGGCCATGGCGACTTTTTTCAGACTCCCCGCCAAGTTTGGGGCGCAGGCGCCCCGCCTGCCGTTTCAACCGCCAGATGTGAGGCGGCCGGGACGGCCACACCACAATCTCCACAAAGTTGGCGGAGACCCCTTTTTCAGACTCCGGCTCACGGTGCGGGCAACGGCGCCAGTGGTGAACTCGCCGTCTTCTTCTTCGCCGCCTCCTCGGCGACCGCGAGCAGTTCGAGTCCAACCTTGTCGCCCGGCGCCAGTTCCTTCAGCTTCTGAAGTTCACGCACCGCTTCGACGGGGTGACCCAGATACAGATAGTGGTAGCCGACCAGAAACCGCAGCCACGGCGCGTCGGCCTTGTCCTTGATCGCCTTTTCTAGCTCCTTCAGTTGATCGACGTAGTCCTGCGAGTCGGAGTAGAGTTCTTCGTAGTGGGCCACGACGACGTTCCACTTGTCCTTGGGCAAGAGCATCATGCCCGACTGGACCGCGCCGGCGGCTTCGAGGTAGTCGCCGTTTTCAAACAGCGCCTGAGCGAGCATCAGCACCAGCGTGCCGTTCTTAGTGTCTTCGACCAGCGCATGCCGCCACGCTCGCACGGCTTCTTTGTAGTCGCGGGCTTTGAAAGCCGCCTCGCCCTGACGAGCGAACTCATTCGATGCTGCGAGCGTCAGCGGATCATCCACTCGCGCCGGTTCCGACGGAATCGGGTTGGCGGGCGCCGTCAGTCCGTTGGTCGCGTACGCATCGGTGCGCGACGGGGTCTGTGTCACTGACGCCGACGAATCATAGACCACCGACGGCGATGGATCGACCACCGCGTAGGCCGGCGAACCGACCACGTAGGTTCGCGCCGGATACACGCACCACGGATCGTAGGCGTAGTACGGCCAGTAGTACGGCGAGAAACCGGTGCCCACCGAGAAGCCCCAGTGGCCGGACGAGTAGCCCAGACTCAAGCCGCCGTAGTAGCCGGGGTAACCCCACGAGTACCAGCCGGGATAGCCCCAGGCGTATCCGGCCCAGAACGGATCGCAATAGCCCCAGCCCCACCACGGCGAACCGAGGGCGACGCCGACAAACCAGTGGCTGTGATGGTGATGGCCATGATGATGATGATGGTGTCCGCCGTGCCTGGCGACTGCTCCGCCGCGAGCACCGAGGAAATCATCGGCGTCGCTGCTCAGCTTGGACGCGCGCTTGCTCGACAACTCGCCGGTCTCGTGGTTGTGCAGTTTCTTGCCGTGATCGTGCAGCGCCGAAGCGTCGTCGGCGCTGCCGTCGGCCTTCTTGCCTCCCTTGGACCCGTTCTTGCCTGCGTTGTCGCCACCGCCGAACTTGCCTAAGAAGTCCGACGAGCCTTTGTCGTAGTTCTTGAACCCCTTGGCGTTTCCTGAGCGAGAGGCGACAGCCACGCTGGCGTCGCCGGTCGAGGATGAAGTGAGACCATCAGTCTTCTTGCCACCCTGTCCGCGACCGCTGTTGTGTTTGTCCAGAAAACCAGGCGACCGATCGCCGCCGCGCTCGCCGAGACCTGACCCGCCGCCTGAACCGGCTGTGCGATTGTCGCCGCGCGAGGAACCGCCGAACCGATCGCCGCTCCGGACCGCGGACCGATCGTGGTCGATCGACGATGATTGGCGCGAGCCGCCGCGTTCGGACGAGCCGCCGATACTCTCAATCGATCGGCCGCCGCTACGGCTCCCAGACAATTCGGGTGCTCCGGATCGACCGGATTGCCCGCCGCCGGAGCCGCCACCGGTCATCGACCTTCCGCCACCTCCGCTGCTGATGCCGCTCGAAAACCGGCCGCCACCGCCGCTGCCTCCACCGCCCCCACCC
>DAIOWH010000251.1:0-5532 GCA_036758585.1 Planctomycetia bacterium
CGACCGATCGAGCGTGCCGCCGGGGAACAGCCACTGGGTCGGACGCACCGCCTTCCAATACTCGCGCAGCTCGCCGAGCAGCCGCGGCGACAACGGCACCAATCGCTCTTTCGCCCCCTTGCCGCACGCCACGCGCAACAACATGCGCGCACTGTCGATGTCCGCGACCCGCAAGTGCGTCGCCTCCTCCAAGCGCAACCCCGCCGCGTAAATCGTGGTGAGTAGCACGCGCGACTTTAAGGGTTTCGCACATCGCAGCAACCTCTGCACCTCGTCCGGACCCAACACCACCGGCAACGTCTTCGGCCGCTTCGCGAACGGGATCTGCACCACCGGCCACTTCCGCCGCAGCGTCACGCCGTAGAGAAACCGTAGGGCACAAACCGCCTGATTGAAACTCGACCACGACGCCTTCTTCTCTTGCACCAGGTACACCTGATACGCCCGCACCTCTTCCACGCCGAGCAACTCCGGCGAGCGGCCGAAGTGTTTCGCGAAACAGCCGACGTGATAGGTGTAGCACTCGACGGTGCGGGGCGAGAGGTTGCGAATCTGCATGTCCTGAATCATGCGTGCGCGCAGCGGTGTCATCGGCGTCATGAGTCTGCTCCCGGTGAAAAGGTCGTGAGAAATGGGTCCCGTCGTTGCGAGAATCATGCGCTACAAACGGCCGATGCGCAAATCGTTTTAATCGGCACGACCGCTACGACCCGACCTGTGTGATGGTGCCTTACGGCCCGAACGGCCGGCGCCGCAACGCGGCGCGGCGATTTCGCGCGCGGCAACGCCAGCCAATCGACGCACGGCATCCGCGGCGCGCGCTACCAGTCCCGCGGCGCCATGGCTGCGATTTGCACGCGCACGAAGTGAATTCCCGTCGGTCCGGGATCGGAAAAATCCTCGTCCGCCAGTTCGAGACCGGCGCGGCGCGCGTGCGGCAAGAACGCACGGTACGCGGTTTCGTCGAACGCGTAGGCGCCGCCCAGTTGCATACCCTGCCAGATGTGCGCGAAGCGAGCGGGTTGAATCTCCCACCGCCGCGCGGGCGATCGCGCGATCACTGCTTCGACCGCGGCACGCGATCCGGCGACAATCAGGGCGTCGCCGTCGCAGAGTCCGCCGACTTGGTTCACGGCCACGAAGCCGACGACGGGATCGCTCGATCCCTCCCGACCGCTTCGTCGTCGCTCGCGCTTGGCTCGAGAACGCCGACCCATCCTGCGCCTCCATGCTCCTCACACCGCTCCGCATCCGAACAAACCACGCGCAGCGTTTCGTTCAACGTCCATGATCAGCGGTTCGTGCGGTACGAGGCGAAAAGACTATGAACAACCAAAACGCTGAACCGAAGCGACCGACTCCGCAAACCAAACCGCCAGCACGGATCCGCTGCATCATGTCGTTGGGCGTTCGAGCCATCAGAACTCGATCCGGAAGTATTTCGCAAAAGGTACGCGAATGGGAATAACATATTTTCCCACCGTTGCGTCGGCATCTACTGCGAATGCATCGATCGGGATCGGATTTAACAAGCTGCCGTTCTTCAGTTTGACCTTGATTCTGTCACTCGTACGCAATGAGTTCGGGGAAGACGCCAGGGAGCTAATATCGTCCCACTTCACCACGGTGCCATCCGCGAATCGCATTTGGTCCGTTGATTTGGCAGGCGCGTCACAGTTCCATTCACAGTTTGGTCCGACAACAAATCCTGCTCTGGCGAGAGTCAGTTCCTTTTGCTCTGGAAGACTTACAAGGACGAGTTTGGCAAGGTGTGTGCCCTTGGATGCGGAAACGTCAGCTGACTCCTTCGGTTTCGAAAAACGCACGAAGCGGATCTCTTCAAGCGGTACTTTAGCGGTGCCCCGCTCGGAGTCACCAACGACATGACTGAAACTAACCGTACCCGTGAGCCGCGTCCCATCTCCCAGGGTCACGACGAAACTCTTGAGCTGTTTGGCCGATCCATTCTGTTGTCCGTCAGCAGGTACGATCTCCTTAATTATCCCCAGCGGCAGTCGGGCCTGGAATCTCTCCGTCGCGATCCCAAGGTGCTCACTGCATGGCAGCTTCTTCGCGCCTTGTTCTGATCCGACCGTCGCTGCGTCATGCCTGCACCTGCATTGCAGCGACACTCGCGTCAACTTGAGTTCCGCGCCGGCAGTTGTCTGGACCGACACCTCGTCTCCACGCATTTGCAGAGACGAGATGACGCAGCACAACTGCACCAAATGAGTTAAGCATTCCAGTGCCATTTTATAGCCTCCGTGAAATCTGTCGGTTGCAGACCACCGTCTGCGCCGCCGCAGACGGTGCGACGGACGCAAGTACACGACTACGGTACTGGACCACTCGTAGAGCCACCTCCCGATGGTCCTTGGGTCACTACACCGACGACGCCAATTGCGATTGGCGTGACCCCGATCGGCGGCAACATGCCAATGATCGGCGGCAGGGAAATGATTGGATCCTTGCCCGTTGGTGGGAGTGGATCGTCTGGGGTAGTCGGATTGCTCGTCTCCGCCTTTTCAATGCTCTCGATCAGCTTGATGGGAGTGTCAGCGCCGAGATGCTTCCAATCGTCCGCATTGAGCTTCTCGCCCGTTGTGTAGCCAACGCAGTCACGCGCGAAGGGCGCGCAGGTGTTAGAGACGGTCCAGTAGGATTTACGCTCCACGAAGGCTTTGAATCGCTTGAGCTGCTCTTCGGTCAGTTCGTAGTAGCGGTGTGAGTCGTACGCACTGGGGTCGTCGCCAGGGTAATTCACCCTTACGTCCGTGCCGAGCTTTCCGTTGTCCAGTGCAGTCCCAACGATGTCGGGGTTGAAGTCGGGCCAAAGGCCGTAGGCGGTCGTTTTTCCGTTGACCGTGATTGTGACGAAGCAGTGACCGTCATCCCATGCGTCAGCTCCGTCGTCGTCGCAGTGGATCGCGAGGACTATCTTGTCGGCTGTGGGGGCAGAGTCTGGTGGCGATGAGTCTGAAACGTCTGGGCCTGAAAGCGCGATCCTACATTCCAGAGATTCCACGCACAGACGTCTTGGCTGTGCTTTCGTTGCGACCACCCGTCGGATTGCTCTCTGTGAACCGAAGACCCGCTTGAGGAATCTGAGCATGACGCTTCTCCTTTCGGAAAGAATGGACTTTGGCGAACCACGATGGCTCGCGATTGTTTCGCCCAACGACAGGGCTAAGCGGTCGCGGCGGGCAGAGAATCAAAACCGCGTCGCGCGCGAGCAAACTCTCGAAAAAACGCAAGAGCCTGAAGCGGACAAGAATCGCCCGCCGCGATCCGCTTCAGCCCATTGTTCGGCGATGGGTGGCGTCCATTTTGGGAAAGCCGAGGGCAACGTCGTGCCCCAAGTGCGCGTTCTCAGCGTGGTCCTTTCAGATGCGGGAGGCAGATCGGCCAAAACACGTCCAGCTCCTCGATGCGGAACAGACGCAGTCCTGTGCCGTCTACATTGATCACCGCTAGGTCTCGCTTACCCGATGGAGTCTCCCGTGCAAAGACGACCTGCGTTCCGTCGGCCGTCCATTGAGGATTGAACGAACGGAGCGGCCCGGGCGTCAACTGCTCCGAATTGGACCCATCGGACCCACACACGAATAATTGATTTCTCCCATTAACTCTTGCTGTGTACGCAACGCGTTTCCCGTCTGGAGACCAAACGCCTCCCAGATCGTCTTCGCGCATCCGGCTACTTACTTGGCGCTCGCGAGTGAGACGTACGACGCTCCCGTCTTCAACGCCAATGGTGAACAGGTCAACCAGCTTAGGTTCTCCCCCAATCACAACGTCCAAAGCGTCGCCGTACAGAACGTGCCGTGCATAGAGTATCCTTCGACCATCTGCGGACCAACGTGGTGCAAAAACTCGCCCCTGGTCTTCGTGAATAAGCCGACGGCGACGCCAACCATCGGAACCTACCACCCAAAGACCGGCATTAACATACGCAACGCAACTACCGTCCGGAGACCAGACAGGTTGCGTCGCCGGTTCATCGACGAACCAAGAATTGTGCATCGTTGGCGAATTGAGGTCCGTAATCCTCAGCGTTGGCCCATGATCAGCCTCTTGGCTGATTATCGCAACGTATCGTCCATCGGGAGACACTTCAGGTGGATCTCCTGTCGTGGCTCGCTGATGGACGAGCGATTGAGATGCTCCCCGAACGGAGAGCGAGCCGACGCGGAAGCCTTGCGAGTCCTCTTGCGTAACAAGCAACGTGTTGTCTTTTCTAGTCGACCGAAACGGTGATTGACGCGTTGTCGCCTGAAACGGATCTCGACTCAAACACCGAAGGTTCTCGCCGCTCGCGTCGACAACCCAAACCGATCGGCCATTTGCCTGCGCGACGAACACGATGTGGCACTTGACTCCGAGCCAAGACGGTGGCGGGCTCGGAGTCATTTGTGGAATGGTCACAAGACAACCCCACGATACGACTAGTTTTTCGAACATCGTCTGCCATTCTCCTGCTGGCACAGCGGTGAGGTGACAACAACTTGATCCAAACGTCTAAACGGTGTACACCTCGGTGGCGCAGTCATTTTGAGGGAGGGAAGCATGACCGCCACCTGCGTGCGTTGGAGTCGGCGGCATTCCCACCCAGTTGTTCCCGTCGAACTGTATTTGCGTGATCACATGCCATTCCAGGACGTCCGAGGCTCTCTTGCCGCCCATTTCCACCCACGTCTTGAAGTTCTGGTACAGATGAATTTCGACGGGATCCTGATACCCAGGGACGCCAAGTCCAGGAGCATCGAGCATGTAGATCTTTCCGTTGGCGGGTGTTGTCGTTCGTGCTTGCGGAACTGGGTCAGGGTCATCAGGACTATCAGTTTGCTTCTGCGGAGGCAACCACGTCCCGTCGGCCTTTTTCTGGCACGCACTGAGGGTAACCGTCTGTTTCCACTCAAAGGGTCCCGTGCCCTGCGTCGTGCCGATTATCAGCACCTTGCTTGTGAAAACTTGCGCTCCATCGACGCCCGGTTGAGTTGGCCCAGTCGTGTGCTTGTCGCCGTAGCCTGGCGGATACTCAAGCCCCGCGTCAATGGCACCCTGCGGGAACGGTCCGCTCGTCTGCAAGGAAAGACTGACCCAGACTGCGAAGCCGTTGGTTTCCACAACCACATCCGTATCATCGCGCCCCGGCGCCGAAGCAGCATCCACTGCTGTGGCGGTGATGTGGATTGCTTGCTCCGTGTGGTAAGGTAGGCGCAAAACCACACTCGGGCCGGTGTTCCCGTACGGGAAATCTCCACCGGCCCAGGTAATCGTGACGTCCTCCTGTTCCTGGCCACCCGGCTGACAGTTTTCCGAGAACGAGTCGAAGTCCAGACCCGTTCCTTCAATGCTGAGCGTGACCTCGGAACCATCAGCGACCACTTCCTGTATGGGTGTTGCGCCCGTCACGTCGATGTCCGGCTCTGGGTGCCACGCCGCGGAAAGGACCGCTTGTTCCAGCAGATCTTGGACAAGGCCCGCCAAACCGAAGGCGCGCTGTTGATCGTGCTCGACGAAGCGCACCTG
>DAIOWH010000252.1:0-5461 GCA_036758585.1 Planctomycetia bacterium
GCGCGTCGGGCTACTGTCCCTGCGGACTCCCAGAATCACGCAAAGCCATTTAGGAGGAAGCCCATGGACCTTTCTTCACGACATCACCAGTTGGAGTTGCCAGGCTCGCTGCGCGCGCAGCTCGTTGAGTTTCGCCGGCGCGTCTGGGCGATCAAGATGGTCGAGGCCGCGTGTGGGGCGGCGATCGGTGTGCTGGTCGCGTTCCTGGCGACCTTCGCACTCGACCGGCTGTGGGACACTCCGGCAGGACTACGTCTCGCGATCTTCGGCGCCGCCGCTGCGGCCTGCGCCCTGGTTCCGCTCGCGCTGCACCGCTGGGTCTGGATGCAACGTCGCCCCGATCAACTCGCCCGCCTGCTCAGCCGCAAGCACGCCCTGATCGGCGACCACCTGCTGGGCGTCATCGAACTGGTCGAGAGCGAGAGCGAACAGGCACGATCGCTCGCCCTGTGCGAGGCGGCGATCGGTCAGGTCGCCGACCAGGCGCGGGCGTACGACTTCCGGCTCGCCGTGCCCGACCCGCGGCATCGCCGCAGGGGCGTGCTCGCCGCCGCCGCGCTCGCGGTTGTGCTGGGACTGGCAGTGATGTATCCCGCGGCCAGCGCTAACGCGTGGGCTCGGCTGCTCGCATGGAATGACACGCCTCGTTACACGTTCACGATGGTCGAGGCGCTTGCCGACGCCGTCGTAGTCGCGCACGGCGAACCGTTCACGCTCGCGGTACGTCTCGCGCCTGAGACCGTCTGGCGGCCGAGCCAGGGTTCGGTGCGGCTCGGCGGCGGCCAGCCGATCGTCGCGGCGCTGCGAGACGATCGCTACGAGTTCGAGATTCCCGCGCAGCTCGACCCGGTTCGGCTCAACATCCGCATCGGCGACCTGGCGAAGCAAGTCGAGATCGCGCCGACGCTGCGACCCGAACTGACATCGCTGGTGGCCAGCGTGGCGTTGCCCGACTACCTTGGTCTGGCGGCGCAAGAGAAGGACGTGCGCGGCGGCGGGATTTCGTTGGTGAAGGGGAGCCGCGCCGCGTTCGTCGCCACGGCCAGCCGCGAGTTGGCCTCGGCCGACATCGACGGCGAGCCGAGCACGCCGGTCGGCCCGCGGATTTCGAGTGCAGCCGCCGACGTGGACGGCCCGCGCAAGATGCAATTCGAGTGGCGCGACCAGTTCGGGCTGGCCGGCAAGGAACCGTTCACGCTGGCGATCACCGCCCGCGACGACGACGCGCCGTCACTCGCCTGCGAGGACCTGCCGCGGCAGAAGGTCGTGCTCGATTCGGAATTGCTCAGCTTCAAGGTCCGCGCGATCGACGACTTCGGCGTCAAGCGAGTCGGCATCGAGTGGCAGGGTCTCGACCGCACTACGGTGAAGGACCCTGCCCAAGGCGAACGCGTGCTCGCGGCGGGCGGCAACGACAAGGAGACCCTCGAACTGGCCGGCACGTTCTCGGCCCAGTCGCTCGGCATTGAGCCGCAGCCCGTGCAGGTTCGGCTCTACGCCGAAGACTACTTCCCCGGCCGCGAGCGGGTTTACTCGCCTACATATCTATTGTATGTGCTCAACGCCGAGCAGCACGCCATCTGGCTGACCGAGCAACTGAGCAAGTGGCACCGGCAGTCGCTCGAGGTTCGCGACCGCGAGATGCAACTGCACGAGACGAACAAGCAACTGCGCGAGCTCTCGGCGGCGGAACTGAACGAGCCTGACACGCGGCGACGGCTGGAGAACCAGGCCGGCGCGGAGCGGGCCAACGGCCGCCGGCTGTCGAACCTGGTCGCCAGCGGCGAGGAGTTGGTGCGGCAGGCCACGCGCAATCCTGAGTTCGGCGTCGGGCATCTCGAAAAGTGGGCCGAGATGCTGCAGATTCTCAAGGACATCTCGGCGAACCGCATGCCGTCGGTCGCGGACCTGCTGAAACAGGCGGCTCAGGCCCCGGCCGTGGCCGCCAGCACATCGCGGCCGCCGGCGCCGATGGCCGGGCAAGTCCGCAACGCTGGTTCCGGATCGCCGCCCGGTGAATCGCCCGACGACGAGAAGAAATCCGCGCAGCCGCCGGTGCCCAGCATCGCCGACGTCGAAAGCTCGCAGCAGCCGCTGAAGAACAAGCCGGACGCGCAGGCATCGCCGAGCAGTCCGTCGGCGCCGCGACTCGGCCTGCCGACGACGACCTTGATCGGCGGCGGCAAAGACGACAACTCCTGTCCGGCCGGCCAGAAGGTAGACGAGGCGGTCGCTCAGCAGCGCGATCTGCTCGCCGAGTTCGACAAGATCGCCGATGAATTGAATCGCGTCCTGGCCAACCTCGAGGGCAGCACGCTGGTGAAGCGGCTCAAGGCCGCGTCGCGCTTGCAGGATCGCATCGCCGGCCGCATCGGCGATCAGGTTTCCGACGCCTTCGGCGTTCCGGTGACGATCGCGAAGCAAGCCCAGCGACAACTCTTCGGCGAGTTGGCCGTGCAGGAGACGAAGAGTAGCCACGACGTTTCGACGATCATGGACGACATGCAGGCATACTTCGAGCGCCGCCACTTTGTGAAGTTCCAGACGGTGCTCGACGACATGCGCCAGCAGGACGTGATCGGCGGCCTGCGGCAACTGGCCGACGACTTGCAAAAGGAGAACGGCGTGTCGATGGCCCAGTGCGAGTTCTGGTCCGACACGCTCGACCGCTGGGCCGAGGACTTGGTCGATCCTACTTCGGGCGGAAGCTGACCCGGCTCGAAATCGCGCGGCAGTTTGCCGCCGTCCATTGTGCTGGAAGTGCTGCACATCCTCGAAGCCGAAGTGAACCTGCGAGAAGAAACTCGCGTGGCCGAACAGGCGCGGCCGGCGATCGACATATTTGAGCACAAGGATCAGGCCGACAAACTGTCCGACACGCAGGATGAAATACAGGTGCGCGTGGACAAGGTGACGGACCGGATCCGAGACTTGCCCGACGGCGAGTCGGAGTTCGCGCCCGAGATTCAATTGCTCGGGGCCGTATCGGCCGTGATGCGCGAGGCGACCGAGATTCTGGCTCGCCCCGAGACCGGCTCGCCCGCCATAGCGGCCGAGACTGAGGCGATCGAACTACTGCTGCAGTCGCGGCGCATCAATCCGCGAGGCGGCGGCGGGGGCGGCTCGTCGCCGGGCGGCGGGGGCGGCGGAACCACCAACGACTCGGCGCTCGCGCTCTTAGGCCGCGGCCTGAACGACAAGGAAGTTCGCGAAGATCACGGCGTCGCGCAGACGACCGGCGACGCCGGCCCAGTCCTGCCCGAAGAATTCCGCGCCGGCCTCGACGAGTATTTCAAACGCCTGGAGAAACCCACCAGCGGTCAATGACCGGCGGTTGCCTCAGCGCCCTCAGCGGAGATCATCCGTGAAGAGAATTGCTGTCGTCCTCGTTGCTTGCGTCGCCGCTACGTCGTCGATTGGCGCCGGGCAAGCACTGAAGAAAGCGGCGCCTCAGAAGGAGGCTGGCGAGAAAAAGGCCGCCGACGCTGAAGCCGCGAAACCGAAGGGTGACGATCCGAAGCCTGCCGAGGCCCGCGCCGAAGCCGCGCCGGCCGAAGAGGAAGTTGACCCGAACATCGCCCAGTTCATTCAGCAATACCAGCAGCAGTTCCAGCAACTCGTCAAGGGCGAGCTGTTCTTTGTTCGCACCATTTGCCGGCCCACCAAGGAACAGTACCAGCGCATCGCGGCGACCGGCGACCAGGCCGTCAAGGAGACCGTCAAGGCGTTCGCCGAGACGCAGAAGAAGATGATGCGTGGAATGATGGTCGCGGGCCAGCAGTCGACCTTTCCCGACCCGCGCAAGATCATCGGCGAGGCGCTGGCCAAGTCGGTGAAGGCAAATCTGTCGGCGGAACAGGCGGCCCGGTATCAGGACGAACTCGACAAGCGCGCCGCAAACCGCAAGCGAGTCGCGCTGCTTAACGTGGTCGCCCGCCTCGACCAGGATCTCGTGCTCACTGCCCAACAACGCGAAAAGTTGGCCACGGCGCTGGAGGCAAAGTGGGACGATTCGTGGGGTCAGTTGGAGCTGTTCCAATACGGCGATCAGTTCCAGCCCAACATTCCCGACAACCTCGTGATCCCCGTTCTGACCGAGACGCAGCAGGGTGTCTGGCGCGGCGCGAACCGCAACCGCGGCGTCTTCTGGGGCGGGGCCGGTCTGGGGTTCATGCACGGGGTTCAGTTCGAGGAAGCATGGGAGGAACCCGCGCAGGCGGCCGAGCCGGCCAAGCCGAATGAGAAACCGGAGGAGCCGAAATGATCGCTCGGCGGCGAATGCTGTTAAGGCTGCGACGACTTCTGTTGGGCGCCGTCCTGCTCGCCCCGTTCAGTTGCGGCGCGGTCGCAAGGGCACAGGAAGAAGGCGAGGACGAGGCCGCGATGGTCGTCGCACAGCCGGTCTTCGCCGACGAGAACTTCGATCAGTGGGTGTTTCAGAACCAGGGGAACGCTCAGAACGGACGCAAACGGATCGAGCAGATGCTGACGTTGCGGACCGAAGAGATCGACCGCGTGTGCGGACTCTCGGAGGGACAGAAGAAGAAGCTTCAGTTGGCCGGGCGCGGCGACATCAAGCGGTTCTTCGATCGCGTCGAAGATGCCCGCAAGATTTTCCAGGCAGTCAAGCACGACCAGAACAAGTTCCAGGAAATCTGGCAGCACATCCAACCGCTCCAGACCGAGTTGAGCGCCGGGCTGTTCGGCGAAAGCTCGATCTTTCGCAAGACCGTTCGCACAACGCTCTCGGCCGAACAAGCGGCGAGCTACGACAAGATCCAACAGGAACGCAGAGCGTCGCTCTATCGGGCCAAGATCGAACTGGCCGTGGCTATGCTCGACAATGGGCTGCCGCTGCACGACGAGCAACGCCGCAAGTTGGTGGAGCTGCTCGTTGCCGACACCAAGCCGCCCAAGCGGTTCGGCCAATACGATTATTACGTCGTACTGATCCAGATGGCCAAGTTGCCCGAGGGCAAGGTGAAGCCGCTGTTCGACGCCGCCCAGTGGCGGGCCGTGCAGCAACAACTCAACAACACGCGAGGCATGGAGCAGTGGCTGAAGCAAAATGGCGTCATGGGCGACGACGCTGAGGGCGCCACGGACACGAAACCGCAACCACCGAAGGCGGAGTAGCGGCAGTGGTCAATGTCGTATTTGGTACCGCTCCACACTGAAAGGGGGTTGAATTCGTTTAACCCGCAGCCGCAGGCGAGGCACAACCAACGCCAGCCACGCCTCGCCTGCGGCTGCGGGTTAAACGACCGAAGCCGATTTCAGACCCTATTCAGTGTGGAGCGGTAGGGACTGAGAGGTTGTGAAACAAAGCGTAGAGTGGGCTTCGCTCGCAACCGAGGGTAGGGGGTAGGGTGGGACAAGCGCAGCGCCGGCCCACCAAGTACTAAACCTCAAACAAGCGAACTTTGGAGTGCGGTGGCTGGACACCGCTTTGGTTTGCCTG
>DAIOWH010000253.1:0-5454 GCA_036758585.1 Planctomycetia bacterium
GCCCGTATCCCTGGCTGATCCGGCATGCTATCAGCGACGACGGCAGCAAGTGGGTGATCAGGGAGAAACCGGTGCTAGAGATCAGTCAGGACTGGGAGCGCAATCTTCAAATCTATCCGTCGGTGACGCAGATCGACGGCGTCTACTTGATGTGGTACGCGAGCTATTCGCGCGAGAACCGGCAGACGACGGCGATCGGATTCGCCGCAAGCGCCGACGGCGTGACGTGGCACAAACACCCCGACAATCCGGTGTTGCGGCCCGCCGCGGACCGCCCGTGGGAATCGCATTACGTTTCCAGTCACTCGGTGATCAGGCTGCCCGACGGCAGCTTCCGCATCTGGTATGCCAGCCGCAAAGCGCCGCCATTTGTGAACCTCTACTTCGCACTCAACACGGCCCACTGGTCCGGGCCGCCGCCGGCAGTGGCGCAAGAATCGCGCGAGTAACTCGCGCTGGAGGGCGCCCAGCACGCGACGCAAACTTACATTCTGCTCCACAGTGGCACCGAAGTTGGCAGGTTTCGGAGGTGCTGTTACAATGCGGCCAATCCTAACCCACGGATCGTAACGGTTGCCTGCGAGGTTCTTTGTGAACAATCAGCCGCCATCGGTTCCCTTGCACGACACGTTCACCGCCGGCTTGCTGGCGTGGCTCGTGCCCGGCCTGGGACACATCTACCAGGGCCGCACCGCGAAAGGCGTGCTCTTCTTTGTCACCCTGATGGGCACCTTTCTGTGGGGCATGTATCTCGGCGAATGGAAGGTAGTGTATTGGGCGTGGGACGAGCGCAAGCCCGTCGTCGAGGGCCTGTGCCGGTTGGGTATGGGTCTGTCGTCGCTGCCGTCGATCGTGCAGTCGTTTCGCGACGACGGCCGCGGACTGCCGCTGATCGGCCGGTTCCAGGCCGCCCCATCGGCCGCCGAGTTGCAGGAGCTAAATGCACGGCTCAGCCGGACCTGGCACATCGCCCAGATCTACACGATGATCGCCAGCCTGTTGAACGTGTTGGTCATCTTAGACGCCCAGTCGGGTCCGTCTGAATTGGCCTTTGCCCGACGTCGCGAACCGACCGAGGAGCCGGCTCTAGCATGACACCTTTCGTTTGGGCACAGGCGGTACACGCCGACCTGGTGTACGTCTACCTGCTGCCGCTCGTGGCGGTGGTGAGCGTGGTCTACAGTGCCACCCGGCACGAAGACTGGCCTCTCATTTGGGGCCGGGCGTCGCGGCTTGCCGTGATGATCCTGATCTTCATGGCCGTGATGCTGGCAGTTCTTTGGGGCATCCACCTGATGTGGTTGTAGGTGGTGCAGCGGTGCGGAGTCGACGCGCGCGGAGCACGCCGCACGATTACTCGCGAGTCTGGCCCGGTGGACCGAGCAGTCGTTCCGTCTCTCGACGATCGAGCCAACGCAGCGAGACGCGGGACCCGGCCGACGCGGCGTGAAAATCGCGAACCAACTCCTGCCCGCCGATAAGCCTCACCGCCTCAGGCGAGTCGGCTGCGTCGACGATCGCATGCGCTCGCGACGGGGAACCAGAGGTGAGCGCCGTCATCCGAGACCAACAACGCGTCCCCATCGGCGTTGACGTCGGCGATCGCGGCGCTTACCACTCGCTGGCTGACGGTCTCGCCGGCTCGGTCGATGTGCACGGTGCGGAACACGAGCGTCGCGGGTCGGTACACCAGGCGGTCGTGGATTTCAAACATCCAGCGCCCCCACGGCAAACCGTTCAAGCCGTCCGTCCGGCACGACGCGCCGCGCGTTTCGTCGGAACTCGCCTCGGTGATGCGTACCTTAGTATCGTCCACCACGGTCGCCGCGCCCGCCGCCGCCGTAGCCGCCCCGGTCGCCTCGATCGCGCCGCGGTCCACGATCGCCGCGCCCGCCGCCCTCGCTTCGTGGCTGTGCCTCGTTGACGGTCAGTGCGCGACCGCCCTGGTCGGTGCCGTTGAGCGCCGCGATGGCCGCGTCGGCGTCCGCGTCGTTCTCCATCGCGACGAAGCCGAACCCGCGCGACTTGCCCGTATACTTGTCCGTGATCACCTGGGACTCTACTACGGTCCCGTGTGCGCCGAACAAGCGAATCAGGTCATCGGATGTCATCGAGAACGGCAGGTTACCCACATACAGTCGCTTCATTTCCAATCTCCTCCAAGTGGTCTTGACCGTCGGTCGCGTGCAGCGAGGCTTGTTTCCAGGCGTGCATCCGCCGGTGCGTAAAAGCAGGCGGAGTATACCCACGTCCATTACCCGAGTGCGAGAAAAATCTGGCGGGGGCGCGACTCCCTACTCCCCGATCCCTCGCACCGCCCCCCCCCCAAATCGACCCGGTCAGATCAGCACTGGCTTGCCCTGCACACGCCGCACGACGGCAAGCTGACCGGCGTGCATCATCGGATGGTTCGCCACCAGGCAGAACAACGATCCGACGGTCGGACAAAAATCGCGCATCCGTTCGGGGCTGGGCCGATCCAGGTCCGCGTCGCTCAGCTTTGCGAGCGCGGCCAGCGTCGCCGCACGCTGTTTGGCAAAGAGATCGAGATACTGCTGTTTACTCAGGAACTTCTTGGGATCGTCCACGCCGGCGGTTTCCTTGGCGTGTTGCGCGGCGAACCCCTCAGGCAAGGCAGGGCTTGAACCCGGACAGACCGATTCGACCAGGCTGCGCTCCGACTCGATCAGGTGGCCCAACTGCCACGCGATGTGGTTGACGCCCTTCGCCGGGCGCACGAGCAGGTCGGCATCGCCCAGGTCACTCAGGTATTTGTTCACCACAAACAGGCTCGTGTCCATCACGTACTTGATTGCGTCTTTGGTGGTCATTGCAGGTCCCTTCGCGTGTGCGAGAAAGAGGTCGGTAACTCGAACGCGGCGAATAGTCGCACAGCCGCGACGCCTCGTCCAGCCCCGACCAAGAAACGCTTGACGTTCCTTGCCGGCGCGCCCATGCTCTCGGCGATGGAGTTCCTCCCCTGCCGCACGGAGGCTGACGATGCGATTCATTGCCGACCTGCACCTGCACTCGCACTTTTCGCGCGCCACCAGCCGCGATCTCGACCTGCCGCACCTGGCCGAGTGGGCACAGCTCAAGGGCATCAGCGTCGTCGGCACCGCCGACTTCACGCACCCGCAGTGGTTCGAGGACCTCGAAGACCAGCTCGAGCCGGCCGAGCCGGGCCTGTTTCGGCTGCGCGGCGAACTGTGGGACAAGGTCGAGCAGCGCGTGCCGTTCGCATGTCGCGGCGAGGTGCGGTTCCTGCTGACCGTCGAGATCAGCTCCATCTACAAGAAGGGCGATCGGACGCGCAAAGTTCACAACGTGGTGCTCGCGCCCAGTTTCGCCGCGGCGGCGCGATTGAATGCGGCGCTCGCGCGCATCGGCAATCTCGCCTCCGACGGACGCCCGATCCTCGGACTCGATTGCCGAGACCTCCTGCAAATCGTGCTCGACGTCGGCGACGGGTGCTTCTTGATTCCAGCTCACATCTGGACGCCGCACTTCGCCGTGCTCGGAGCCGCCTCCGGTTTCGACTCGCTCGCAGACTGCTTCGGCGATCTCGCGACGCACATCTTCGCCGTCGAGACGGGTTTGTCGTCGGACCCGCCGATGAACTGGCGGTTGAGCCAGCTCGACCGCCTGACGCTCGTCTCGAACTCCGACGCCCACTCGCCCGCCAAGCTCGGTCGCGAGGCCACGGTGTTCGACACCGAGCTTTCGTTCGGTGCGATCCGCGCGGCACTCGAAACCGGCGACCCGCAGCGGTTTCTCGGCACGATCGAGTTCTTTCCCGAAGAGGGCAAGTACCACTTCGACGGACACCGCTCGTGCGGCGTGCGCTGGTCGCCCGCCGAGACGCGCGATCACAACCGAATCTGCTCGGTGTGCGGCAAGCCGGTCACGGTGGGCGTGCTGCACCGCGTCGAGGAGTTGGCCGACCGACCCGAAGGCGGCCGGCCCGACCGGACTCACAGGTTCCGCAGTTTCATTCCGCTGCCGGAACTCCTGAGCGAGACTCTGGGCTGCGGACCGAACAGCCAGACGGTCGACCGGGCCTTTCGCCGAATCATCACTGAACTGGGCCCTGAGCTGCACATCCTGGAACACACGCCGCTCGCCGAGATCGATCGGGTCGGCGGGTCGC
This sequence comes from Planctomycetia bacterium, assembly GCA_036758585.1. Classification (GTDB taxonomy): domain Bacteria; phylum Planctomycetota; class Planctomycetia; order JALXBF01; family JBGPMX01; genus DAIOWH01. The sequence continues at coordinate 4,151 of DAIOWH010000253.1, forward strand.
GGTTGTGCGAAGCGATCGAACGCATGCGCGGCGGCCGCGTCAACATCGAGCCAGGCTACGACGGCGTCTATGGCGTCGTTCGCGTCTTTCGGTCCGAGGAACACGAGACGTCGACTGAGCAACCACAATTCTTTTGACGGGCGGAATGCGTGCGGGGTCCACAGCCCGCCCGGCGGCGGTCGGGCGCGAGACAGAGTTCGCTCTTTCCTGCTTAGGAGAGTAACGTGACTCACGCAATCAATCGCCGCACGTTTCTGCAGTCGCAGGCGTCGCTTGTCGCGGGTGGCGCCGTCGTTGGCTCGGCGAGACGCGCGGCGGCGGCCGAGCCGACGATCGCCCTGGGGTTCAGTCTCTACGGAATGCGATCGCTCGAACTAGATGCGGCGGTGGCCGCGTGCGCCGAGATCGGATACACGGCGGTCGAACTGGCCGTGATGGCGGGGTGGCCAGCGGACAGCGCTACGCTGTCGAAGGACGCACGCCGGCGGCTGCGCGATCGCATCGGGTCGCTCGGTCTGGCGCTGCCGGCGCTGATGGAGAACCTGCCGCTCGACGTGGACGAGCCTACTCACCGGCGGCAGCTCGATCGGATCAAGAGCGCAGCGGAGTTGGCGCACGATGTGGCGATCGGCCCGCACCCAATCATCGAGACCATTCTGGGCGGCAAGCCGGGTGAGTGGGATTCGATCAAGGCCCAGTTTGTCCAACGACTCGGCGACTGGCTGAAGATCGCCGCCGCGGCCGACGCGACCATCGCCGTCAAGCCACACCGCCTGGGCGCGATGAACACGCCGGCCGACGCCGTGTGGCTGGTGAGTCAGCTCGGCAGCGGGCGACTGAAGCTGGTGTACGACTTCAGCCATTTCGAGCACCGCGGCATGTCGATCGCCGACACACTGCGCACGATGCTGCCGCACACGCGGTTCGTCCACGTGAAGGACTCGCGAGTCGACGGCGGTCGCGTTCAGTTTCTATTGCCGGGCGCCGGCGCGACGGACTACGCGGCGCTGTTCACGCACCTGCGCGAGATGGGCTATCGCGGCAGTGTGTGTGTCGAGGTGAGCGGCCAGGTTCACAACCGCAAGGACTACGACCCGCTCCGCGCCGCGCGATTCTGCTACGAGAAACTGTCGCCGGCCTACAGAAACTGACGGGTCACTCGGCGGTCCCCGGCGGCGCGTCTGCCTGACCCGCGGCGTTGGTTGGCGCGCGTCGCTGCTACCGTGTGATTCTGAACAACCGTGGAACTCGCGACTAAATGGCTTTGCGTGATTCTGGGAGTCCGCAGGGACAGTAGCCCGACG
>DAIOWH010000254.1:0-5336 GCA_036758585.1 Planctomycetia bacterium
GCTCCCTCGCTGGCGCGTCGGGCTACTGTCCCAGAATCGTGCAAGGCTATTTGGCTCTACAGCCTAGCGCGGATCGCGCCCGCAACCCTGGCCCGCAACCCTGGCGAGCCGGCGGGCGTCAGCCCCCGGATTGATCGGATCACACGTCTGAATCCGAATCCGGGGGCTAACGCCGGCTAACGCCCCCCGGCTCGCCAGGAATCTGCGCAGAAAAACAACGCTCCCCGCGTTAACGGCGTAGCGCGGCTGGGCCGCAACCAACTCGTTTAACGCCAAGCCGCAGGTGCCGGCCGTCGCCTTCGGCTCGGCGTCAAACGAGAATCTGCGCGGGAAAACAACATACTCGGCCATGACTGATGCAGGTTCGTCTTCCGTAGCCGAAGTCGTGAGACTTCGGGCTGCGACCTGTCACAGACTTGGCGAATTCGCACGAATTCGGCGACAAGCCCTGGCGCTTCTCGGATCCTGCGCTGTAGAGCTAAAAGATAATACTGCAAGCCGGCGTCCAAAACGGACAAAAACTCTCCCCCGCAACGTGCCAACCGGAATTCTCCAGAATTTCCCGCCCTTCTTGTCCGACTTTCCCGCCCTGCCGCAGTATTCACTCTATGCCCGTGCGCACGGGCGTTCCGCAAACGACGCGAACGAGCCAACAGAAGCGAGGGTGCCATGACAATGTTGCCATCGTGGTTCCGGGGATCTCGAGCACTACTAGGCGGGAGAAAAAGTGGGGCAATCAACCCGCGTACACGGCGGCGCACCAGGGACGGTGTGCTGGCTCGCACGCACATTGAGCGGCTTGAGGACCGCACGTTGCTGAGCGCGCTCGACGATCTGCCGATGCTGTTCGAGCCGAATCTTGGGCAGGCGGGTGACGGCGTGGATTATGTCGCTCGCGGTGCGGGCTACGGGCTGCAGTTGTCTGGTGCGGATTTGATCGTCTCACTTCGAGACACGGAGGCCAGCGGAGCTGATGACGCTTCGATTTGGCAGACGGTGTCGATCGGCCTGGTCGGAGCCGATGCGGCATCGGTTCACACGGCGGGGGATCGGCAACGCGGAGTGACCAATTACTACCACGGCGAATCAACCAACTGGATCGAGAACGTGCCGCACTTCGGCCGAGTCGATTACGAAGACGTGTATCGCGGCATCGACGCGACATTTTACGGAACCGACGGGAAGTCGATTGAGTTCGACTACGTGATCGAACCGGGAGCCGATCCGTCCGCGATTGAGTTCGAAATCGGCGGCGCGAGTTCTCTCGAACAGGCGGCCGACGGCAGTTTGATTGTCACCGCGGGCGGCGCTCAAATCGCGCTCGACGCGCCGATCAGCTATCAAATCATCGACGGACAGCGAGTCGCTGTCGCCAGCCGATTTGTGGAACACGGGGGCAATCGCTTTGGATTCGAACTCGGTGGCTACGACCCGTCGCACACGCTGATCATTGATCCGGTCGTCAGCAGTCCGTACTCGACGTACTTTGGCGGTACCGGGCCGTTCAATTCCGGAAACTCCGGCGAGGACATCGCGACCGACGGCACCGGAGCCGCGTACTTTGCCGGCTACACGAACTCCAACAGCGGCTTCCCGGGTGTGACGACAAGTCCGTCGAATGTGAATGGCTCGCACCAAGGGCCGAGCGGCAACACCGGGAATCCGGGAGGCGACGCGTTCGTGGCCAAGCTGAGTCCGGATGGGCAGGCTCTTGAATACCTCACGTTTCTCGGCGGCAGCCAGCATGATTATGCGACGGGCATCGCCGTGAGCGCCGCAGGGCAGGCGTTCGTCACGGGATCGACGCGGTCGCTGCACACAACGGACACGTCGCTGTTTCCTACCACCGCCGACGCATTTCGCACAACTCCGGTGGACATGGTTGATCAGACGGCAAACAATACGGAAGCGTTCGTGGTGCGGCTGAATGCCAACGGGACCATCGGCTATTCGACGTTCATGGGCGCCAGGAACACAGTGGGAAATGACATCGCGCTGGACCCGGCCAACAACGACATCGTGTATCTGACCGGATTGACCGCGCATTTGATTTCCTTCGATGCGGCGATCCTCGGCCCGCAGACCGACTTCCCACCGTTCGGCACAGCGAACGCCTTTCTGCAAAAACTGGATACGACTCCCAGCGGCCCCGGCGAACCACTGCTGTACTCGACGCTGCTGGCCGGAGGGTCCACGGACATTGGCACCGCGATCGCGGTTGTCGATGCGCAGAACGTGTTCGTTGTCGGCGATACCGCCGGACGATTCACGCACACGGCGACCAGTCAAACGAATTCGCTGCCGATCTTCACGGGCACGTTTGACACGGGCGGCTTTGATGGGAGCCCCACGCTGGTTTATGGCAGCGATGGATTTGTCGTGAAGCTGGACACGACAGTCAGCGGCGACGCATCGCTCAAGAAGGGTGCCTATTTCGCGGCGGCGGATAGCGAGAACACGGCAGACGTTGCTGTGGACCGTCAAGGACGACCGTGGCTCGTCGGCAGCACAATCGGGAATCATGCTCTGTATTTTCCCTATCGAGGAACGACGTTCACGAACGTCACCGCCAATCCGACCGGCTACGTGGGGTACATCGCTCGCGCGGCCGCCGACCTGAGCGTCTTGGAATACGCCGCGATCTTTGGAACGGCCAACCCGGTCGTCAACCTCAACGCCGTGGCCGTCGATGCGTTCGACCGCGTGTACGTCACCGGCTACGGCGGACAGAATGTTCCCATCACAGCCAATGCGTACGACCGGATGTTGGGTGGTAATGAAGCCTATGTGGTGATCATTGACCCGTCGCTCCCGTCGGCCGATCAGATTCTGCTCAGCAGTTTCCTGGGCGGAACCTCCGGCTCCGAAGTCGGCACGGGAATCGCCACGGATGGCAAATTCGTGTACGTCACCGGCCAATCGACCTCGCAATTCTCTCAGTTCTACGAGAACTTCTACTCGGCGAACCCCGCGTACTACTCCGGTTCGAGCAAGTTCCCGGTCTCGAACGCAATTCAGAATGATCGCGGTGCGATTACATCGCCCAACGCGTTCGTCTTCAAAGGACTGGTACCCAGTCCGCCGAGCATTTCCGGTCACAAGTTTCACGATGTCGATGGCAACGGCGTGTTCGATGCCGGCGCGGGAGATTCACTGCTCAACGGCTGGACGATCGAGCTGGTCGATGCACTCGGCGGCGTGGTGGCCACGACCACGACGGGGCTGGACCTCGACAGCAGCGGCACGGTCGAGGCCGATGAGCAGGGCTACTACGAATTCGTTTCGCCCCCCAGCGGCAGCTTGACGGTTCGCGAAATCCTGCAAGCCGGCTGGCAGATCAGCACGCCGGTGAACGGCGAACACTCGGTCACGTTCGCCGGGTCGAGCCTCACGGACAAGGACTTCGGCAACTTCATTCCCGGTTCGCTCCACGGCTTCAAGTTTCACGACATCGACGGCGACGGCCAGCGGACGCTGAAGCGATTTCCCGATCAAGTGCATCAACTGGACGAAGACTGCACGGTGCAAGCGGCGATCTTTGGACAACGCCAGCAGGCGCAGTCCTTCACCGCCGGCATCAGCGGCACGCTGGCTCAGGTCGATGCGACGCTCAAGACGCACGGCAACTTTGGCGACCTGACGTTTTCAATCTTCGCTGCGGCGAGTGGCATTCCGACCGGCGCGGCACTCGGTTCCGTGACGATCGCGGCGGCCGATCTTCCGCCGGAACATGTCGTCACCGTCGTGTCGGTAGACTTCACGTCGCAGTCCGTGAACCTGACGCGAGGCACGCAGTACGTGCTCGTGCTGTCGTCGCCGAACAGCACCGGCGCGGGCGACGGCATCTGCTGGCTCGGCGATTCGCTGACGAATTACGCGGGAGGCGGCGCCTTGATCAGCACCGACGGCGGCACGAATTGGCAGACGTACGTTCCCGCGACTGACCTTTGGTTCGCGACGCATGTCACGGCGCTCGAACAGCCGCAACCCGGAGTGACCATCAACGTCGCGGGGACCGACGGTCGAGGCAACTCGATCACTCGCGGCCCGGTGACAACCAACGCCGACGGCGAATTCTGGTTCGAGGATTTGCCCCCCGGCACCTACACCGTGACGGAAACCGTCCCAGCCGGCAGCATCGCCACGCGGACCACTTCGCGCAACGTGACCATCAAGAGCGGCGAGGAACTCGTGTGGCAATCCGGCGCGGCGATGCTCGACCCCAGCGACCTGCAGCACGAAGTGCTCGTCGGAGACACGCTGATCTTCGCCAACTCACAGTTCGCTTCAATCGCCGGCCTGAAGTTTGAAGACGTCAACGGCAATGGCCAGCGCGATCTCGGCGAAGCGGCCTTGGCCGGCTGGGAGATCGCGCTGCTCGACGCGAACGGCAACGCGGTGCTGGACTCAAACGGCGATGCGATTCTCACCGAAACGCTCGCCGACGATCCGAACACGATGACGATCGACGAGACCGGCACCTTCTTGCTGAGCAATCTGCGTCCCGGACAATACCGAGTCGCTGAGACGTTGCAGGCGGATTGGGTTCAGACATTTCCGTTCGGCTCCACCGGCAAGCTGTATCACGAAGTGACGGTGTCGAGCGGCCAGCAATTGACAGGCCTGCTCTTCGGCAACGCGGTCGCGGCCGTGTCCACCTCGACAACCGTCAGTGCCTCACCGGCCAGCCCAGCATCATTCGGCCAGGTCGTCACATTCACTGCCACCGTGACCCCGGCCAGCGGCAGCGCCGTCCCGACCGGCAGCGTGACGTTTACGGTCGATGGCGTCGCCGGAAACTCAATTGCGCTGAATCAGTCGGGAGCGGCCAGCTTCACCACGAGTCAACTTGGACTTGGATCACACACAATCAAGGCAACCTACACAAGCGACGGGGCGACTTTCACTGGCAGCGAATCCGCGAATCTCAACTACAGCATCGAACCGATCGCCACAACGACGTTCGTCACCGCCAATCCAGATTTTGTGCTCTTCAGCCAATCGGTCACGTTTACCGCCTTGGTGCGCCCGGTGACGGGTAGCGCCGTGCCCACCGGCAGTGTCGAGTTCTTCGTGGATGGGGTCGGCCAGGCTCCGGTCAACTTGGACGCCGCCGGTGCCGCACGATTCACAACCAGCCAATTGAGCGCCGGGCCGCACAGGATCTCGGCCAGGTACATCCCAGAGACGTACAACATCACGACCAACTTCGTGGCCAGCTTCTCTCCCAACTTCGCCTATGTGGTGAATCCGACCTTGCAAATCAGCAATGCCTCGATCATCCGTTCTTCTGGGTTTTCAGTGGCTGGGTTTGAGGTCCAGTCCACCGCAGTGGA
>DAIOWH010000255.1:0-5178 GCA_036758585.1 Planctomycetia bacterium
TCGCCTGCGGCTGCGGGTTAAGCGAGCGACGAATGCAATTACGGGTATGCACCCCCTTCTGAACGTTCACTTGTGAAATCCGGCGATCTTCGGCTAGGCTGGCGTCCGAAATGCGGCGGTCGTTAACCCGCCCTCCCCGCGTCGCGCCGTCTCACATTGCGGCCGACCACTCGGAGACCAACCGACAAGGCAACGTCCTGCTCTCACGACGAGCTTGGCCATAAGAGAAAGGAACGACCGTGCAATTGCCGGAAACGAACGTCGTCACTTGGCGCGATGATCCGCACCACTTCCGCAAGCCGGGTCGCCGCGAATTCCTGCGCGTTGGCGTTGTCGGGGCGTTGGGGCTGTCGCTCGGCGATTTCCTGAGACATGAGGCGCGGACGGACCAGAAGTGGTACGAGAGCAAAGAGGGTCAGGCCAAGGGCGTGATCCAGATCGTCCTGCCGGGCGGCATGGCCCATCAGGAATCGTGGGACCCAAAGCCCGAAGCGCCGCTGGGCTCGATTTGCGAACATCTGGCGTCGTACTGTCGTCGGAAACGATGTTCCCGTCTGCGTCTTCGATGGCACCGACGTCGCTTGGCTGCCTCGGCCTCAGGCCAGACAGCTCATTCCGATCCAAGGCCGCGACGATGCGGAAGTTGTCGCCGGGATTCCATGTCACAGCGAACCGGAACTCGGCCACGCCGTCTTTCGTGGTTTTGGACTCCTGGAGCAGCTTGCCTACGCCTCCGTGGTTGTCTGCGGGCAGAGCCACGCTGTCGTCGTCAATTGGCCCGTCATGATCCGTGGGATCATCGGCGTCAAAGTTCTGGATGTAGACCTTCCGATCCGAACCCCCTGGAGCGAGCGTGACCCGGACTATCACGTTAATGTGAGTTGGCCTGCTGCCACTTACTGTCGGTGGCTTGTTCCGGTCTGGAAAGATGCGCCAGCCGCCGCCGTGCGTGCGCGGGTTGTCGTTAAAGATGTTCGTCGCAGGGTCGTCATCACGGGGGTTGGGATCGATGCCGATCCACTCAACCTTCTGAATCTTCGGAACTTCCTGGAACGCCACGACGCCACGAATGCGGCGGCCACCGTCTCGATGCCCGAACACGGGACAAGTCGCAGCCGGGCAGGCGGGGAAGATGTTCTCTCTCCTTGCAAGCGATTTGATTTGGTTTTACCCGGCGCTTTCCCTGACCCCAGTTCCTCGCCCTGGGCGTGGTTGCCCTCCTTCCGAAGTAGGGCGTCAACTTCCTCATTTGAGAGGCGGTTGAGTTCTTCACGCGACAGGCCCCAGCAGATGCGCACCAGCGATCGCGCTGCTGTCCCACGGACTGATCGGTCTTCATCCTTCAAGAGTTCCCGAAGGTACGGTTCGGCTTCCAGAGCACCATTCCCGATGTTTCCCAGGACCTCAGCTACCCTGCGGCGAACGAAGGCCGCTCGATGTTTGAGCGCCGGAATCAGCTTCGGAACGGCCTCCGTATCATTGGGGCCCAACCGACACAGAGCGTCGTACGCTCGCGATTGCGCGATCGGGTTTCCTTCACGCTCAAGGGCACTCAACAGGCTAGGAACCGCCTTGCTGCCCATCTCTCCCATGGTGATGGATGCCCCCATGGCAATCACGGGGTCGTCGTGCTCCAAAGCTCGAATCAGGTGAGGGACTGTCTCCGGCCCAATGTCAAGCAGATCGCGGACGGCACTCCAACTCACTGCATCGCCGTTGGCATGTTCGTAGTCCTTAAGCCGGACGATAGCCCGTTCGACAGTCCTTCGTTCGATCCAGGACGGCAGGAAAACCAGTGCCGCCCAGAACACAGCCGCGCAACAGGCGACAAGGACCATCAAGGTGCGTAACCCGTACGTCCACCTACCCGTACGGTCGGAGTCCTTGGAACAACGGGAACGCACGAAGTCCATATAGTCCTTCTGACGAGTTCGAGCTACGGGCAGTCTAGGCTCGCATTGCGTGTGTACTTCAGTGTGACATCGTCGACACTGTCGTCTCGTGCTCCGAATTGATCAAGGAGTTTCACCTGTAGCTCATACTGCAATGTGTTTGGGTTTAGCACTGTTGTTATGACCGCCGTACCGGCTGGGCCTGTCTTTACCCATTCGATGTACCACTTAGGGAGCTGGTAACGCCGCCATTCGTCGCCGTTTGGTTTGTACACGATAAACTCAGCCTCAAGATGTCCGCACCACAGCACAGTGCCCTCCGGGATCCCAACGACGTATCCGTTATATACCGCGAAGGACCTCAGGGTGTAATTCTGTATCGCCTGGTGGCCAGTTGACCCGTTTCCGTCGGGATCCGGCAGATCACCTTCGTTCACCAAATGACCGAACCTACTGTGATCGTTGAACAACTTGCGGTGGATCTGCCAAACGCCATGAGTTTGATGTCCAGGCGGAGGACCAATGTCGCCACCCTTCACCGGATTCCCACCAGAATCCTCAATGATCCAGTCCGGGGTATTCGGAGCAACTGCACTGTACTTGGCAAAATTGCAGTCATCTTCGAAGCCGGGGTTAACGCAGTTGAAATCGAAACTGGGACTCGAAACAGCGAAACCCGCCGGGTCGGGTCTGATCTCTGTCGGCTCGTTGACGTGGTATGTCGTTACGGTTGTCGCGCCTATATGCCCGTCGGCCCATTTCGGGTAGGCCTTCACTGTGAAGTCCCCCGGCCACATCTCACGAAATACCGCCTGGGAATCGGCCGCCAGATCGGCGTCGTACCATCGGTAGCCGCCCCCCTCGATCGTCCAGTGAATCACCCATGTGCCCGGATGAGGCGAAGGCCGTGTTCGCACGAAGACTATCGCGATCGCACCAAGTGGAACGGGGTTCGGTGTAGCAATGACCTGAGTCAGGACATCATGTGGGTCGATGATCGTACCTACGCCTTCAGAGTCCCCGATCTCGGCATTGGTGGCTGCACTAAGTTTGACCGAGAAGGTTTCAGGCGCCTCGGTGGTTATCGTGTCCGCTTTGACGACCACACTAAACGATCGGCTTGTGACTCCCGGCTCAAACCTTAACGTCGTGAGCGGAATCGCCGTGTAGTCGCTCGGGGACTTTGCCGTGCCGTCGTTGGTTCGGTACTTCACCGTCACCGTCTCGGCGCTGGCAGCAGAAAGACCCACCGTGAACGTGGCGTTCGTCATGCCCGTGACCGGTTCGTGCACTGTAACGTCGTTGATCGTGATTCTCGGAATGACCTGTACGGAAAGGATCGCTTCGGTGACCTCGCACGAGGTTACCTTCACGCGGTACTGGCCGCTCTTGTATACCTTGGTGGCGAGTATTCTGTTGTAGTCCTGCTTTGTTCCCACCGCCGGTTGCCACGGACCATAATGACGCACCCGTCCGCTCACCGACAAGAGTTCGCGAAACGCCCACGTGTACGATCCGAACCCGCCGTATGGCGGGTTACGCGGCTGAGTTGTGGCGGTGAAGAGCACGCTCTGTCCCGCAGTCAGGGCAAGTGGGTTCGCGTTGGCCGACAGTCTGCGCACTTGGACGCCGCCGCGGCAGTCGTTGTCGAAGATCGTCACCGTAGCACTACTGGGCGTCCCGACGTTGTAGCCCGGCCCCTCCGTCAGCGTCACCACCACGGGCTCAGCCGGTTCGTACGCCACGGTGTCGTCGATAGGTGTCACAGTGATCTGTTTGCTGAATTCGTTCAGCCCAAAGTCGATGGAAGTCGAGGCGATCCGCTGATAGTCCGCATCCGGCGTCGCATCATCCGGAGCATTGCGGACCACATAGTTCACCGTCAGAAGCGTACCGGCAGCCGATCTCGCGATCTCGAAGAACCCCGTCTCCGCGTCTTCGCCCGGCTTCGTCTCCGCAGCGTCAGGATCAATCGCGCGGATCGTAACATCCGGGGGAACAGCAGTCTCGTCGTCCAGGATCGTCACTACGGCGGTTGCTGGCGAACCCACTTGGTACGTGGCCCGTTCGTCAATGGCCACGACCAGAGTTTCAGATCCCTCGCGAAGGGTATCCGCCACCGGCCTGATCGTGATGTCCACGCTCGTCGCGCCGTCGGCGTTCGCGGGAATCCGAACCGGAACCTGCACGGCCTGCTGCACGTCGGCAGGTGCACCCGGCGGCACGGTCGCCGTACCGCTGACCGTCAAGAACACCTCCAACGCGAGATTCCACGGGTCTATCCGCGTCACCGTAAACGTCGCCGGGTCGCTCGGCTCGGCGGCTGTTGGATCGGTTGTACTGCTGGTCGTCACTGTGGGACGTGGTATGTCGTCATCCGCAATGCCGACTCGCGCCGTCGGCCGGTCGCCGACCGTATAACCGGTGCCCGGTTTCAATGTGACCTGGACGTACTCAGGCCCCTCCCGCAGCGTGTCGTTCATCGACACCGGCACCACCACAAAGATCGGTACGCAGGAGCTATTGGCCTCTATCCGAACCGATCGGCCCCCCATCGGCGAATAATCCACGTTCTCTGTCGCCGCCTTGAGCCCGTCCGGTAGCGACGTGTCGATCTGGAAGCTGACTACCAGCGCCGTGTCGCGAATTTCGTGACGGCAGACCGCGAATTCAGCGTAGTTGTTGGGATCCCACTCGTAGGCCACCTGGTCCTTGGCCGTAATGTAGACGCCTTCGAGGGCGGGGGTCACGGTGGTGCTCTTCGAGGTGGTGGCCGTGTTCTTGGCTGCATCATGCACCGTCGCGGACGTGCCGACCGTGTTTCCCGAGCTATCCACAACCACTTCGATGGCAAGCTCGCTACTGCCGCCTGCCGGAACCGCACCGAACTCACAACTCACGTCGTTAGTCGCCGACACCGGACAGTCCAGCGGCCGACCCTGCGCGTCCCTGGCCGTCACGGACAGTACGGTGACGTCGCGTGCCAACGCCTGGACCAGCGTCACGTGACGCGATCGCGTGGACCCACTATTTGTGACCCGCACCACATAGCCCAACTGTTGGCCCGACGGCACCGAGGTGGCACTCGGCGTGATGCTCACGGCGAGGGTCTGGTGCGAACTGGTGTGGGAACGCACAACGCCTGTTGGGACCGCTGGCGGCAGATCATCCGCACGCGGCGGACGGGACTGTTCCGGCCCTTCGTCGCGGCGCCGGCGCGGCGGGCTGCCTGGTTCAAATCGTGTTCCGGGCCGCGCGCTACGGCCGCGAGCCCCTCCGCCGCCAC
>DAIOWH010000256.1:0-5164 GCA_036758585.1 Planctomycetia bacterium
GACGTGCGATTCCAACAACGCACCATCGACAAAGTCCTGGCCTGGACCGAACAGGGACGCGTCAGACCGATGTAATCGAGGAGCTCGTATCCATACAGCCTGACCTTCTCCACGCGGTGCGATGGTTTGCTCGTGGCTACAACCTCGTACCAGCCGGGCGGCAACTGGGCCTGAGTCGATTTCGGGCTCAGCCGCGCCACTTCTTCGTCGTCTTGCCGGAGAGCAATTTGTACGCCGGGCGTTTCAAAGTCCACGCGGACCTTGGCCTGATTGAGTAGATACCTCAACGCCCACGGCCCGAGCATCCAGCCGAGAAAGGCAGCAATGAGGAGGGAAACGGTCGCCGGGACGAGCCGGCGGCGCGGCGCACCGGACGGTGCCGCCGCGTCGCGCTCATCCTCACCTTCCGCGTGCTCGCCCTCTGCTTCGTCGCCCGGCTCTGCGTCACCAGCTTTTTCGTCAGCGAAGAAGTAGGCGAAAAACACCACCGCGATCGGGAAGCCAGCCACCAGCAACGCCAGCAGAGGCCACGGCGACTGCTCCAACCACATGCCGAACGCGATCAAGCCGAGAACGCCGGAGAGGCTAACGAGCAACCGGATCGTTCCGCCCACGGTGCGCCATTGAATTTCCATCTGCAAGGCGATCATGAATCCGGGAATCAGCAGCGTCACCAGCCACCACGCCGACTGGGCGAACGACATCGCCAGTCCGATGAGCGCGAGCACCGCAAGGCAGACGAAGTAGAACGGAAGCCCGTGGTAGTCGGCCGGCGCGGCCTGCGCGGACTCGCCGGATGGCACACTAGCCCGAAGCGCCAGCGAGGGATTTTCTCCCGCGTGAATTTGCTCCGCGTCCCTCGCTGGCGCGTCGGGCTTGTGTGGTGCGGCCAATGGCTCGGTCGCAACGGCGCCGGTAGGGTGGGACAAGCGCAGCGCCGGCCCACCAGCTTCCTGTGCTTTCGGCCGCCGGAGCTGCAACAAGCCGAGTACCACCAGGGCGAGTCCGAGAACCGGCATGGAATACAAGCCCACGTGCGCGCCAGCACCCAACTGCCCGAGAATCTGATCGATAAGGGGACCAAAGATGCCATCCGCGCTCCACCTGCCCCCGCTGACTCGCCAGCCGCGGAGCACGTCCATCAGAAGCCAACCGCTCACGGTGGTCGTGACAGTGCCGCACAACACCATGACCGCGCTCTTCCATCGGCCCAAACCGCCGAATAGCTCCAGTGCGGCCAGGGTCAGGATCGTCGCGACACAGAGCGCTCCCGTGGTCCGACCTTGCCAACACTCCACGCCCAACTGGTCAAAACTTGTCCCGACAACGCTCCAGCGCGTCCAAGGCAGAAAGCTCACCACCACGCCGAGCAACGAGACCAGGATGCCCCAGCCGGCAGGCTGCTTGAGCCAATCGTTGAGGCCGAACCCCGCGTCGTCCGTATCCCCATCGCGCGGTGTCGGCTGCTCGAACGCGGCCTTCACGTCGGGCCGGCCAAGCACGGACATGAGCCACGTGCCGATCGGCAGCCCGATTAACCAAGCCGGCGAGAACGGAATCACCGTGAACACCGCCCCCGCTCGGACCAAGCCCGGCGACTCCAGTCGTCGAAGACAAAACGCGGCCAGTACCATTTGGGCACCGACGCCGACTGCGGCAAGCTGCACGATCAGCAAGAGGATGAACGGATCGCGATGGGCGCGCCAGGGATGCGGATTTCGCGTCACCGTGGAGTTCACTCCGCCGCTGCTGCTTTTCGTTTGCTCTGGGCTGGCCGGGCTGGCGGCGATGCACCGAACGAGATCGCGGTTTGCAACTTCGCCGCCGACGCCTGCTGACTCTCGCGCTCCACCGACTGCTGCGCGCGGCGAATCCGGTCGGCGAGCGTCGCGATCTTCGGCGCGTACTTCTGCCGCAACTTCTCGACGAGCAGATCGCGCTGCTCGCGCGCGGACTGCTGCAGCCGCACGCGGAAGTCGCGCTCGCTCTCGCGCGGCTTCGACGACAGCTTTTGACTCGGACTCTTGAAGAGTTCCAGCTTCTGGTTGCGGAACAGCGCGTCGGCGTACGACTTTTTCCACGCTTCGTAGCACTTCGGCTTGCTCGCGTCCGGCGGCAGCGCGGCAAACGAGCCGCCCTCGGCCGGCGCGCGTTCGAGATCGGCGTCGGTCAGGTTCACTTCGGTCGCGTCCTGCCAGTTCACCGCAACCGCGCCGTCGGTGAACGGCGCCAAGTGCGACACCGGCTGCTCGGCGTCCACGCCCGCCTTCGTGTCCGTGAAGTACACGCTGGCGTGACCGAGCAGCATGGGGCGATAGATCAGTCGGCCGCCGCTCGGCTGCGCGGCGCGAACGGGCACGAAAAACTGTGGAATCTCCGGCGGCAGGACGGGCCGCTGCGTTGAGCCGGCCGCCGCGGGGACGGGCGCGGCCGCTGGTTCGACGGCCGGCGCGGCTGGAGAGACAGTCGAAGCGGCCGGCGTGATCGAACTCAGCGACGCGGCGGCGGCCGCGGGCGAAGTTGACGCGGGCGGCGGCACGCTCGGCGCCGCACTTGCCGCGCTACGACCCGCGCGACGAACGTCCATCAGCGACTTGATCTGCATCCGCGTCAGCGGACCACGCAAGTACGACAGTGCCCATCGCACTTGAAACACGCACGGCGCGTCGTCGTGAACGTTGTTCATCAGGAAGATGCGATTGCCGAGCGCGGCCAGCATCTGCTCCATCTCGCCGCGGTCGAAGCTCGACGACGCGCTAGCCGCCGCACCCTCCAGGCCCTCGAGCACGCGGGCCTTATCGCGCTCCGTCTGCAATCGGCCGATGAACCAGGTGCCGCAGTTGGCCAGTCCTTTGTAATCGAGATCGACCGGATTTTGCGTCGCGAGCACGACGCCCAATCCGAACGCGCGGGCTTGTTTCAGCAGCGTCAGCAGCGGCCGTTTCGACGGCGGGTTCGCGGTCGGCGGGAAGTAGCCGAAGATTTCGTCCATGTACAACAGCGCCCGCAGGCTCGTCGTGCCCGGCTGTTGCCGCATCCAGCCGAGCGTCTGATTGAGCAGGAGCGACACGAAGAACATCCGTTCCGCGTCGTTCAGGTGGGCGATCGAGAAGATCGAAACGCGCGGCTTGCCGACAGGCGAATACAGCATCGCGCCGATGTCGAGCGGCTCGCCCTCCATCCACGCCTCGAAGCCGGGCGCGGCCAGCAGGTTGTTGATCTGCATGGCCAGCCCGAAGCGGTCCTTGGCCGGGAACACCGATTCCACGTCCATCACGCCGATGCGCTGCACGGGCGGCGTCTGAATTTGCGCGATCAGCCCGCCCAGGTCGAGGTCCTTGCCGGCCCGCCAAACCGTGCCGAGGATGCTCGAGATGAGAATGTGCTCGCGACTCTGCATCGGGTCGGCCTCAATGCCGACGAGCGCGAGCAGGCTCGACGCGGTCGTGCTGATCCGCTCGCGCAGCAACTCGCCGTCGTCGAGGATCGCCTGCCCCGGCGCCGCGAACGACCGCAAGATCGACACGGGCAGCCCGGCGTTGCTGCCCGGCGTGTAAATCGCGATGTCGGCCGCGTCGCGCATGCGCTGAATTCGCGCACCGTCCTGGCCCCAGTCGCCCAGCCCCTTCTTCCACAACTCCGCTTGCTGGCGGGCGAATTCCGCCGGTGCGAGTCCCTTGCGGCGCGCGTCCTCGTCGTTGATCCACGGCAGAAAATCCTCGCCGCGCAGTTGTGGAAACGTGAGCAGCAAGTTGCCGAGATCGCCCTTCGGGTCGATCACGATTGCCGGGACGCCGTCGATCGCCGCTTCTTCGAGCAGACTCAAGCACAGCCCCGTCTTGCCGCTCCCGGTCATGCCGACGCAGACGGCGTGCGTCACGAGATCTTTCGAATCGTACAGCACCAAGTCCTCGCGCGGCGTCGCCGTCGCGAGATCGTACGCGCGCCCAAGATAAAACGCGCCGAGCTTTTCGAAGTCCTGCATAGGTTTCACCCTATTGAGCTGATCATCGCGAATTGACGTGGAACAGCGTGGGCAATGCTAGTCGCCTGGACCGCACGATTGCAAGAGTGTCTCGTGTGCGGTGAATCAGGCAGGCGTGCGACGAAACTTGCGCGATCGACTGAGAGTACGGGCGGCGCAGATTCCGACAGGCAGTTGTGCCGGCCGAGCACGTCGAAGATGTCGGAGCCGGAATTCGGATCGCGGCTATGGTGGACGTGCTGGTTGTTCATTTTGATCATCGCGTCAACGGCGTCGCGCGGGGATGGCGGTCCCTGCGTGGAGCTTCTTTCCCCAACCTCCTGGAGCGGTGAATTTGGTTGCCGTGACTGAACCATTCATGCACAAGTACAATCTCCCAAGCCGAGCATCGTGATTGTGTCGCGAACTGAGTTCTCAATGGCTGCGTCATCCGGTAGCAGGGACACGATGACATCCAGCACGGTTTGATGATGGTCGTCTCCATCACCCGCATGTCCTGGACAAAGAACTCTTGAGGGAGATTGAACACGTTGCGAGTCGCCGGACTCTTGAGGTGCAGTGCGGCCAAAAGGGAAAGTCCCGACAGGACCGCGTTCGCCAGCAGCAGCCCGTAGATCAGCTTGCGCGCTTCGGAAGCATCTTTCTCGACGTACACCAGCAGCACGGCGAAAAGGCTCGCCGTGAACAGCACCACAGAACCAGGACTGACGACGAGGCCGCCGATGTCCACGTACACGCCCATGGCGAGCACGACCTGCATGTGCTGAAACACGCCCAGCGCAATGTACAGCGGTGAAAGCCCCCAGGCGCTTCGCTTGTGGAACAGAGCGAGCAACAATCCGCTCACCAGACTCGCTTCGATCGCCAACAGGGCGATTTGATCAATCGCGACCGACATCATGATGACCGCGCCTTCGTCTCGAAATTACCGCAACACCTTAGGCGAATGGCATTGCACCGAATTCCTTTCCACAGGCTCGACTCGATGGAAACCAATCTTCTGGCAATGTACACGCAGCTTGTCGCATCGCAATAGGCCGCACTGACTGGCGTTGTCGAGCTAAGTACCGCTCCACACTGAAAGGGGTTTGAATTCGTTTAACCCGCAGCCGCAGGCGAGGCACAACAAACACCAGCCACGCCTCGCCTGCGGCTGCGGGTTAAACGACCGAAGCCGAT
>DAIOWH010000257.1:0-4955 GCA_036758585.1 Planctomycetia bacterium
AGCCAGTCCCTGTTCGAGTTTGGCCACTGAGTACCGCTCCACACTGAGGGTCTGAGATCGGCTTCGGTCGTTTAACCCGCAGCCGCAGGCGAGGCGTGGCTGGTGTTGGTTGTGCCTCGCCTGCGGCTGCGGGTTAAACGAATTCAAACCCCTTTCAGTGTGGAGCGGTACTGAGTCCTTGTGCTGTGAGGCAGGCCTCCGGCCTGCCAATAACCGAAAGGGAAATGCTGGCAGGCTGGAAGCCTGCCCCCAACTTTCTTCGGGGAGGCGCGATGAGCCGCGGGATTCTGGACGAGATACTTGACTGCGGCATAGTCGCCGTGGTCCGTTCGCCGCACGCGGACCAGTTGGTCGACGTGGCTCGGGCGCTGGCCGACGGCGGCGTACGGGCGATCGAGATCACGCTGACGGTGCCCGGTGCGCTCGACGTTATTCGCGACGTCGCGCGGCAGATGTCGGGCAAGATCGTGCTCGGCGCCGGCACGGTGCTTGACGCCGAGACGGCCCGCGCGGCGATGCTGGCGGGCGCCGAGTACATCGTCGCCCCGACGCTGAACCTAGACGTCATCCGCGTCTGCCGCCGCTACTCGAAGCCGGTCATGCCCGGTGCGTTCACTCCGACCGAGGTGCTCGCGGCCTGGGAGGCGGGCGCGGACGTGGTGAAGGTCTTCCCAGCCGACGTCGCAGGCCCGAACTATCTGAAGGCCCTGCTCGCCCCGCTCCCGCACGTGCGGCTGATGCCGACCGGCGGCGTCGACCTCACGACCGCCGCCGATTTCCTCCGCGCGGGCGCGTGCTGCTTAGGCGTCGGCAGCTCACTGGTGGACAAGGACGCCGTGGCCAAGAAGCAGTTCGGCCGCATTCGCGACCTGGCCGAACAGTTCGTGCGCATCGTGCGCGAGACGCGGAGTTGACTTATGGCCAAGCCACGAGTGTTCGTGACGCGAGTGATCCCCGCCGCTGGGTTGGATCAGGTGCGCGCGGCGTGCGAAGCGGAGGTTTGGCCCGGCCAGTTGCCGCCCCCGCCGGACGTGCTCGTCCGCAAACTGGCCGACTGCGAGGGCGTGCTGTCGCTGCTGACCGACCGTTTCGACGCGGCCGCGATGGATGCGTTGCCGCGGTTGCGGGTGATCAGCAATTACGCGGTGGGCTTCAACAATATCGACGTCCCGGCGGCGACGGAGCGCGGCATATCGGTGGGCAACACGCCCGGCGTTCTGACCGACGCCACGGCCGACATGGCGTTCTGCCTTTTGATCGCTGCGGCGCGTCGCGTGGTGGAGGGGCACAACTACACGCGGGCGGGCCGGTGGAAGACATGGGAGCCGCTGGGCCACATCGGCCAGGACCTGACGGCGAAGACGCTCGGCATCGTCGGCATGGGGCGAATCGGATTCGCTCTGGCGAAACGGTGCCACGGCGGGTGGGGCATGCGCGTGCTCTATCACGACATGTATCGCAACGAGGCGGCGGAGCGCGAGCTTGGGGCCGCTTGCGTGGACTTGGACACGCTGCTCGCCGAGAGCGATTTCGTCAGTGTGCACACCGATCTGAACGACGCGACGCGCGGCATGTTTAACGCAGCCGCGTTTCGCAAGATGAAGCGAACGGCGGTCTTCATCAACACCGCACGCGGCCCGATCATGAACCAACGCGACCTGGCCGACGCCCTGCGCGACGGGGTCATCTTCGCCGCCGGCCTCGACGTGACCGACCCCGAGCCGCCGCTGCCGGACGATCCGCTCATCGAGTTGCCCAACGTCGTCATCGCGCCGCACATCGCCTCGGCCACCGTCGCGAGCCGCAACGGCATGGCCGAGATCGCCGCTGACAATCTGATCCTGGGCCTCGATGGCAAGCCGCTCCGCTGCTGGGTCAACCCCGAAGTCGAACCGCACCGGCGCGGACGGTGACGACAGGCCCGGGGCCAGCGCGCGTTCCCGCGTGTCTGATTGACCGTTGCGCTTGACATTGGTATCGAGCCGATCATACTCAGACACCCGTCGCCCAGGTTTCGGACGACGCGGGCCGCAGTGGTTAGTGGCGACGTCAGGGATGTAGACACGCGATCAGGAGAGTGGGCCGCATGGCGAGTGCACCGCGGGCTGATGCAAAGGGCTTGTCGGACCTCACCGAGGCCGAGCTGATCCGTAGCGTGCTCGACCGCGGACTGGCCACGCAGGGCGAGATCGATCAGTGCAAGGCAATTCAAGAACGCCTTTCTCGCAAGGATGAACACAAGCCGCTGTGGCAGATCATGGTCGAAGGCCGAGCGCTCACGCCCAATCAGGCCAAGCGGATGCTGCAGGACGCCGGCGAGACTCCCAAGATGCGTGAGCCGCCCGGCTACCAACTGATCGCGCCGATCGGCCAAGGCTCGATGGGTATGGTCTATCGTGCGCGGCAGGTCAGCATGGACCGCGTGGTCGCGCTCAAGATACTGCTCAAGCAACTGGCGGCCAACAAGGAGTTCATCGAGCGGTTTCACCGCGAGGCCCGTATCGCCGCCAAACTCGGCCACAACAACGTCGTCCAGGCGATCGATTCCGGCGAGTTCGGCGGCCACCACTACTTCGTCATGGAGTACGTGGACGGCACGAACATCAAACAGGAACTCGACAAGGGCAAGGTCTACGAAGAACACGACGCGCTGGAGATCATATTGCAAGTGGCCGAGGCGATGGACCACGCGCATCAGAAGGGGCTAATCCACCGCGACATTAAGCCCGAAAACGTCATGCTGACGAAACAGGGCGTCGCGAAACTGGCCGACCTGGGCCTCGCTCGACTGACCGCCGATGAGGCGTGGGCGCAGTCCGAGAAGGGCATCGCGATCGGCACCCCGTACTACAT
The DNA here is from genome assembly GCA_036758585.1 of Planctomycetia bacterium. Classification (GTDB taxonomy): domain Bacteria; phylum Planctomycetota; class Planctomycetia; order JALXBF01; family JBGPMX01; genus DAIOWH01. Next base: position 2,854 of record DAIOWH010000257.1, read on the forward strand.
CTCACCGGAACAGATCCGCGGCGCGGTGGACGTGGACATTCGCAGCGACATCTACTCGCTCGGTGCGACGCTCTATCACATGGTCACTGGGCGCGTGCCGTTTGCCGGCAAGAACGCCACCGAAGTGATGCAGAAGCACTTGAAGATGCAGCTTGTGCCGCCGGATCACGTGAACACCAAGCTTTCGGGCGGCCTGGGCCAGGTCGTCGAGACGATGATGGCCAAGGACCGCCAAGTGCGCTACGCCACGCCGCAGGACTTGATCATCGACCTGAAGAACCTACTGGAAGGCCGGCCGCCGGTGATCGGGCGCGAGGGCCTGCGAGCCAGCACGATGGAGAGCCTGGCCGAGGGCGACGAGACGGACGAGATGGTCGGCAGCAGCGCGAAATACAACGCCGTCTTCGAAGACCTTGCGGGCCGCATCAACCGCTCGCGTGCGCTCATCACCATCCTTGCCGCGTTGTTGGGCGTCGCCGTAATCAGCAATCTACTGCTGATCGCGGCGCGCTGAGCCGCCGGCGGGCCTTATCTGGCCACGGCGATACCTGCGTCCGCGATTCCGTGTGTTCCTCCCGTCGACTCGTCAGCGAGTTGATTCAACGCGGAGCGATGTCCTGGAACGTAAACTTGCGTTTTACGCTGTCGGACGGGTGGGGCTTTCCGGCGACTTCGACGTAGGGATAGATGAAGAAGTTCAGCGGCGGGCCGTCCTGTTCGGGCACGAGCACCAAGTCGCGGCCGACGCTAAAGGTCACGCGGTCTTCGGTCAGGTTGCCGAAATAGTATTCGCGCAACTTCGGGTTCTTGTTCGCCTCGGAGATGTCCACGGGCACCCACCCGTTCGATCGCGGCTTGAACTTGGCCCAGCAGTGATAGCCGGCGATCTCGCCCTCGCCGCGCTTCTCGGGCAGGGGGAAGCCGATCTCGAACTTGGCCGGGATCTTCTGCGACCGGGCAAGCGAAATGAACAGGCTGTGGAAGTCGGAGCAGTTGCCGTAGCGGCTGTCGCACGCCCACTCGACGTCGCCCTGGCCCCAGCCGGTCCCCTCCTTGCTGTAACGCATGTGGTTGTTAACGACATCGTACAGCACGCGACCGATCGCGAGCTGATCCTTGGGCAATTCGCGGCCGGCGAGTAGCGCAAGCGGCTTGCCGTTGATCGGCACACGCACGTCTGGTTGCAGGAACCGGTCGAGGTCGCCCATGTCGGGCGACGTGCCGCTCGTGTCTACTCTGACCTCGCGCCGCGTAACGCGATAGGTGACCGACAAGTTCACCTGCCCGTCACGGTCGGCCTGCCCTTCTGTATAGAGCACGTGGTTGCCGTATGCCAGTTCGCGCCCGATCTGAATCCTCGCGGGCAGATTCTGGGTCACGATGGCCGCCTCTTGATCGTCGTTCGTCGGCGGCACTGGCAGCCAGACTCGTGCCGTCTGGCCTGACGCCACGTCGGTCACGGTAGCCTGATAGGTCAGCAGGAACTCCCGATGCCGGAGCGGTTGGGCATCGTCGCCAAGTCCGTACGTGAAAGCGGTGAGTAGCGCGGCGGTGTAGAACATGTTTGAAGATCCTTCGTTGCTCGCGGGCATACCCGCGTTTGTTTGTCCACGGTTGATCTTGACGTTGGTTGGCAGGAGTGCGGGTGCGCAGATTGACTCTGCAACGGACCGGTACGACCGCACCGCAGGCCCGAGGGCCGCGACTGGTGATGGGGACTCAACAACGGGGCAAGCGAGTCCGGCTAGCCGCGAACCGACGGGTGATTAGTCGGTCGCGTTCAGCTAAAGCCCGGGTTGGAGACGACTGTCGGCACCCGATCAGGCTGGTAGGGAAACAACATGGCCAAGTCTCACTGTTGGGCTGAGATTCTACGGCCGGCCGCGACTGATCGCAAGGGTCGCGGCGGAGTTCTTTCTAAAGTGATTGAGCCGGAAAGTACGAATATGAGGCTAAGATGGGTTGGACCATCTCAAGCCAGCTAGCGCCCAGGGCCGATGTTCGCCGTAGGCAATGGTCGTACGCCGCCGACCGATTGCTCGCGGGTGCCTAAATGGCTTTGCGTGATTCTGGGAGTCCGCAGGGACAGTAGCCCGACGCGC
>DAIOWH010000258.1:0-4910 GCA_036758585.1 Planctomycetia bacterium
TCCCTCGCTGGCGCGTCGGGCTACTGTCCCAGAATCGTGCAAGGCTATTTAGCGTTCCGGACCGGACCGGAGAACGGCGCGCACCGGACTGGCGTCGAAGCCGACCAACTTGAGCGGCAGCGCGATCAGCTCGTAGTCGCCCGCGGGAATCCCCGCGAGCGCAAGGCCCTCCAGGATGGCAATGTCGTGAGCGAGACAGGCTCGGTGCGCCGGCAGGTCGGCCGAATCGAACGGGTCAACGCTCGGCGTGTCGATGCCGATCAGCCGGACGCCGCGCGCGTGCAGCCAGTCCACCAGTGCAGGAGTCAGCGAAGCGAAGTCGTCGTTGAAGTGTTCTGGGTCAGGGAATGTGCCCGTGGCGATCAACACACGCTCGCGGTTGATTGGGCCAACGAGATCACGCGGCCGAAGACAGTGCTTTCGATCCACACGGACACGCACGACCTGGCACGGACCCAAATACATCTCGACGCGACGTTGGTCGATCGTGGGCGCTCCGCCGCCGTAGTGACTTGGCGCGTCGGCATGTGCCCCCAGGTGAACGGTTGCTCGCAGCGTCGAGAGCGTGATGTTCTCGCCCCGAGCCATGTCGGACAACACCTGGCGCGTCGGCGGCGTGTCGCCTGGCCACACCGCAGTACGCTCTGAGATCGGTGGTGAGATGTCGTAGATCATGTCCTGACCTTTGACGCGAACGGAGCTTTGACGCCTGATCAACCCGCTGATAGCTTAGGGGCGAAGTTCTGGGAATCAACCACAGAGACCGCAGATGCCACAGAAAGCCAACCAGATGCGAAACACGCTGCCACGCGCGGCCACCTGCTCGCGACTCCTAAATAGCCTTGCACGATTCTGGGACAGTAGCCCGACGCGCCAGCGAGGGAGCACATGGCGAAATCACAAGAAATCAGGCCCGGTCCCTCGCTGGCGCGTCGGGCTACTGTCCCTGCGGACTCCCAGAATCACGCAAAGCCATTTAGCTCTCCTTGCGTTCTCTTGGGTTTTTTGCGGCTATCCTTCCCTTCTGTCGCTCGTGCGGGCCGAAGACCCCAAGCTGGTCGCGCCGACCGGGCCGCTCTCGCCCGAAGAGCAGCAGAAGATGTTCCACTTGCCGCCCGGCTTCGAGATTCAACTTGTCGCCGCCGAGCCGCAGATCAACAAGCCGATGAACATCGCGTTCGACGACCAGTCGCGCCTTTGGGTCACGTCGTCGGTCGAATACCCGTTCCCGGCCAAGGACGGTGCGGCGCCGCGCGACTCGGTGAAGATACTGGAAGACACCGACGGCGACGGCCGCGCCGACGTGGCAAAGACGTTTGTCGATGGCCTGAATATCCCGATCGGTGTGCTTCCCATGACGACACGGCTCGGCGGCGCCGATGGCAAACTCACGAGCGGCTGCATCGCGTACTCGATTCCACACATCTGGCGGTTCCTCGACACAGACGGCGACGACCGTGCCGACACGCGCGACGTGCTGTACAGCCGGTTTGGGTTCCAGGACACGCATGGCATGGCGTCGAGTTTCACCTGGGGCCGTGATGGCTGGGTGTACGCGACGCACGGTTTCGCGAACACATCGGAAGTGAAAGCCGCCGACGGCTCGGTGGCCCGAATGAACTCGGGCAACACATTTCGGTTCCGCCCCGACGGCGGCCGCGTCGAGCAATGGACGTGGGGCCAGGTGAATCCGTTCGGCCTCGCGTTCGATCCGCTCGGCAACCTCTTTTCCGCCGATTGCCACAGCCGGCCGGTCATGATGCTGCTGCGCGGCGCGTACTACCAGAGTTTCGGCAAGCCGCACGACGGGCTCGGTTTCGCGCCGGAGATTTGCACGCACGATCACGGCTCCACCGGCATCGCCGGCATCGTGTACTACTCCGGAGTGAATCAGTTCCCGCCCGCATTCGACGGGGCGATCTTCACGGGCAACCCCGTCACCAACCGCATCAACTACGATCGACTCGAACAGCACGGGTCGACCTTTGTGACCGTTCACCAGCCCGATTTTGTCAGTTGCGACGATCCCTGGTTTCGGCCGGTCGCACTGGCGGTCGGACCGGATGGCGCGCTCTACGTCGCCGATTTCTACAACAAGATCATCGGCCATTATGAAGTGTCGCTCACGCATCCGGGCCGCGACCGAGAGCGGGGCCGGATCTGGCGCATTGTGTATCGCGGCGACCGACCGACAGCGCCTGCCCCGCCGCCCAAGAACTGGAAAACGGCCGGCGTCGCCGAGCTGATGGGCGATCTGGCCAGCCGCAACATGCTGGTGCGTACCCAAGCCGCGAACCAACTGGTCGAACGGGTCGGGCGCGAAGCGGTCGAGCCGCTTCGGCACGTGCTCGCGACGAGTGCCGACGTCCTCCAACGCACCGACGCGATGTGGGTGCTGGAACGGCTCGGCGCGCTGGAAGATTCCGGCCCAACGGGACTCGCGAAACTTCTGGACGACGAGAGGATTGTTCCGCCCCACGCACTCATGCTGGCCGGTAATCGGCATGAACTAACGCCTGAGCAGCATCGACGCGTGCAGGAAAAGCTCGACGCCTCCAGTGCACTGGACCGTCGCGGCGCGGCCGACGCGCTGGCCCGGCACCCGACGCCAGAGAACATCGCGCCGCTACTGAAGCTGCGTCGCAACGTGCCGGCCGACGACACCCAACTGTTGCACGTAACGCGAATGGCTTTGCGCGACCAGCTTCGTTCCGACGGCGTATTCGCCGTCGTGGCGACGATGAAGCTCGACCGTGCCGACGCGGCAAACCTGGCGGACGTCGTCCCCGGCGTGCCGACGCCCGCGGCGGCCGAGTGGCTGCTCGCCTACATGCGTGGCCAAGCGAGCGAAGCGCCCGACAGTCGTTTCCTCACTCACGTCGCGCGGTATATGCCTATCGAACGAGAGCAGGACTTGCTCGACCTCGCGCACGAGTCGACTGGCCGGGGCGGCGATCTGAGACGGCAAGCGGCCGCGATTCAGGCGGTCTACGACGGGATGCAGGCACGCGGCCACAAGCCGGCCGACTACCTATACTCTTGGGCCGGCGGCGTCGGCGAGGCATTGATCGAGTCGAAGAACGTGGACGACGCGCGCGAAGCGATTCGATTCGCCCGCGCGATCAAGCTCAATCGGCTTGCCATCCCCATCTCCAAAATCGTCACCGGCGAGCGGCCGCTCGAGCCGCTGCGGGCCGACGCTGTTTCGATGCTCGCCGAGGTCCCGGACGAGTGGACCCTTGCTCCGCTCAACGCGGTCCTGGGCAACGCCAACGAGCCGCTCGCGCTGCGCCAGCACGTCGCGGCCGCGCTCGGCCAGCGACAACAGCCCGAGGTTCACGTCGAGTTGGTCCGCCACCTGCGCACCGCGCCCGATGAACTGGCGGCACACCTGGCCGCCGCGCTGGCCGGCGGCGCTGCGGGCGCCGAAAAGCTGCTCGATGAGTGCGCGACCGGCAAGGCGTCGCCCCGGTTGCTGCAGCACCCGCTCGTCAACGGCCGATTGCGGGCCGCGCGCGTGCGCGACATCGACGACCGGATCGCCAAGCTGACCGAGGGCCTGCCGCCCGCCGAAGAGCGGTTGCAGCAGGCGATCGCCGCGCGACGGGCCGCGTATGCGAAGGCGCAGCCGAGCGCCGATCGTGGCGCAGGACTCTTCGAGAAGCACTGTGCCGCCTGCCATACGATCGCGGGCAAGGGAGGCAAGGTCGGTCCGCAACTCGACGGCGTCGGCGCCCGCGGCCTCGATCGAGTGCTCGAAGATGTACTCGATCCGAACCGCAACGTCGATCAGGCGTTTCGATCGAGTCTGGTCGCGCTCACCAACGGCCAGGTTATCTCGGGCCTCGTGGTCAATCGCGACGGCGACGTGCTCGTCATGGCCGACGCCCAGGGCAAGGAGCTTCGCGTGCCGAAGGCGGAAGTCGAAGAGGTTCGGGCGTCGAAGCTTTCTCCGATGCCGGCGAACGTGGCCGATATCATGAGCGAGCCGGAGTTCCACGATCTGGTCGGTTACCTGCTCTCGCAGGTGCAGGCGACGGGCGGGGAGTTGAAGTAGTTGAAGTAGTTGAAGTAGTTGAAGTAGTTGAAGTAGTTGAACAGGCGTTGCGACCGATCCTGACTCCTTCAACTTCTTCAACTCTCCCCAACTCTCTCCAACTCGGTCACCAAACGATGAACGACACTTCTGAAGAGTCTGTGCTGGTGAGCGCCTGCCTGCTGGGGGTGCATTGCCGCTACGACGCGAGCACCAACCCTGCCGCCGACTTGGTCGCGCGGCTGAGTACTATGCCGCATTGAATAGGGTTTGAAATCGGCCTCGGTCGTTTAACCCGCAGCCGCAGGCGAGGCATGGCTGGCGTTTTGTTGTGCCTCGCCTGCGGCTGCGGGTTAAACGAATTCGGACCCCTTTCAATGTGGAGCAGTACTGAGCGGCGGCCGAATCGTGCCGGTCTGTCCTGAGCAACTCGGCGGCCTCGCGACCCCGCGTCCGCCCGCTCATCTTGAGGGCGGCGACGGCGACGCCGTGCTCGACGGCCGCGCAAGAGTGGTGACCGACGCCGGCGTCGACGTGACCGATCAGTACCTGCGCGGCGCTGCGGAGGCGCTGCGTCTCGCCCGCACGTGCGGCGCACCGCGAGCGATCCTGAAGGAACGCAGCCCGTCGTGTGGCTGTGCACTGGTACACTGTAACGGCGCGTTGCGACCAGGCATCGGAGTCACCGCCGCGCTGCTGCGACGAGAGGGTATCGACCTCGAATCGCTCGACCCGCCAAAGCAGTTGGCTGAGCCGGAAGCGCGAACATGCACACCTACGGGCTGACGCGCCCACAATCATCCTGCACAGACTTTCTCAACGCCCCCCCCCCTCCCCCCCCCGCCGATGCCTTCGCCGGGAAGAACAACAAGCC
>DAIOWH010000259.1:0-4905 GCA_036758585.1 Planctomycetia bacterium
CTCCAAGGATTGTTCTTCCGCTGTTGTGTGTCAGATTTTTTCGGATGAGCCATATCCGTGGCCGCGAGCGACGAACGACGCTACACTCCGCGTAGTCCGAGACTGTACACCCAACCCTGAGGGAGGACCACGCATGAGCAAGTCCAAGGGCGCGGCACGAGCGACCAAGGCGGGCGGGGCGGCAGAAGACCTGAACCCGTATCACATCGCACAGCAACAGTTCGACAACGCGGCCCGGTACATTCCGGGACTCAAGGCCGGGCTGGTCGAATATCTGCGGCGCACATCGCGGTTGGTCACCGTCGAGTTTCCGATCGAAATGGACGACGGGTCGGTGCAGACGTACCGCGGTTACCGCGCGATGCACAGCCGCATTCGCGGACCGGGTAAGGGGGGCATTCGCTACCACCCGGACGTGACGGCCGACGAGGTGCGGGCGCTCGCGTCGTGGATGACGTGGAAGTGCGCTGTGGCCGACGTGCCGTTCGGCGGGGCGAAGGGCGGCGTGGTGTGCAACCCGAAGCAACTCTCGAAGAACGAGGTGCGCAAGATCACGCGCCGGTACATTTCCGAGCTAGGCGACGACATCGGGCCGCACACCGACATCCCCGCGCCCGACGTCTACACCGACGCCCAGACCATGGCCTGGATCTACGACACGTATCAGATGATGCATCCGGGCGAGAACAACCTGGGCGTGGTCACGGGCAAGCCGCTCGACATCGGCGGTTCGCTGGGCCGGCGCGAGGCGACGGCCCGCGGTTCCCTGTTTGCGGCGGCTCGGGCGCTCGCGCGGGGCATCGTGCCCGGACTCGCCTCGGTTCAGGGCGCCAGCGTGGCGATCCAAGGCTTCGGCAACGCCGGATCGATCGCCGCCCAACTGTTCGCCGAGGCGGGGGCGAGCATCATCGCCGTCAGCGATTCCACCGGCGCCATCGCGAGCGACAAGGGCCTCGATCCAAACGCCGTGATCGCACACAAGGACCGCACCGAGTCGGTCGTTCGGTTCCCCGGCGCCAAGACGATCAGCAACGACGATCTCTTGGCTTTGCCGTGCGACATCCTGATCCCGGCGGCGCTCGAGAACCAACTGCGCGACGACAACGCCGCCGCGGTACGAGCGCGGTGCGTCGTCGAGGCGGCCAACGGGCCGACCACGCCCGCCGCCGACCGCATCCTGTTCGCCCGCGACATCCCGGTGCTCCCCGACATCCTCGCCAACTCGGGCGGCGTCACGGTGAGCTACTTCGAGTGGGTGCAGAACAACGAAAACCAGCAGTGGGACTTGGACGAGGTGAACCAAAAGCTGCGAGTGAAGATGGAACGAGCGACCGACGCCGTCATCGACAAACAGCAGGAGATCAACGCGGCCGCCACAAAGAAGCCCGACCGCCGCGCCGACCGTCTGGAACCGATCGACCTGCGCACCGCGGCCTACGTGGTGGCCATCAGCCGAGTGGCCCAAGTTGCGCTGGAACGCGGCATCTGGCCGTAGCAGCGTTGCGTTGACTCAACGTGCGGCGGCAACGTCCGTTTCAAGAACACAACACCGCGCGAAAGTACGAGTCGCGATCCGACTGCTGCAGGAGGCGCCAATGTCACTCGAATCTGCAGAACGCGGCCACAACCTCCCCCAGACTTGGCGGCGGGCCGCCATTTGGTAATCGGCTGCCTTCGGACGTTCGGTTGTCAGGCTCTCCGCCAATTTGGGGAGATTGTGGCGTGGCCGTTTCGGCCGCCTCACATCTGGCGGATGAACGGCAGGCGGGACGCCTGCGCCCCAGACTTGGCGGAGAGCCAGTTTTCGATGACCAGCGGCATCGCGTCTGCATCTCGCGACACACAGCCCCGAACCACTTGCACCAGGAGTCGGCTGTGTCGCTTCGCTACCTCAACCTGCCGCTTCATCTGCTTGCTTGGAGCTTCCGCGGCTGTCTGCTCGCAAGTGCCCTAGCCCTCGTTGCCGAACCAGCCTCTTGGGCATCGCAGGCCGTGCGGCGCGGCGTGAACAAACATCGCTACTTGCTCACCCGCGCGGTGCATCGCGGCACGTCGGGCATCGTTCGCAACCGCGCGATACTGCCGGTCGGAGATCGACTCGTCATGTCGAGCATCGTGCGTGGCCCGCGTGGCGGGGCGGAAGCGGCTCTTGCGCGGCTGACTGGAATCGGAATCGGTGTGGGGTTGGGTGCGTGCGCTATCGTGTGGCTCGGCGTTCAGTCGATGTCAGCGCGGATCTCACTGCCCCGTCGAAGCCGACAATAGACTCCGGCCACGGTGGACCGCAAAGCTGGCCGCGGGTCGGGCCTCTCAGGGGATCGCGATGGCGAAGGCCACGGTCGCTTACACCGCCGTTTTCTTGCGCCGCAGTCCGGGACGCGGTTTCTTGTGACTGTTCAGGCTCGCTGACAACGCCGACGCGACGGGGTCCACCGATGCGGCGAGAGTCGCGTGGTTCAGCCCGTTTCCATTGCCGCGTGCCCGTCCGTTCGTGGGCGAGCTCGGAGCACACGCGCCATTTGACTTCATCGCAGGCTCGGAACGACTGTTCGTGGCGGCTTCGATCGACCTACGGCGTTCCATGCGCGGCGTGCCGGCCGGCATGAGCACCTCGCGCTGGCCGGCGAGCAGCGCGCTGACCCCCTGCGTGGCCAGCGGCGGCGAGTCCGTCTCGGCGTGACCGTCGGGGCTGTAGCGCACCAGCATTCCCTCGTAGTTGCGCAGCACGACCGCGTCGTTGGACGCCGAAACGAGATAGTTCGGCATCAGCGGAATCTTGCCGCCGCCGCGCGGAGCGTCGACGACGTATGTCGGCACGCCCAGCCCGCTGATGTGACCGCGCAGGCCTTCGATGATCTCCAGTCCCTTCCACACCGACGTGCGGAAGTGCCCCGCGCCCGTAACTGGGTCGCAGTGGAACAGGTAGTACGGCCGAACCTTGATGCGCAACAGCGCCCGGCTGAGATCGCGCATCGTCTGGACCGAGTCGTTTACGCCCTTGAGCAACACCGCGTGGTTGTTCAGTTGGCAGCCCGCCCGCAGCAGCCGCCGGCACACGTGCGCGGCCTCCGGAGTCACCTCACGCGGGTGGTTGAAGTGCGTCTGGATCCAGACCTTCTCGGCGCGCTCGATGACGCGTATTAGCTCGGGATCGTACAGCCGCTGCGGCAACGTCACTGGCACGCGCGTGCCGAGGCGAATCACGCTGACGTGGTCGATCGCCGCGAGGTTCTGCAGAAAATATTCGAGCTTGGCGATCGGCAGCGTCAACGGGTCGCCGCCCGAAACGATCACGTCGTTGATTTCTTTGTGCTGCCGCAGGTAGTCGATCATCCGCTTGTCGTCGCGACTGATCGCGTCCCAGCCCCCGCGTTTCATCGTCGCACGCTTGCGGGTGCAGAACCGGCAGTACATCGTGCAGACGTGCGTGGTCACCATCAGCACACGATCGGGGTATCGTTGCGTCAGCCCGCGCACCGGCGAATCCTTGTCCTCGTCGAGCGGGTCGTCTTCCTCGAGACCGGCTTCGCTGCGCAGTTCCAGCGGCGACGCCACGGACTGAAGCCGGATCGGATCGTCCGGATCATCCGGATCGATCAGTGAGAAGTAGTAAGGCGGCACCGCCAACTTGTACTGGTCCGACAGTCGGCGCAGGTCGGCGATCTCGCCGTCGCTGAACGGAAGCAGTTCGATCAACTGGTCGACCGTGCGGATTGCGTGTTGCGACTGCCAACGCCAATCATGCCACAGATGATCAGGGACGTCGCGCCAGATGGGATGCCGTGGTGAATGAGACGGGGGATCGTCGCGTTCACTATTCGGGGGTTCGTCGCTCTCAGAGCTAGCGATGTCGTGGGAATCAAGAACGGGCAGCGAAAGGTGGGCGTCGACGGCGCTCGCCGTGCTCATACAAGCCTCCATACTTGAACATCGTCCGCTGTGGAAGGGCCACAGCACCCAGCGCTTGCGCGGGATTCTAACCTGCGATGCGAAAATGGCAATGCCGATGTCGTTTGCGACGTGTAGAATCTTTTTCGGACAAAATCACCGACAGGGAATCACGAAGTCATGCGTCACGTACTTTCGGCCGTTGTTCAGAACCAACCCGGTGTGTTAGCCCACGTCGCCGGCATGTTGGCATCGCGCGGTTTCAACATCGACAGCCTCGCTGTGGGCGAAACCGAAAACCCGCACCTGTCGCGCATGACGTTCGTCGTCGTCGGCGACGACAAGGTCCTCGATCAACTACGCAAGCAGCTCGAGAAACTGGTTACTGTGGTTAAGGTGCTCGACATCAGCACGGCCGACTACGTCGAGCGCGATCTGATGTTGATCAAGGTGAACGTGCCGTCCGAACGGCGCGGCGAGATCCGCGAACTGTCCGACATCTTCCGCGGCCGCATTGTGGACGTCGGGCCGCAACAGATTATGGTCGAAATCGCCGGGCCCGAGAAAAAGATCGAGGCATTCATCGACCTGATGCGTCCGTACGGCATCAAAGAACTCGTGCGCAGCGGCCGGATCGCCCTGGTGCGCAGCAAGCACGGCCAACGCGAGGTCGCCGACCCGCCGCCCGATGCGGTGACTTGAAGCGTCCGCGGGTATCAGTCCGCGCGAGTTGCGAAGACGTCGATCGTACGGCAGAAGGTTCCGTACGTTCTGTTCCTCGTCAAGGAACTTGCCTGCAAACGTGGCTGTTCAGCACTAAATGGCTTTGCGTGATTCTGGGAGTCCGCAGGGACAGTAGCCCGACGCGCCAGCGAGGGACCGGGCCTGATTTCTTGTGATTTCGCCATGTGCTCCCTCGCTGGCGCGTCGGGCTACTGTCCCAGAATCGTGCAAGGCTATTTAGAGCCTATCCAAAAACCTGTAGGTGAAAACGATTGAATCGTGTATCTCCTTGCT
>DAIOWH010000260.1:0-4889 GCA_036758585.1 Planctomycetia bacterium
TCGCCTGCGGCTTCCTTTGACGAGATTGCAGGCGGGCCGCCTGCACTACGCTAACGCATTGGGCCGCCCTCATGTCAGCCGAACAGTCCAGCGTGAACGACGAACAGAATCGTCGGCTGCGTGAACAGTACACTGAGATTGCCGTGCTGGCGGGCGGCCTCGCGCACGAGATCAAGAACCCGCTGAGCACCATTCGCCTGAACCTCGGCCTGCTGGCGGAAGACTTCGCCGACGCCAAGTCGCTGCGCGAACAGCGAGCACTGCAGAAGATCCGCCTTGTCGAGTCGGAATGCCAGCGGCTGAACGACGTGCTCGAAGACTTCCTGCGGTTCGCCCGAGTGCGCGATCTGCGCCGCACCAGCGTGAACCTGAACAATGTGCTTCAAGAGATGATCGACTTCGTCGCGCCGCAAGCCGAGGGCAAGGGAATCGAACTCGTCCCATACTTCCACCCCAACCTGCCAGCCACGTCGCTCGATCGTGAACTTTTCAAGCAGGCGGTCCTGAATCTGCTGATCAACGCCCAGAACGCCATGCCCTCGGGCGGACAAGTCGTACTGCAGACGCAGCCCACCAGCGCCGGAGTGCAACTGGATGTGATCGACAACGGCGTCGGCATGGACGCGGAAACGGTTGCTCAGATCTTCCGCCCCTTCTTCTCGACGCGCAGGGATGGCAGCGGACTGGGCCTGCCCACCGCGCGGAAGATTATCGAGGCCCACAACGGTACAATCACCGTGCAAAGCGCGGTGGGCACGGGAACGCGATTCACCATCGTGTTGCCCGCCGCCACCTGAGTCTCTGGCCCGTACCGCGCCGGGAGTCTGAAACACAATGGCCCTGGATCGAATTCGAGTGCTGATCGTCGACGACGAGGTCGCCCACGCGGAAGCCGTCGCAGAGGCGCTCGAGCGGTCGGGCTACGATTGCGCGGTGGCCGGCAGCGGCGCCGACGGCGCGAAACAAGTCGAAAACGAGCACTTCGATCTCGTCGTCACTGACCTTTTCATGAACGACGTCGGCGGCCTGGAAATCCTCAAGAAGGTTCGCGAGGAACTGGTCGACGCCGAGGTCGTCGTCATTTCGGGACACGGCGAGATCAAGGACGCGGTGCAGGCGATGCAGCAAGGAGCATACACCTATCTGACCAAGCCGCTCAACATCGACGAGCTGCGCACACAGGTCGGCAAGGCGGCGCAGCGGCTGAGGCTCGCTCGGTCGAACATCGAGCTGCAACAACAGATCAACGAGCGGTTTGGCTTCGAGGGCGTCGTCGGCAACAGCCCGGAGATGCAGCACGTGATCGCCGCGCTGAGGCAGATCGCACCCACCTCGTGTACCGTGCTCATTCAAGGCGAGACCGGCACCGGAAAGGAACTGGTCGCCAAGGCGATCCACAACAACAGCCCGCGCAAGAACAAAGCATTCAAGGCGATCAACTGCGCCGCCGTCGCCGATACGCTCATCGAAAGCGAGTTGTTCGGGCACGAGAGAGGGGCGTTCACCGGGGCCGACCGCATGCGCATCGGCACCTTCGAGTATGCGAACGGCGGCACGCTGCTGCTCGACGAAGTCGGCGACATGCCGATGGCGACGCAAATCAAGCTGCTTCGCGTGCTCGAAGAGGGCGAGATCGTTCGGGTTGGATCGAACGAGACCATCAAGGTCAACGTGCGACTGCTATCCGCCACGAACCAGGACCTCGAAGAGGCGATCGCCCGCGGCACATTCCGCAAGGACCTGTACTATCGACTGAAGGTCGCGACCGTGCGTTTGGCCCCGTTGCGACAACGGCGCACCGACATTCCGCTGCTCATCGACCACTTCATCAAGGAGATGACCAAGACACATGGCAAGCCCATGCGTGGCATGTCGCCGGCCGCCCGGCGAGCCTTGATGGCGTTCAACTGGCCGGGCAACGTCCGGCAACTGCGCAACGCGATCGAGAGCATGATCGTCGTCGACAGCGACGGACTCTTGGACATCGATGATCTGCAGCAGACCGACGTCGTGCCGACCGAAGACGCGGTTGGTCTCGCCCAGAGCGACGGCGCCGCATCGCTCATCGGAAGGCCGCTCGACGAGGTCGAGAAGTACTGCATCGAACAGGCGCTGCGGCTCACTCAAGGCAATCGTGAAGAGGCGGCCCGTATGCTCGGCATCGGCGAGCGTTCGATCTATCGCAAGATCAAAGAGTACAAACTCGACGTGTAGCATGCCCAGAATCCAGCGATTGCCGCCCGCCGTCGTCAACCAGATCGCCGCCGGCGAAGTGATCGAACGGCCCGCGAGCGTGGTCAAGGAGTTGCTCGAAAACTCGCTCGACGCCGGCGCCACGCGCGTCGAGATCACGATCGAGCAGGCCGGCCGCGACCTGATCCGCATCTGGGACAACGGCTGTGGCATCGCCGCCGACGAGTTGCCGCTCGCCGTCGCATCGCACGCCACCAGCAAGCTCGCGACGGCCGACGACCTGTTCCGCGTGATGACATTTGGGTTTCGCGGCGAAGCGCTGGCGTCGATCGCGTCGATCAGCCACTTGCGACTTCAGTCGCGCCCCGCCGGCAGCGACGGCGGCGCACAGATTGAGGCGGCCGGCGGCCAGGTCGGCCCGGTGGCCGCCTGCGGCTGTCCGCCCGGAACTGCGATCGAGATTCGCAACCTGTTCTTCAACACGCCGGTGCGCCGCCGGTTTCTCAAGGCCACGCAGACTGAGATGGGCCACATCGTCGAGGCGTTCACTCGCGTCGCCATCGCACAGCCCGGCCTGGCGATGGTGCTGCGCCACAACGACAAGACAGTCTTCGACCTGCCTGCGTCGCATCAACTAGTCGAACGCCTCACGCTTTTCTTCGGCCACGAACTGGCCGAGAAGCTGATCTGGGTGGAATCGGAACTGGGCGGCTCGCGACTGTCGGGCTACGTCGCCGACCCGTCGCAGAGCCGATCCAGCCCGCGTACGCAGTACCTGTTCGTCAATGGGCGCTACATCCGCGATCGGTCTCTCGGCCATGCTCTCACCGAAGCCTATCGGGGGCTGCTGATGGTCGGCCGGCATCCGGTCGCGTTTCTGTTCTGGCAGATACCGTGCGAAGACGTGGATGTGAACGTGCATCCGACCAAGATTGAGGTCCGATTCCGCGACTCGCAGCAACATTACCGACAGCTCTTGGCCACGCTGCGGCAGAAGTTCCTGACGACCGACCTGCGGGCGCGCCTGCACGCGCCCTCGACGCCGAGCGACGCCGATGGCGAGCGGGCCGCCGCGTTCCAATCGCACGAATCGCTCGCTGACTTTCTGGATCGCGCGCCGGACCAATGGGATCCGTCGAACTCGCCGCCGCGTCAGCCCGACTCTCCGGCGACCTTTGCGCTCCGCGCCCCCGCGCAGCCGCCCGTGACGCCCGCACTGCCGTTTCCTGGAACTTCGCCGCACTCGCCCAC
The DNA here is from genome assembly GCA_036758585.1 of Planctomycetia bacterium. Taxonomy (GTDB): domain Bacteria; phylum Planctomycetota; class Planctomycetia; order JALXBF01; family JBGPMX01; genus DAIOWH01. Next base: position 3,445 of record DAIOWH010000260.1, read on the forward strand.
TCACCTCGCGGCTGAACCCGCGGGGCTGTCGTCGCTGCCGCACGTGCCAGGCCCGGCCTCCGCGCCGGCCCGACCCATCGCCACGGCGCCGACATCGACCGCGCCGGCTGGCGAACCATTGAGCGATCATGCGCCGGCCATCCAGGTCCACAACTCGTACCTTGTCGTCGAAACGCCCGATGGACTGATGCTAATTGACCAGCACGCCCTGCACGAGCGAGTGCTCTACGAAGAACTGCGCACGCGAGTGCTTGCCGGACAGCTCGAGTCGCAGCGTTTGCTTGTGCCGGAGATCGTCGAACTAAGCGCGGCCGAAGCCGCTATGGTGACCGATCACAGCGATGTGCTGGAACAACTGGGCATGCGGGTCGAGTCGTTCGGCGGCACGTCCGTGGCGATCCACACCTACCCCGCGATGCTGGCGAATCTGCCCGCCGATCGGCTGTTTCGCGACGTCGTCGATCAACTGAGTGCGGGCACGCACGCGCCGAGCCGGCGCGACCTGCTCGATAGTCTGCTTCACATGATCTCGTGCAAGGCGGCGATCAAGGCGGGCCAACGTCTGACGCCCGATGAGATTGATTCGCTCGTCGCCCAACAACACCTCGCGCACGACTCGCACCACTGCCCGCATGGCCGACCCACGGCGCTGGTCTTCACCAAGAACGATCTGGAACGCCAGTTCAAGCGAGTCTGACCGCGGCGTGGTCACCGTGTCAGCAACTTCTTGATTGCATCCAAACGGGCGTCGGGCTGGAAGTCTGCCGGATCAGTGGCGATGAGCTGTCCGCTCTTTTGATCCTTGTTCAGGACCCAGACGCCGTGCTGGTCTTTCTTGAACTTGGGTGCGTCGAACCAAGCGACGTCGTCGCTACCAGCGAATCGTACCGTGAGCTGCTTCTGCTCGGCGGGCAGCTCGCCCTTGAGCCGTGAGTCGATCGTCACGATGGCATCCATCCACGCTGGGTCGTGCTCGGTGACCTTCTGTCTGGGATCGGGCGGCGCGGGTCGCACGCTGGCAACCCTGCCCACAACCACGATGTCTGCGGCGGCCAATCGAGCGGCAAGCCGGTTTTGGGGATCATTCTGGCCCGGTTTCTCGGACACGGCGGTCTCGTCGGCAACCATCCAGACGTCGGTGTAGAAACGGCCGCGTTTGCCCACCTTGGCCTCGCGGGGCTTGAGTACCTTGACGGTGATGTGCCTGTACTCGCCGAGGTCTTCGCTCAGTTCGTCGGGCACGCGCAGGAATCTATCAACGCGGACCACGACGCAACTCGCCGCATCAGGGAATTGCTTCGACGTCGCCTCGCCCACCTTGGTGATCGTACCTTCAAAGACGATGCTCGCCGGCTCCGGCTGCTTGGGCGGTTGGCCGGCGGCCGGCGTTCCTAAGTACTGTGCCGCATTGAATAGGGTCTGAAATCGGCCTCGGTCGTTTAACC
>DAIOWH010000261.1:0-4820 GCA_036758585.1 Planctomycetia bacterium
CCACCCTTCCCGCCGCCTCCGCCGCCACCACGACCCTTGTCTCCCGCCAGGATCACGGGGGCAACGAGCAACAACACGGTTGAAATGGACAACGCCTTGAGGATTGAGTGACGCATGAGATCTGCTCCTTTTCCCGCTGGCCGCAGGAGAAAGTGACACTCACTACCATGACCACAAAACCGGGATGTTGCAAGTGGTCCTGTCGCCGGGTCCCGCTGTTCGGTCGTTACATTCTGCCTGGTTCACCACGTTTCTCAGTCGGCCGACCCCGCCGGTCTGGGCTGCCGGTAATCATCGACCAGAATGGCCGGCGAGTTCTCTTTCGCTTGCCGCCGGCCGGTTTGACTGGTTGTCGCGTTACGACCTTTCCATCTGGCGAACCTTGTTCTGCCGCCGGAGCGGGACAAGGGAGCGGTTGCCGGTGCTCGCGGTCGCGGCTATCGTCTGGTGCATGATCACGCCGATGCACGAGGCCGTTGTCGAGCCAGCGAGCAAGCCGGTGCGAGTGGACGCCGTCTGCGCGGGTTCGCCCCGAGAAATGGGAATCGCTCAGGGTGCGGCGGTGCGCGACAAAGTCTGGGGCGCCCGCCGGGCGCTCGCGCGGCTCGAAGCGTTTCGATTGGAACAGCCACGTTGGATGCCGTACCCACTATTCCGGCGGCTTGCGGAACGCAAGGCCGACCGGCTGCTCAGCGATGCACTCGAGCGCGACTATCCGGAGATGGCCGGACGACTGGTCGGGCTGGGGACTGGGTCGGGCATGCGCCCGCGTTCGCTGCGATTGTTCCACGCGCTGGAGCCGATGCTCTCGAACGTGCGTGGCCGCATCGTGATGCCGTGCCCGGGCGCGTGCTCGGCCGTGGCTGTCAGTGCCGGCCGGTCGGCGACGGGTGAACCGATGATCCATAAGAACTTCGACTATTTACCGCTCGTGCAACCGTTCTACACGTTGCGCGAGAGTCGGCCCGCCGGACGGCTGCGGTCGCTCGATTTCACCGTGGCCCCGCTGGTCGGCGCGATCGACGGCGTGAACGAGGCCGGCTTGTGCATCACATACAACTATGCGTTCACGCTCGACTCGGCGGCGCCGACCGGCACGATCTCGATGGCAATCAGCGAGTCGCTCGAGCGGTGTTCGACGGTCGCCGAGGCGGCGGAGTGGATAATGGCCCGGCCGCGCTGGGGCGGCGGCCTGGTGATGCTTGCCGATGCGGGCGGCGACATTGCGTCGCTCGAGCTATCGGGCACTCGCGCCCGACTGCGCCGACCGTCCGACGGCGCCCACCTGATCTTCCACACCAACACGTTTTCGAATCCGGCGATGCGTGAAGTCGAGGCGCCTCACGACGCGGTCTTCACGATCGCCGCACCCACGCCGCTCCGCGGTCGACGCGTACACGAGTCCGCCGAGACCCGCGGCTGCCGCCTGACCGAACTGCTCGCCAACTCCGGACCGCTCGGCCCCGACGACCTCGCCGCGCTCATGGCCGACCACGGAGCCGCGGGCATCCCAGGCGACTACACGCCCTGCGTGCACGGCGACTACTGGAACACCACAGCGTGTCTGCAGTTCTTTCCGCAGAGCCGCCGCATGCGCGTCGCCTACGACTACGCCTGTCGGGCACGGTACGAAGATATTGTCCTCTGATGCTTGACGCCTCACTCGACGACGGGTAACCTTCATACGGTTTTTCGACCGTTCCATAGCGATCTGTAAATGTCCCGGCGCGATCTGCCGTTCTGAATCGCGGGGATGAGGTATTATGTGTCGCTAATTCGTTTTCATCTTTTGGAGGATCAAGCAATGTCTCGTCCAGCCCACAGCTCCGCGTTTACACTGATCGAGCTGCTGGTTGTCATCGCGATCATCGCCGTACTCATCGCGTTGTTGCTGCCGGCCGTGCAGATGGCCCGCGAGGCCGCCCGCCGGTCGCAGTGCCGGAACAATCTCAAGCAGATTGGGCTCGCGCTGCATAACTATCACGACACCTACGGCGTATTCCCTCTGGCGGGCGTCTACGCGGCCGGCGCTGCGAACCCGGCGTGGTCTTCCCCGCTGTTCAACTGGCACAAGACGCCTGGCGCGTTCGTCGCGCTGCTGCCCTACATCGATTCCGCAGGAATGTACAACGCTTGGAATCTCGACTGCGCCGATGGCGTGGACTCGGGCACCATCAGCCTGCTTCCGTTTCAAATTCAGAGCACCGCCGTGCGACAACAGTCGGAGTGGTTGCTCTGCCCCTCCGACCCACAGCTTCGCGTTGGGGTTTTCAACGCCGCGGTGAGCACATCGACCGACCAGCCTGCGATCGGCGACAATAACTACCGCTTCAACACAGGCAACCAGCACAGTAACCGGTTCAACAACGGCCCGTTCACGTCGCGAGCGATCTACTCGGCACGCGACATCGTCGATGGAACTGCTAACACCGCGTTTGCCAGCGAACGAAGCAAGGGTAGCCAGGGCGTCCTGCCCAACAGCTACCTGCGAGACATGCTCAACGCCCCGTGTGGCGCCGGGTGCGACCACAACAGCAACCTCGTCACGAACGCGGTGCGGGCAGAGAACCTGTACAGGTTTTGCAATCCGATCAACACACCGATCGGAGCCAACCTGCTTGGTTTTAACAACTGGCACCGCGGATACTACATGTCCACGCTGTACAACCACGTCTACACCCCTAACGCCCGGTTCTTTGACTGTTGCAACAACTGCGGATTTCCGGGCGGCGATGGTGAGGAAGCGATTATCGCCGCCCGGAGCTACCATTCCGGCGGCGTGAATGTGCTGATGGGCGACGGTCAGGTGCGGTTTGTCAGCGACAACGTGGACAGGGTTGTCTGGCAAGCCATAGGCAGCCGCAACCAACAAGAAACTGTGGACAACAGTGCGTTTTGATTGAGCACGTGACCACGCGGCACATTGCGCCGGCTCGGATCGGCCGAGGGCGCGGTGAGGCCTGGAAAGGATGTACTCGTCATGACTTTTCGCGCGTTCGTACTGTTTTCTGCGGGTGTGCTGGCGGTGGGCTGTGCTGGCGACGTCGAACCGGTAGCCGAACCCAAGCTGGTGGACTTTGTCGCCGAGGTCGAGACGGCGGTGGGTGACGCCCAAGGCGCTGCGAGATCGTTCAAGTCGGCGGGCGAAAGACCAGCATCTCCGGATGAGGAATCCGAAGACAACCCCGCCCATGAGGTGCTCGCCTCATTGCAGAATGTGGTCAGCACGGCGGAGCAACTTGTGCAATCGGCCGCCGGAAGCGCCGCCGAGTCAGACGCCAAGGCCGTCCTGGCTGATGCACAAGCGCTCGTGAAGAAGTCGCAGCCAACGCCCAAGGCCGACGACGTCCTGGGAGGGCTTGAACAGATCTCGTCCAAAGTCCAATCGTTGAAGGCAAGGCTCTAAATAGCCTTGCACGATTCTGGGACAGTAGCCCGACGCGCCAGCGAGGGAGCACATGGCGAAATCACAAGAAATCAGGCCCGGTCCCTCGCTGGCGCGTCGGGCTACTGTCCCTGCGGACTCCCAGAATCACGCAAAGCCATTTAGTCGATCGCCCGAGGAGTACGACGGCGCGGCGCGCCTTGAAGTCAAGAACATGTTGCACGGCAATCGCACGGAGTTTCAAGGTCGCTCGAAACCCGACGTGGAATCAGCCGCGTCCAAGGGTCCGCAGCCGGACCCGGAAAACTTCACGCCTCCGGATCGGGGCCCTCTTCGAGGCCAAACTCCTTGAGCTTCTTGTGCAACGTGTTTCGGTTGATGCCGAGTTTGGCCGCAGCCTTGATCTGGACGCCGGCGCACTCGGCCAGGACCTGTTCGATGAGTTCGCGTTCCACCCGCCCGACGATTTTTTGGTGAAGGTTGTCCTCGGTCGCGCCGGCCTCGCTGACGGCGTGGCGGACAAGTTCGCTCGATAGGGTTGCAACGTCGACGCCGCGCGACCGAATGGTGCGCGGCGGCGTCAGCCCGCGGACTTGCGGTGGAAGATCGGCTGTGCGAATCACCGTGGACTCACACAGCACCACCGCTCGCTCGACGTAGTTCTGCAACTCGCGCACGTTGCCCGGCCATTCGTAGCGCGCCAGCAGTTCCATCGCCTCGGCGTCGATGCTCAGCGCGTCGAGGTCGTTCTCTTCGCTGTATACGGCGGCGAAGTGTTCAACCAGCGCGGCGATGTCCTCGCGCCGGTCGCGCAACGGGGGCAGGTCGATCTGCACCACGTTGAGCCGGTAGTACAAATCCTCGCGAAATCGGCCGGCCTGGATTTCCCGTTCCAGGTCCCGATTGGTCGCAGCCACGACGCGCGTGTCGACTCGCACCGTGTGCGTGTCGCCGACCCGCTCGAACTCGCGCTCCTGCAGCACGCGGAGCAGCTTGACCTGCAGGTGCTCGGACGTGCTGCAGATTTCATCGAGGAAGATCGTGCCCGTGTGTGCGGCCTCGAACCGTCCGGTGCGATTGGCCACGGCGCCGGTGAACGCACCCTTGACGTGGCCGAACAGTTCACTTTCCAGCAGACTCTCGCTCAACGCCCCGCAGTTGACGCGAATGAACGGACCGCTCGCGCGTGCGCTGAGCGAGTGGATCGCCCGGGCGATCAGTTCCTTGCCCGTGCCGGTCTCGCCGACGAGCAGCACGCTGGCCGAACTGGCCGCCACTTGCCGCGTCGCCCGATACACCCGCTGCATCGCAGGGCTGTCGCCAATCACACCTGCGAGCGGTGCGGAACTCTTCGTGTCCGGTCGGTGTCGGCCTGAAGCGTACATGGCCCTTCCAGGGTTGGTCGTTGATTGTTCGGCGGGAGAGGAATTCCGGC
>DAIOWH010000262.1:0-4816 GCA_036758585.1 Planctomycetia bacterium
CCCTCGCTGGCGCGTCGGGCTACTGTCCCAGAATCGTGCAAGGCTATTTAGCACGCATAGCACACTGGGGTCACCCGTGATAACGTAGCGCACCGCTGGTCTGGAGGAGATCGTCGCTAGCGTAGTGCAGGCGGCCCGCCTGCAATGTCGTCAAAGAAGCCGCAGGCGAGCCGCCCGCACTACGACTTCCTTGGAAGGGCGCATGCGAACGGTTATCACCGGCATCACTGGCTTCGTCGGCGGTCACCTGGCCGAGCACTTGCTCGCCGAGGAGGACCACGTGATCGGCTGTGCGCGGCGAGGGCAGTGGCCGGCCGACCTCGAGCACCTGCGTGAGCGAGTCAGACTGGCAGCCTGCGACCTGAATGACGAAGCGGGCTTGCGAGGACTGCTGGCGAGTGAATCGGTGGATGTCGTCTTCCACCTGGCTGGACTCGCCAGCCCGCGGGCGTGCGCAGCCGACCCGGGCCGGGCCGAGCGAGAGAACGTCGAGGCCACTCGCAAACTCTACGACGCAATCCGTTCGAGCGGCCAGCGGCCCCGCGTCATCTTTGTCAGCTCGTCCTATGTTTACGGTCGGCCGCTGCCGAATGAGTTGCCCCTGACCACGTCGGCGTCGATCCGCGCGGATCATCCGTACGCGGCAAGCAAGTGGACCGCCGAGCAGTTGAGCGTGCGCTATGCCGAAGAGTATGGCCTGGACGTGGCTCGGGTGCGGCCGTTTAATCACACCGGTCCGCGCCAGCCGCTGGGCTACATCGTGAGCGATTGGGCCAGCCAGTTGGCCCAGTTCGATAGAGCAGCAGGCGCGAACGCGGCGCACGACCGCGCGGTGTTGCGCGTGGGCAACCTCGACTCGCGGCGCGACTACACCGACGTGCGCGATGTGGTGCGCGGCTACCGGCTGCTCGCGCTTCGGGCCGCGGCGGGCAGCGTGTACAATCTCGGCTCGGGCGTCGCTGTGAGCGGCCGCGAGATACTCGATGTGCTCTACCGGCTGTGCCGTGTGCCGGTCGCGTGCAAGATCGACCCGCGGTTGGTGCGGAGCGACGAGGCCCCAGAGATTCGCGCCGATGCGTCGGAACTGCAGCGGCTGACCGGCTGGCGACCGCGCATCGCCTTTGAAACCACTCTGCGCGACACGTTTGAGTACTGGAAGGTCAGACAAGGAACGACCGCATGAAAGTGGCGATGATTGGCACCGGCTACGTGGGGCTGGTCACGGGCACGTGCTTTGCCGAGACCGGCAACGACGTGGTCTGTGTCGACGTGGACCAGCGGAAGGTCGATACGCTCCGCGCCGGCAAGCTGCCGATCTACGAACCCGGCCTCAAGGAGCTGGTCGAACGCAACGCGCAGCTTGGCCGTCTCGAGTTCACGACCGACCTTCGCACCGCGGTCGAGCGGTCGGGAATCGTGTTCATCGCCGTCGGCACTCCGCAAGGCAACGACGGGGCGGCCGATCTGGCGAACATCTGGGCCGTGGCCGACGCGATCGCCGGCGCGATGAACGGCCCCAAGATCGTGGTGACGAAGAGCACCGTGCCGGTCGGCACGGCGGCCGCGATCGAGAAGCGCATGGCCGCGCGATCGAAACACCCGTTCGACGTCGCGTCGAACCCCGAGTTCCTCAAAGAGGGGGCGGCGATCGATGACTTCACGCGGCCCGACCGCGTCGTCGTCGGAGTACGACGACCGGAGGTAGGCGAGGTGTTGCGCGCCCTGTACGCGCCGTTCCTGCGCACCGAACACCCGTTTCTGGTCATGTCGCCCGAGAGTGCCGAGATGACCAAGTACGTGGCCAACGCCATGCTGGCCACGAAGATCAGCTTCATCAACGAGATGGCGAACCTGTGCGAGCGGATGAGCGCCGACGTGAACGACGTGCGGCGCGGCATCGGGCACGACGCGCGTATTGGGTTTTCGTTCCTGTTCCCCGGCGCGGGCTACGGCGGCTCGTGCTTTCCCAAGGACGTGCGGGCCTTGATCGCGATGGCCCGCGCGCACGACGTTGCACCGCGCCTCATGACGGCCGTGGACGAAGTGAACGAGGCCCAAAAGACCGTGCTCTGGAACAAGATCAGCCGTCACTTCGGCGGCAAGCTCGCCGGCCGGACTATCGCGGTGTGGGGGCTGGCGTTCAAGCCGCGCACCGACGACGTGCGCGAGGCGCCGGCGATCGTGCTCGTCCAGTCGCTGCTCGGGGCGGGCGCGGCGGTGCGCGTGCACGACCCGGTGGCCATGCCCAACGTTCGAGCACAGCTCGGCGATCGCGTCGCCTACTGCGATCGCCAGTACGACGCGCTCAGCGGCGCCGACGCGCTGGCGATCGTCACGGAGTGGAACGAGTTCCGCAATCCCGACTTCGACCAGATGCGCGGGCTGCTGCGCTCGCCAGTGATCTTCGACGGCCGCAACCTGTACGAACCCGACCGCATGGCCCGCCTGGGATTCCATTACCTCCCCATCGGCCGCCCGACAGGGACTGCAAGCTAGGCGGGAGCTTCGAGTTTTCAGCATAGGAGATGTGCAATGAACCGAGTGCGCTTGGCGGCTGGCTTGATTTCGATCGGTTGTTTGTTTGCAGCGATTCAGTCGGCACTGGAACTGAGCGCGGCGGCGACTGGATCGCCCACGGCCGACATCGCGAAGCCGTCGCCGGACGATTGGCCCTGGTGGCGCGGGCCTGGCGGCGACGGCGTCAGCCAGGACCGGGCCGCGGTGACGGAGTGGGGCAAGGCCAAGAACATCGTCTGGAAGACGGCCGTGCCGGGTCGTGGGCATTCCAGCCCGGTGGTCTGGGGCGATCGCGTGTTTCTGACCACGGCCGATGACGAGTCGCAGTCCCAGAGTGTGTTGGCATTCGACCGCGGGACGGGCAAACCGCTCTGGACCACCGTGGCCCACAAGGGCGGCCTGATGAAGAAGCACGGCAAGAACTCGCACGCCTCGGCAACGAGCGCGTGCGACGGCGAGCGTGTGTACTCGGCATTCATCCACTCGGGCGCGCTGCACGTCACGGCCACGAATTTGGACGGCAAGATTCTCTGGCAATCGAGCGCCGGCGCGTTTCGCTCGGAGCATGGCTACGGGTCGTCGCCTGTGCTGCACAAGTCGCTGGTGATCGTCTGCGGCGACAATCTGAGCGGCTGCTTCATCGCCGCGCTCGATCGCGCGACCGGCAAGATCGCCTGGAAGACGCCGCGCAACACCACCGGCCGGCACGGCAGCTACGCAACGCCGATCGTCGCCAAGGTCGCGGGGCGCACGCAACTGCTGCTGCACGGCATGGAGACTGTTTCGAGCTACGATCCCGGCACGGGCAAACTGCTCTGGTCGTGCGACGGGCCGACCGAAGTGACCGCGTGTACGGTTGCGTTCAACGACAAACTCATCTTCGCCAGCGGCGGCTATCCCGACAAAGAGATCCTGGCGATTCGACCGGACGGGGCCGGCAACGTGACGAAGTCCCACGTCGTGTGGCGTTCGACCAAAGGCGTGACGTACGTGCCGTCGCCGCTCTACCACGATGGCCACCTCTACATCGTGAACGACAGCGGCGTCGCGTCGTGCTTCGACGCCGGGACCGGCGAGCAGTTGTGGCAGCAACGATTGGAAGGGGCCTTCAGCGCCTCGCCCGTCCTCGCCGGCGGCAACATCTACGTGACGAACGAGGCGGGCAAGACGTTCGTGTTCAAGGCGGGGCGCGAGTTCGAACTGGTCGCCCAGAACGACCTTGGCGACGGCGGCTTTGCGACATTGGCGATCGCCGGCGGTCAGATTCTGCTACGCACCGACCACAGCCTGTTCTGCATCGGACAAGGCAAGCGGTAATCCGTGACGCGGCATCACAAGCTCCGTGCCAGCCTGCTATGCGGCGACGGGAAAGCCGTCATACCGCACGCGGCAGGTTTTGACTCGTTTAACGCGGAGCCGTAGGCGACCGGAGATGCATAATCCCAGCCATGTTCTGCCGGCGCCTTCGGCTGAGCGTCAAACGAAACGTCTCATTGATGGCCGCTTGCGGTATGGACGCAGGGCGCGGCAACTTCAAAGAGACCCGCCCTTGCGGACCCCCGGCACGGTACGCAAGGCGGGCCTCGTGCGGTTCGCTAGGGAGTCTCGACCTACACGACGCGATTCATGGCGAACGGGACGCCCTGTTGAGTCGGCACGCCGGTAATCTTGACCTTGGAAGTATATACCAGCCGCGATGTTTCCGTTGGGTGGATCGACCATCGTCACGGTAAAGGCGAACCTAATAGTACCCTGGCCGGGAACGGTCACTTGAGCGTTGCCCACTGCCTTGCCGTTCTTCTTGACACTGGCGGTGAAATTCAGCGTGAGTTGGCCGACTTCGGGGATGCCCAGGGTCGTCGTTCCGGTCACCTTCTTGCCCGTCTGGGTCAGATTGGCCGTGCCATTGCCCAACGCTGTCGTGACATTCCACGCACCAGCGAAGTTGGCCAGATTCTCGTGATTGCGTGCCACGGCACCTCGCGCGGAAGCGATCGCCTGGGGCGAATCCGCCGAACCGACTTCAGCCGAATCACCGCTGGTCGATTCAACAATCACACAGTGGTCGGCGAGTCCGGCGCCCAAGCCGTCGCTCAGCAGACACCGACCCTCGAGCGGTTCGACTTGCATCCGCCGCTTGCTGTCTTGGACAAGTCCCGATCGCCGATGTGATTGCAGCTTCCCCATGTTCTTGCTCCTTCCCAAGAGGTGGTCCGTAATGCACGCTTGGCGGCAGCCTCTGTCCGCCTAAATGGCTTTGCGTGATTCTGGGAGTCCGCAGGGACAGTAGCCCGACGCG
>DAIOWH010000263.1:0-4733 GCA_036758585.1 Planctomycetia bacterium
TTTGCCTCTGGCGGAACGCATGCCCAGCGTGTTGGGGTGTCCGAAGGACGCGATCGGCCAGCCGAATGCATCGTCCTATGTTGTCGTGACGGGGAGGGGTACGTTCTTCCCGCTCGACGGTCGTGTCACGAGACCGGATGTGAAGGACGGCCTGGGAAATACGGTCATCGCAGGTGAAATGGTGCCGAACGACAATCCTTGGACCAAGCCGGAGGTGTACAACATTGACGAGTGCGCTGTCGGCGGTGGCCGATTCAGCAGTGCACTCCAGCGGGGGCTGGAACGTGCTTATGGGTAATATGTCCTACGACTACGTCGACCCGAGGACCGATCCGAGATTCCTTCGCGCGGTCCTTACCATCGCCGGTGGAGAACCGCTCCATATGCACTGGAACGACCCTGACCTGATCCCCAAGAACAAGTGAATGCAGAACGTCGCCGCCTCCAGATGCACTCATCACCGCTGATCGAGGAAGAGTAGCGTTCCAACGGCCGTCTGCACGGTCCACGCCCCACTGCCAAATCCAACTCACCGCTGCTTGGCGAATCGGCGCGGAACTTGATCATCCCGCTCCCGCAGGTTATTGCTAGGGACGCAATGCTCCACAGCGAAGGTTGCTGATAGAAAGGTGAACCAATGGTCTTCTGCCTGGCGAATGTACTTGTCGCCGCGTCGGTGGCGCTTGTCGGATCAGACGAGCGTGCCGAGCCATCGCGGCCCAACATACTCTGGATCACCTGTGAGGACATCAGCCCCAACCTGGGCTGCTACGGCGATCGGTACGCCGTGACGCCGAACCTCGATCGGCTTGCGAGTGCGGGTGTGCGGTTCACGCATGCGTTCGCGCCGATCGGCGTCTGCGCCCCGTCGCGGTCGTGTTTGATCACGGGTATGTACCCGCCGTCGATCGGCACGCATCACATGCGCTGTGCCGGGCGACTGCCGGACGTGGTGAAGTGTTTTCCCGAGTACCTGCGACAGGCCGGCTACTACTGCACGAACAACGTGAAGACCGACTACAACTTTCAACATCCGGCCACGGCCTGGGACGAATCGAGCAACCGAGCGCACTGGCGAAACCGCAAGCCAGGCCAGGCGTTCTTCGCGGTGTTCAATTTTACGAGCTGTCACGAGAGCCAGATTCGGCTGACGGAGCCTGAGTACGCCAAGCGGACCGCTCAGTTCACGCCGGCCGAGTTCCACGATCCGACCAAGGCAGCGCTGCCGCCTTACCATCCCGACGCGCCCGAGGTGCGACGCGACTGGGCGCGCTACGCCGACATGATCACCTTCATGGACAAAGAGGCCGGCCGCGTGCTGAAGCAACTCGACGACGACGGGCTGGCCGACGACACGATCGTCTTCTACTTCTCCGACCACGGCGCGGGCATGCCGCGCAGCAAGCGGTGGCTGTACGATTCCAGCTTGCGCGTGCCGTTCATCCTCCGTTGCCCTAAGAAGTACGAACGGCTCGCGCCCGGCAGTCCCGGCACGACGTGCGATCGACTGGTCAGTTTTGTTGACTTTGCTCCGACGGTGCTCAGCCTCGCGGGCGTCGCCGTCCCCAAGCAGCTTCAGGGTCATGCGTTTCTTGGCGATGCGGCCGCGCTGCCGCGCGAGTACATCTACGGGTTCCGCGATCGTATGGACGAACGGTACGACATGATCCGCGCCGTCCGTGACCGGCGCTACAAGTACATCCGCAACTACATGCCGCACCTGCCGTACTTCCACGATCAGCACCTGAGCTACGCCTGGGAGATGCCGACGCTGCGCGTGTGGCAACAACTGTCCGTGGCCGGAAAGCTCAGCGGCCCGCAGGCCGCCTTTATGGCTCGCTCGAAGCCGATGGAAGAGCTGTACGACACCGAGGCCGATCCGCACGAGATTCACAATCTGGCTGCATCGGCCGAGCACCGCGACGTGCTGGAACGTCTACGCCGCGAGCATCGCCGTTGGATGACCCAGATCGTCGATCTCGGCCTCTTGCCTGAGGCCGATCTACGCACGCGATTTGGCGACACACCCGAGTACGAGGCGGTGCGAAACGAACGAGGAAACTACCCAATGGACAGGATCGCAGGCGCGGCGGATTTGGCCGGCGAGGTTTCGCCCGCGAACGTCGGACGCCTCGTCGAGTTGCTCACGGACGCCGATCCTGCCGTGCAGTTTTGGGCGGCGACCGGCCTGGGCGCGCTGGGCGACCAGGCCAAGACCGCGGCGGACGCACTTGGCGCCGCGTCCAACAACAGCGCGCCGGTAGTACAAGTCGCAGCCGCCGATGCGCTCGCCAGAATGGGCCTCGTCGATCGCGCGCTGCCGGTCTTGGTCCGCAGGCTTTCCGACAAGAACGAGTGGGTGCGCCTGTACGCGGTCTGTGCGCTCGATCGGCTTGATGATCGCGCCCGGCCGGCGCTCGACATGTTGCGGACAGTGCTGTCGGACAAGAATCAGTACGTCGTTCGCGTCGCGACCCACGCGGTCAGCGAACTGCAGCCGCCACCGCCTCAGGGCAAGTCAGGAAAGCCGTAGGGTCGCTCGGTGACGCGGCCGACTCCGAATCACACTCCCCGCGCGCTTGGGTCCCAGACGTACTTGTGCTGTTGAAGCTGTAGTCGCACGGCGAGGCGCGACGCCAGGATCCATTCCGCCAGTGTCTTCGGCTCGAGCTCGCCGAACACGGGACTGAACAGCACCGCGAACCGATCGGCGATGTGGCGCGTTCGGACCTGCTCGCATGCCCAATCGAAATCGCGACGATCGGCGATGACGAACTTGATCTCGCCGGAGCGGCTGAGCAGGTCGAGGTTTTCGTAGAGGTTCCGCTCGCATTCGCCGCTGCCGGGACACTTCAGGTCCATGATGATCCGCACTCGCGGATCGACCCGGCCGACTTCCACTGCGCCGCTTGTCTCGAGCAGCACCGTGCGTCCGGCGTCGGCCAGCCGCGTCATCAGCGTGAAGACCCCATCTTGCAGCAACGGTTCGCCGCCGGTGATCTCGACAAGCGAACAGTCCTCGGCCATCACGCGGGCGACGACGGCGTCGATCGTCATCGGTTCGCCCTGCGTAAACGCGTGCGGTGTGTCGCACCATCGGCATCGCAGGTGGCAGGCGGTCAACCGCACGAAAACGCATGGCAGCCCGGCAAAGCTCGACTCGCCCTGAATCGACCGGTAGATTTCGTGGATCACCAGCGTACCTGGCGGGACGACTTCGATCGGCCGCAATCGTTGAACGGGACCCGTTAAGGTTGTCGCCAAACCGCGTCTCCTGATTCCGCATTGCGTGGCGCCACCGCTGACGGGGAGTGCCCCTGAGTTGTTGGGGCGGCTGGCCGGCCTGGCGGGGGAATGTTGCCGATCTTTTCGGCGGCGAACCGCGACCGGGCCTCGCCGTCGTTTTTGTAGCCACGCGCGCGGCACCACTCGGCAAAGGATTCTGGTTCCAGATCGATCCACACGACCTCGAGCCCCGCCTGTTTCAACCGGCTTACCATGCCCCTTGCGTGATGTTCCCAATCCTCGAAGGTGGGCTCCCAATCGTCGCGGTCGTCGGCAACCTCAAGCCAGCGCGGCCAGTGTTCCTTCTGGTACCTGGCCACGCCCACCTGTGCCGGCATGGAGGGCGGCGGGCGACGTTTGGTTTTGCGTTTCATGGCGCTACGCCTTCAGTGAACTGCGGACGCGCTCGAGCAGTTTCTTGGTCGCGCGGATGCCGTCCGGCTCGCTCAGCTTGCCGCCTTCGTACTCGATGCCGACGTAGCCCGAATAGCCGGCGTCCAGCACGATCTTCATCATCTTGAAGTAGTCGGTGTGCGTCTCGTTGCCCGCGTCGTCGAAGTCATGCGACTTGGCCGATACGCCCTTGGCGAACGGCATCAGTTCGGCGATGCCCTTGTACCGATCGTACTCTTGGTCCTTGGAGACGCGGAAGTTGCCGAAGTCGGGCAGCGTGCCACACCGCGGCGAGCCGACCCGCTTGATCACCGCCGCGAGCCACGCGCCGTTCGACGACAGGCCGCCGTGGTTCTCGACGATGACGTTGATGTCGCGGCCGGCGCCGTATTCCGCGAGGCGAGCCAGGCCGTCGGCCGCGCGGCCGAGCTGCTCGTCGTAGCTGCCGCTCGACTGTGCGTTCACGCGAATCGAATGGCAGCCCAGGAACTTCGCCGCATCCACCCAGCGGTGATGGTTCTCGACCGCCTGGTTGCGCTTCGACTCATCAGCGTCGCCCAGCGCCCCTTCGCCGTCGCACATGATCAGCAGGCTGCGCACGCCGAGATCGTCGCACCGCTTCTTGAGTTCGGTTAGGTACTTTTCGTCCTTGGCCTTGTCCTTGAAGAACTGGTTGACGTATTCGACGGCATCGATGCCGAACTGTTCCTTCGTAACGCGAGGAAAATCCAAGTTATCGATCTTCGTGCCGGCGCGGCCGAAGAGCGCGCGGTGCAGCGACCACTCTGCAAGAGAAATCTTGAAGTCGTTGGCTGGTTCGGCCGCCGCGACTGACGACGCGCTGTGACCGACGATCGAGCCGACCACCGCGGCCGCGCCCAACTGCAGAAAATCGCGTCGACTGGCGTCTGTTCTCATAGGTGCTCCTTTCGTGATCGACAACTGAAGAACCACGCTGGGCATCATGAGCGACCGCCCGTCTGGACGCAAGCGTAACAACGAGCCGCGCGGCATCGGCCGGGGCACGCGGGGCAGTTCAACAGTCGCAAGCCTAT
>DAIOWH010000264.1:0-4669 GCA_036758585.1 Planctomycetia bacterium
CTGGAACCGGCTCGCCGAATACGTCTATGAAAACGTCTCCGCCACCGTGCCCGACGTCATGGGCGGCGGCGCCGAACAGCATCCCAACGAACTCAAAAACGGCGTCGGCTCGGTCGCACTCCTGGCCGTAAAACCAGACCTCTCTTCGTCCTCGGCAAGTCCGTCGTCGAAGAGCAAGCCGGCAATGAAGGGCGCCGGCGGCGCCCGGCAGAGCATCGCCTCGGCTCCGTTCACCGCCGCGACCGCCAGGAAACTCCAAGACGACTGGGCGAGTTTCATCGGCCAACCCGTGCAACTGACCAACTCCATCAACATGAAATTCCAGCTCATTCCGCCGGGAACGTTTCAGATGGGATCGCCGACCGGGGAGGCCGGACGGTCCGACTCCGAAGGGCCGCAGCACGCCGTCACGATCGCACAGCCCTTTTACCTCGGAACTTTCGAGGTGACGCAGGGCGAGTACGAGCGGCTGATGGGAACGAATCCGAGCTGGTTCGCGCGGACTGGCGACGGCAAAGACAAAGTTGCCGGCCAGGACACAAGCCGGTTCCCGGTCGAGTACGTTTCATGGAACGACGCCGTCGCGTTTTGCGATCGGTTGAACAATTCGTCGGCCGAAAGGCAGGCGGGGCGTCGATACCGCTTGCCCACCGAGGCGGAGTGGGAGTACGCCTGCCGCGCGGGGACGGGCACGCCGTTTCACTACGGGTCGGCATCCGATGCGACGAAGGCCAATTTCGACGGTGAGTTCACGTACGGCGGAGGCGCGAAGGGAACGGACCTCAAGCGCACCACCACCGTGGGCAGCTATCCGTCGAACGCGTTCGGCCTATTTGACATGCACGGCAACCTGTGGGAATGGTGTCAGGATCGGTGGCACGACAACTATGAAGGCGCACCGACGGACGGAAGCGCGTGGGAGGCGGGCGGAGACGCGACCCGTCGTGTGTTGCGTGGCGGTTCCTGGCTCTACTTTCCGTGGGACGCCCGCTCCGCTAACCGCTTCTGGTTCACCCCCGACTTCCGCATCAACTTCATGGGGTTTCGGGTGGTGTGTGTCATTGGCGTGAGGACTCCGTAGCGGCTTGTGATCTTTACTGCTTTACCTCTTCGCCGCGCAGCGGCGCGCGATTTTTTTTGGATTTTTGGAGTGCGGCGGCTCGACGCCGCTTTGGATTTGCACAAGCGTCGATTGCAACGGTCCACGAAGAAGGATCACGCAGAGGCGCAGAGTTCGCAGAGGGTTTGGAACGCAGTGGCTCGACCGCGCCCGGTTCGTTTGCTTGAATCTTGCTGGCACGATGGAAGAAACGCCCGACGAGTTCGTTTCCCTATTTGCACGGCCCTCTGCGATCTCTGCGCCTCTGCGTGAGCCTTCTTTCTGAATCGGAGGTAACGACCATGTTCTCACGCATCGGCCGCGGCTCGACGCCGCTTTGCGTATCACGGAATCAGCAGCGCGTACTTCAACGATCGGCACACTTGCCGCATCATCGCGGGCGAGAAATAGCCAATTCTGCGAACCAACACCGATTGATGGATCACGGCGATCTTTTCTGCCTTGAGCACGGAGCTTGCCTTCAATCCCGTCCGCCCGAAATCGGCGGCGGATTGATCGAGCCAGATCCACGTCTTGCGGAACGGGCCGGGAACGGATCGAGAGAAGATACCTGCGAAGATTACGTCCTCGCCGTGGACAGCCAGTACGAGGGCCGGCCGGAGCTTCGCGGTGCTGAGGTCGCTGAACGGGAACCGGACCAGCCAGACATCACCGCGTTTCGGTTTCATCGTAGATGCCTTCGCCGGGTTCGTTCCACTCCCGGAAACCCGTTTCCGCGAGTCGCATCATCGCCATCGTTTCCGCTCGATCGGTCACCGCTTGGGCCAAGGCGAGAAACTCGCGTGGCGGCAATTGAAAGACCAATTCCTTCACTCGTTTCGGGCTGATCTCTAGAGTTACTTTGGGCATGATTCAATACCTTCGATCGCGATGGAACCTTGGCCAAACAGGCGTATGGGGTTCGTGATTATATTGCGTTGGGATCAGAGCGACAACATAGGCCGCATTGCTCACGTAGGGTGGGACAAGCTCGCGGAAATACATGGTGGGCCATCGCAAGCCGACAAAGCTCGAATTGACACGGTGTGCAATGCCGGCATTTCGCGAGCGAGCGAAGGCCCACCGCAGGCTAGGCTTGCTCGTCCCACCCTACAACTGGTGAGAAATGCGGGACAGGGCATCAACGCTCCTGAAGGAGCATCGCATGGGTTACCACGAGAAAGCAGGTTTCTTCCGAGAAATTACCGTTCCTGCGTGATTTTGGAAGATTTCACGCGCGTGACCGTTTACCATTCAGGCCCTCTGCGATCTCTGCGCCTCTCCGTGACCAGATCCGAACCCATCGCGTCTACGGTTGGTACTTCTTGCCGGCGGGCCCAGCATTGCCTGAGTCGATCGTCGATCTTCGTGACTTGCACACGATTCCGCGCTGGTTGCTGGAACAATTGATTCAACAGGGGAAACGACTGTGTCGCGCGACTCCCTTTCGGGAACATCTGGCATCCACTTTTCGACAACGTACGCGCGTATCGGGCTTCCAGAGCCTTACGAGACTCAGCAGTAAGAGTCACGTGGGTGGGAGGTTCACCATAAGAATTCGTGGCAGCTTGGTTTGCGTGGCCGATGCTGCCAGCGTCGGCGCGAGACGCTGGCAGCGTCCGCCACGCAGAGGCGCAGTGACCGCAGAGCGGATTCCTCCTCTGCGACCTCTGCGCCTCTGCGTGAGCCTTCTTTCTGATTTGGAGGTGACGACCATGTGCTCAAACCGCTCGGCTTCCAGGTGCTGCGGCTCAGTGAGGCGGCGGGGAAGACTGACAAGAACCTGCGGCCCACGGCCGAGAACATCCGCACGCAACTGCGCAAGCTCCTCCAACGCACGACCAAGGACGACATGGTGCTCGTCGGCTTGGCCGGACACGGCCTGCAGGCCGACGGCTCCGACGAGGCATTCTATTGCCCGGTGGACGCCAACCCGATCTTCCGCGAACAGGAGCAGGAGGAGGAGCGAGACGGCAAGAAGGTGAAAGTGAAGGTCAAGGCGCCCGCCAATCGCAACTCGCTGTTGTCGGTCAACGAACTGCTGCAAATCCTGCTCGAAAGCGGCGTCGGCCACAAGTTCCTGTTGATCGACGCCTGCCGCAATGACCCCAAGGTGCGGGGCCGGCGCGGGGTGAATTACGTCAACGTCGCCGCACTGCCGCGGCAGACGGCCGTGCTCTTGAGCTGCTCGGAGGGCGAGTTCTCATTCGAGCCGGACGAGCTGAGGCACGGCGTCTTCTTCTACCACGTGCTCGAAGCGTTTCGCGGCCAGGCTACGAGCGCCGACGGGGCGATCACCTGGGATGCGCTGTCGAGCTACGTTCGTGAAAACGTGCCGGCACGCGTGCAGCAGCTTCGCGGCAAGGACGGCGCCGAACAGAACCCGCAAAACGTGACGAACCTCGCCGGCAAGCCGCCCGTACTGGCTCGCCTGACCGACCGCAGCAAGATATCCCCCGCGGACCTGAGCAAAATGCCAGGCACGTCGAACTCCTTCAAAAACTCCATCGGCATGACGCTCAACTTTATCCCCGCGGGCGAGTTCCTGATGGGCTCGAAGGGCACGCCGCAGTCACTCGCCGAGTTCTTCAAGGCGTACGACGCCAATCCGGAATATTTCACCGGCGAGTTCCCGCAGCACAAGGTGCGGATCACCAAGCCGTTTTACATGGCCATCCACGAGGTCACGATCGGCCAGTTCCGCGAATTCGTGCGCGACCAGAACTACAAGACCGAGGCGGAGCGGGACGGCGAAGGCGGCTGGGGTTGGAGCGAGGCTGACGGCAAGTTCGAGGGCAGAAAGACGCAATACGACTGGCAGAACACCGGCTGGCCGAAGACCGACCAGCACCCGGTCGTGAACGTCACCTGGAACGACGCCAACGCATTCTGCAACTGGCTGGAACGCAAGGAGGGCCGCAAGTATCGCTTGCCCACGGAGGCGGAGTGGGAATATGCTTGCCGCGCGCGGACGACGACGCACTACATGTTCGGAGATGATCCGGAAGCGCCGGACGGATTGGCCAAGTACGGCAACGTGGCCGATGCCGCGGCGAAGGCCAAGTGGACCAACTATGCGACCTTCAAATACTTGGCGGCGCGGGACGGTTACGTCTTTTCCGCGCCGGTCGGCTCGTTCAAGGCCAACGCCTTCGGCCTGTTCGACATGCACGGCAATGTTTGGGAGTGGTGCGCGGATCGTTACGATGGGAGGTACTACGAGCAGCGCGTCGAGGTCGATCCGCAGGGGCCGTCAACATCGTCTGAAGACCGTCGTGTGTTGCGTGGCGGTTCCTGGGGCGACCTTCCGTGGGACGCCCGCTCCGCTAACCGCTTCGGGGGCTCCCCCGACGGCCGCGTCTACGGCATGGGGTTTCGGGTGGTGTGTGTCGTTGGCGTGAGGACTCCGTAGCGGCTTATGATCTTTACTGCTTTACCTCTTCGCCGCGCAGCGGCGCGCGATTTTTTTTGGATTTTTGGAGTGCGGTGGCTTGACACCGCTTTGGATTGGTCAGTTTTGGACTGCGGCGGCTTGACGCCGCTTTGGGTTCCACGCGCGTTGGCGATTCG
>DAIOWH010000265.1:0-4566 GCA_036758585.1 Planctomycetia bacterium
GGGTTAAACAACCGAAGCCGATTTCAGACCCTATTCAGTGTGGAGCGGTACTTAGTTGGTACAGCTCCCGTAAACAGGGGGCCAATGAATCTCATGCGGCCGAACGTGCGGGCGTCTCACACTTGGCTATCATTTCGTTACCGACTTCAGTTCCGCCGAACTAGGAGTACGTGCGGCGGGTCACCGTTTGGCAAGAAGTTGGTGCAGCAATCTAGTCTGACGGCTTCGCATTCGCGCGGCGTGCTGGGGTTGTCGGTCGTCGTAGCCGGCCAGGTGGAGTACGCCGTGGATGACGTAGAGGAGTAGTTCGTCGCGAGGTCGGGTTTTATGTGCGGCGGCCGTGCGCTTCGCGGTCTGGGCACTCACGACGACGACCCCGCTCAACGGCTCGCCGGACTCGTTGAGTGGGAAGGTGAGCACGTCGGTGGGCGAGCGATCGCCAAGAAACTGATGGTGCAGCCGAGCGATCACCCGATCATCGACGACGGCGACTTCGATGCTCGCATGCACGACGTTCTCGGCGCGAAGTACACTGCGGACCGCACGGCGGATGAGACGTTGGTCGAGTCGCATGAGCCGCTGACGGTCGGCTATCTCGATCGAGATCATGCGGACTTCGGCTCCGGGTACTTGACGCGGCCGTGATAGATCGCGTTCAGCGACTTGATCAGGCTCTCTTTGATCGTGCCGATCTCTTGCAACGTGATGCCGCAGTCGTCGAACTGGCCGTCGAGCAGCCGTTTCAGCGCGAGGTCGTGCACCAGGCCCTCGATGCGTCCGGGGGTCGGCTCACTCAGCGTGCGGCTCGCGCTCTCGACCGCGTCGGCGAGCATGACGATGCACGCCTCGCGGGTCTGCGGCTTGGGGCCGGGGTAGCGGAACGCCGACTCTTGCAGGTACTCGTCCTCGTCGTCCTGCTGCACTTCGCGCTCGGCCTCGCGATAAAAATACTCGACCAACGTCGTGCCGTGATGCTGTTCGATCAGGTCGACGATCGGCTGCGGCAGGTGGTGTTCGCGTGCCAGGTGCGCGCCGTCCTTGACGTGGCCGATAATGATGAGTGTGCTCATCGCCGGGTTCAGGTCCTCGTGGCGGTTGCGCGAGTCGGGGGTTTGATTCTCGACGAAGTAGTCCGGCTTCAGCATCTTGCCGATGTCGTGGAAGTAGCTGCCGACTCGGACGAGCAGCGAGTTGGCCTCGATCTGCTCGGCCGCAGCCTCGGCCAATGTGGCGACCGCGACGCTGTGGTTGTACGTGCCCGGGGCCTTGCGCATGAGTTCGAGCAGCAGCGGGTGGCTGACGTCGCTGAGTTCGAGCAGGTTGATGTCGGTGACGATACCGAAGAACCGTTCGAGAAACGGCAGAATGCCGCTCATGAGCAGCCCGGCGATCACGCCCCAGAGCAGCCGGCGCAGGCTGTCGTACAGCACCGTGTCCCACGGCTGGCTGGCGAACAATCCTGTGGCCCAGGTGAGCGCGAAGTAGGTCGCGCCGGCGGTCGCGCCGACCGAAATCAGCTTGGTGCGCGAGCGGACGCGGTTCAGAGCCAGCGTCGCCGCGGCCGTGCCGCCCGTGAGCACGACAAGATCGTTCACGCCGGTGCCGAACATCCACGCACACAACAGACCCAGCGCGAAAGTGACGAGTAGAGCAAACTGCTGGCTGTAGGCGATCGCGAGCATCATCGCCCCGAGGGCGACCGGAATGATCTCGCCGTGCAGAATGTCGCCGTGCAACCGGTCGGCCGCCGCGACCGTGGCGACGACCAGCGCGCCCAACATCGCCACGCGCGTCGGACTGGCCGCGACCCGCCGCTCAAACCGAAGTATGTAGTACGCGGCCAGCGCCCAAAGCCCGATCACCAGCGCGCCCAGACTGGCCGTCCGCTGCACACGCGCCGAGCGGCTCATCTCGGCCACCCAAGCGTTATGCTCGAGGACCAGCAGAGCAATCTGCTCGGGGGTGATCTCGTCGCCCTGTTCGACGAGCAGGTCGCCCTTGTCGAAGACGTCGTGTTGTTCTTCGACCGCGTCGCGAGCGACCCGTCGAGCCTCTTCGGTGGCATCGGCGTCGAGCCGCAACGTCGCGGGCAGCTTGGCCAGCCGCGGCTGGAGCAACCGGAAGAATTGGTCGGCCAGTTCCTTTGACGGCAGGAACTGAGCGAGCGTCTGCACGAGCCGGCCGTTGGCATCGACGATGGCCGCCCGCGTCACTTCGCTCAGGTCGTGCGTCGCGGCCGATCCGTCGGCTGAGCGCACCTCGATCTGCGAGTAGGTCCGCGGTTCGGTGCGCGGTTCGGTCGGTTCAGGATCGAGCAGCCCCTGGGCGGCGAGCCGCTGGAACACCGACCGCAGCGATTGGCCGAAGTCTTGATGTTGATTGGGCGTCTCCAGCGCGGGGCGCAACACGGCGAATGCCTCGGCCGTCAGGCCCCAGTCGCTCGCCGCCGACGCGGGAAGTTGATCGAACATCGAGGCGCCGGCGATCGCGTCGGCCAGTCCCTGGGCCGCCTCGTGCAGTTGTTCGATCGGTCGCGGGTCGTTTGTGTAGATCGGGGCGACCGCCTCAGCAGCTTTCTCGCGCAGTCGAGCGGTCAGCGTTTCGTTCGGGCGCGTGAATCGAACCTTGGCGCGGATGTCGCGAGTAACCGTCTGGCCCGCCCGGTTCGGGAACGGCGGCCCACCGTAATCAATCACGGCCACCGTAGCCAAGGCTGCCACGAGGCCGATCGCCAGCTTGCCCAGCGCCGATCGGCTAATCAGCAGGCTGCTTAACCCGCCGCGTCCGTTACGACGGCGCGGGCCAAGTCGCCCACCTAGCCGACTCTGTCGCCAATTGCCAAACATACCCCTACCTTGGCCTCGAGGACCGATTGTCCTCGTAGGCCTCTACGATTCGCTGAACCAGCGGGTGCCGTACGATGTCTTTGTTGCCGAGCCGCACCACGGCGACCCCTGGCACCTTGCCGAGTCGCCCGGCCGCGTCGCTCAGTCCGTTCCGCGTGTGCGGCGGCAGGTCCACCTGGGTGACGTCTCCGGTCACGATGATCTTCGACCCGTGGCCCATGCGAGTGAGGAACATCTTCATCTGGGGCACGGTCGTGTTCTGTCCCTCGTCCAGAATAATCGCGGCCTCGTTGAGCGTGCGGCCGCGCATGTATGCCAGCGGAACAATTTCGATCAGGTCGGCCTCCATGTATCGCTTGATCTGGTCGTATTCGAGCATGTCGTGCAGGGCGTCGAGCAGCGGGCGCAGGTACGGGTTGACCTTCGCGACCATGTCGCCGGGCAGGAAGCCCAGCTTCTCGCCCGCCTCGACCGCGGGCCGCACCAATACGATCTTGCGAATCTGGCTCTGAACGAGCGCGTTCACCGCTGCGGCGACGGCGAGATACGTCTTGCCGGTGCCGGCCGGCCCGATGCAGAAAACAAGTTCGTTTTCGCGCAGGGCCTGCAGGTAACGGCCTTGTCCCTCGGTCCGGGCACGCACGCGCCGGCGGCCCGGCCAGAAGCCGGCGACCGTCTCGGCCGCCTCGCTGCTCGGATCCGACTGCACCAGCGCCGTCGCCACGTCGGCAGGGCTGATCGCGCCATGTTCCTGGACCAGCCGCTTCAACTGGCCGAACACCTGCGTCGCCCGGCTGACCTGCTCGGGTTCGCCTTCGAGACAGAGTTGGCCGTTGCGAGCGATGACTCGTACGTGCAGGGCGTCTCGAATCTGGCGCAGGTATTGGTCGCGCGTACCCAAGACGGCGAGTGTCTCGTCTGGGTCTCTGAGCGTAATCGTCGCTTCGGACATCCGAGTCGTTGTGTCCTCCAGAACAGTGGCCGCCCAAGTGGCGGCATTGGACGGTCTAAGTCGGTCGTTTAACCCGCAGCCGCAGGCGAGGCGCAACAAGCGCCAGCCCATGCCTCGCCTGCGGCTGCGGGTTAAACGAATTCAAACCCTTTCAATGTGGAGCAGTACCAAGGACCTGGCCCTGTTCAGCGACCAGGCTGGTGCCAATTATAGCCCGCCAAGCCGGGCAATACTGCCCCGACCTGTTGCCGGGGGTTAAGGCGAGGGTGCCGGACCGAACAGGTTCCAGAGGAAGTAACCGACGGGAGCAGCGAAGAGTGGCGAGTCGAGTACGTCCAATATGCCTCCGAAACCTGGCACCAGATTCGACGCATCCTTTTGTTGGCAATCACGTTTGATCAACGACTCAACCAGATCGCCCACCTGGGCCGCGACCCCGACCACCAGCCCGAATATGCCGGCCGCGAGGAATGTCATGGGAAACCACCTACCGATCAGGACTGGCCCGACCGCATCGACCGCTACCGCCCCGACGATCGATGCGACCAGCCCACAGACGGCCCCCTCGACCGTCTTGTTCGGGCTGAGCAGCGGACAGAGCTTGATTCGTCCGAGGGCACGGCCGCCGAAATATGCCCCGATGTCTCCGCACTTCGCCGCAGCGATGTGCATGGTCAGGGCCAACAGGCCCGCCGACTGCCAGCGAAGTTGGATCAGGAACGACGCCAATACGCCGAGGTAGAGCACCGCCAGCACGCCGCCGGCGGC
>DAIOWH010000266.1:0-4492 GCA_036758585.1 Planctomycetia bacterium
CAGGGATCAGGGGTCAGGGGCCAGGGGTCAGGGATCAGGGTTCAGGGTTCGGGGTTCAGGGGTCAGGGGTCGGGAGTCCTGTCCCCTGAACCCTGACCCCCGAACCCTGAACCCTGACCCCCGACCCCTGAACCCTGACCCCCGACTCACGTCACCGCCGGTGTCGCGCCCATTTCGTTCAGAATCTCCTGCAGGATTCCGGCGCCGGTCTGGCCGTCGGCGAGTGCTTCGTACGTCAGACGCATGCGGTGCAACATCACGTCGTCGGCGAGGGCGAACATGTCTTCGGGGATGACGTAGTTGCGGCCGTGGATCAGAGCGCGGGCGCGACTGGCCTTGATCAGCGCGATGCCGGCACGCGGGCTGCAACCCAAGTCGAGACTGGAATGGCGGCGCGTGCGGTTGACCGCCTCGACTACGTGGTTCACGAACGTGTCGCTGACGTACACGGTCTGAACCGCCTCCATGGCGGCGACCAGGTCTTCAGTCGATCCGACCGGCTCATGGTCGAGCACATCGAACTCGGTGCGGGCGATTGCGCCGCGATCCTCGCGGCGAATGCCCAGGGCCATATTGCGCCGCAACACTTCGCGCTCTTCGTCGGGCGTGGGGTAGAACAGCCGGTGGCAGAGCATGAACCGGTCGAGCTGCGCCTCGGGCAACTCGAATGTGCCGCTCTGCTCGATCGGGTTCTGCGTGGCGATGACCAGGAACGGGGCCGGCAGCTTGTGCGTCTCTTTGCCGATCGTCACCTTGCGTTCCTGCATGGCTTCCAGCAGCGCACTCTGTACCTTCGGCGCCGCGCGGTTGATCTCGTCGGCCAGCAGCAGGTTCGTGAAGATCGGGCCGCGATTGACTCGGAACTCGTGCGTCTTCTGGTCGAGGATCTCCGAGCCGACGATGTCGGACGGCAACAGGTCGATCGTGAACTGGATGCGAGCGAACGCCAAGTCGATCGACTTCGAGAGCACCGACACGAGCAGCGTCTTTGCCAGTCCCGGCACGCCCTGCAGCAGCAGGTGCCCGCCCGTGAACAGCGCGATCAGCAGTCGATCGACGACCTCCTCCTGACCCACGACCACGGTGCCGACCCGCTCGCGCACGCGGCGAATGAACTCGTACGTTGTGTTGAGCGAACCGTTGTTGCTGCCGAGCGACTGTGACACGGTATTCCTTGTGCTGAAGGGGTGCAAAACTTGGGTCGGGAACGGGCGGCGTGCGGACCATTGTAGATGGCGGCGGTTCGGCGAGCAATCATCGCCGGAACTTTCCGCGGTCCGCCGCCGCTATGAAGCAGCAGCGGTTCGACTCATGGAAACGGCAGGCCTGCGCTCAGCGCGTCGGGCAGAGCGTCAGCAGGCTCGCCGGCACGTCGGCGGTGGGGACGGGCAGGACGGTCGCACGGCGGCGCTGGAGTGGGCGGATGCGGGCCAGCAGCTTGCGCGCGATGGTTACCGAGTCGAACTCGCCCGCAACCACCATGTCGGCGCGGTTCTTGGTCGGTTCCACGTAGCGTTTGTAGCTGGGCCAGACGTACTCGTGGAAGTATGCGGCGGCGTCAATTGGGTGCAGGTCTCGGTCGAAGAGATCGCGTCGCAGCCGGCGCTTCACCACGATCTCCTTGTCCAGCGCAAGAAACACCTTCAGATCGATCTGCCGGGCGAGCGGCGCGTAACCGAGCAGGAACGGCCCCTCGACAACGATGATCGGGTGTGGCGTCACGACATGGCCGGCAGTGCGCCGCCGCGTGACGGGACAGTAGGCCGGCTTCTCGACCGGCACGCCGTTACGCAACAAGCGGACATGCTTGTTGAGCAGAGCGAAGTCGACGGCCAACGGATGGTCGATGGTCTGGCGGGCCAACTCGGCATTGCTCAAGCCAGTTCGGTCGTGGCAGTAGTCGTCTTGAGCGAGAACGAACGCGCGCCCGCGCGACTGACCGCGCAAGGAATCGGCCAGCGTTGATTTGCCTGAGCACGTCGGGCCGACGATGCCAATCACCACGCAACCGTTGAACGAGGCCATTGCTTGCGGCACCTCTCTGTTTTGCGAACGCGACGGCGGCCCGGGCGGGCCCGTCGCTGCGTTCGCGGACAAGTTCGGGCGGCGATCGCCCCGCGTCGATGGTGCAAGTGCAATGCCGCCGGCCGGACCGGTTCCATGCCGCGGCTATGTACACGGCGTACGATGTGCCGGCGCGTCTCCGGTAACGGTCGCAACGATTGTGACGCCGGCCCAACGCCGCGCCGCGCCGGCAACGCACGCCATCGACTCGATCGAGCGATGGCCGGTGTTTCGCTGTGGCAACGACGATGTTGTGCGTCGGCACAGGCGCGCGATCGCGGCCGAGCCACCGCGTCGAGACCGCTTTGACATGTCCAGCGCCGCCGGGGACAATCGCACCGAACCACCGATCACGGAGTAAACGCATGGCCAAACACTCACCGCGGTTCCTGGCGATCGTCGATGATGCGAAGAGTCGGGTCCGGGAGCTGACTGTTGCCGATGTGCGGGCGAGGCTGGCGCATGGCGACCGTCTTCTGTTGGTCGACGTGCGCGAGGAGAGCGAGTGGGTTGCCGGCCGCCTGCCCGGCGCCGTGCACATGGGCAAGGGCGTGATCGAACGCGACATCGAGCAACGCGTGCCCGACGCGTCGACCGAGATCATCCTCTACTGTGGCGGCGGCTTTCGCTCGGCGCTGGCCGCCGACAACCTGCAGAAGATGGGCTACACCAACGTCTGGTCGATGGACGGCGGCTTCCGCGGCTGGCGCGAAGCGGGGTTGCCCGTGGTCAACGACCAGACTCAATGACGATCGGTTATCGCGATTCCTTGAGTCGTGCGAGCGATCGCTTCCAAAAGCCGCCGGCGTCGACGAGTTTGTGCCGGTCGGCGAACTCAAGCAGCGACGCGCAGCGGCTTGCTGGGTCGGCGTTGCACGCCCACCAGACCTTTTGCACGCACTCGTAACAGAATTCGAGCGGCCGGCTATCGCTCTCGGTTCGGTGATTCGAGCCGTTCATGCCGCACTCGTAGGCCGTGCAGTGCCAGATGCCCAGCATGTGGCCGGTCTCGTGAGTGGCCGTCTTGATCGTGCGCTCGAGGAACAGCCGGTACGCCGCATCGCCTTCGTCGGGGTCGCCGTTGCGGTAGAGCGACCAGACTCCGACGCGGTCGCGCAGCGACGCCTGTCCAAACACGAAGTTCCATCCCTCGCCCGGCCACAGGTCCGACGCGGTCAGCGCCAACACGGCGACGCCGTCGTCGGGCCGGCGCGGCTCCAGGACGTCGTGCAACACGTACGTCGTCAGAATCTGCTTGTCGCCCCACGACGGGTGCACGCGCCGCGCGGACTCGGGAATTCGATCCAGGCCGAGCCGATCGAGCGATCGCACCGGAGTGCCGAAGTATCGAGCCATGAAGTCGGCGGTCTCGTCGACGACGCGCTGTTGCGACTTCGTGAACTCGCCGATCGGTTGAATGTAGATGGTCGTTCGCTTGGCGGTGGGCCGGTTCGGATCGCTCGCCACGTACTCGTCGAACGTCTGGCCCATTTCAGGATGTTTGTCGAGCCACTCGCCGGGCCTGGGTTTGGTCTTGGGCGAGTACAACGACTTGACCCGATCGGCGGCCGCGCGGATGTGTTCGAGACCGGGCACTCGAGTTCCCTCGCCGGCCGACGCAGCGTAACGACGCAACATGGCGGTGGCGACGCCGGCCAGACCCAAGATGACGATCAAGACGACTCGCACGACCCAGCGCCGGCCGCCGCGTGCCTGGATCGGGCCGCTCACTCGATTGGTATCTGACACGTTCGTCCCTCCAAACAGCCGGGTCGAGCGCGGCTCCATCGTAGGAGCAAGCCTGTATCAGGATCAAGCCATCATGCGATCGTGCCGGCGCGCACGCCGCCGACCTCGCCGCGTGCTATACTTGCCGGCCCTCAGCACACGGCGGACTCACTCCACAGCGCACCGCCGCCCATTCCCCTACAACCGCTACCGCCGCGCCCGCAGTCTATCGAGGTCGCCTGTGCGAGTCCTTTTCGCCAACAAGTTTCTGTACCCCCGGGGCGGCAGTGAAACACACCTGCTGGGCCTGGCCGATGCGCTCGGCGGGCGAGGCCATGAGATCACCTTCTTCGGCACGCACGACGAGCGAAACGTGACGCCGCCCGATCGAACCACGACCGTGCCGGCCACCGACTACGCGGTGCGCGGCGTCATTTCACGACTGCGGCAGTTCGGCCGAATGCTGTTTTCCGCAACGGCATATCGGTGTGTACACGACCTCGTCGCGCGATCGCGTCCGCACCTGGCTCATCTGCACAACATCTATCATCAGCTCAGCCCGTCGGTGCTCGTGGCGTTGCGGCGCAGCGGCGTCCCGTGCGTGCTCACGGCCCATGACTACAAGCTCGTCTGCCCGAGCTATCATACCTCATGCCGTCGCGAGTTCGTCACCCTTTCCAACGGAGGCTCCTTTCGCCGC
>DAIOWH010000267.1:0-4449 GCA_036758585.1 Planctomycetia bacterium
GTGTTCTACGGCGACAAGAACAACTGGTGGGCGTGCTACGCCTTCTGGGCGTTCAAGCTGTTCGGCCACGCCGACTGCCGCGTCATGAATGGCGGGCGGAAAAAGTGGGAACTCGACAAGCGGCCAATGACGCGCGAGCCGTCGACGTACCCGCGCGGCACGTACCGGGCCGCCGACCCGAAGATCGCGACGCCGAAGATTCGCGCGTTTCGCGACGAGGCGCTCGCACATTGCCTCGCGAAGCGGCCGCTGATCGACGTCCGCTCGCCCGGCGAATACTCCGGCGAACTGCAGCACATGCCCGACTATCCGCAGGAAGGCTCGCTCCGCACCGGCCACATCCCCGGCGCGAAAAACGTCCCGTGGGCCAAGGCGTGCAACGACGACGGCACGTTCAAATCGCGCGATCAACTCGAACAGCTTTACCTCAGAGACTGCAACCTCAAGCCGTCCGACGACGTCATCGCCTACTGCCGCATCGGCGAACGATCGAGTCTCACGTGGTACGTCCTCACCTTCCTGCTCGGCTTCGAACGCGTCCGCAACTACGACGGCTCATGGACCGAGTGGGGCAATCTGGTCGGCGTGCCGATCGAAAAAACATACGTGCCGAAGAAGTGAATCAATTTCATGGAGTCAGTCACCTCGACAACCAGAGCCGGACGAACTATCAGATTGTGGTTGTGGTGTCGTCGCAACCCGCTGGTTGCAGCCTTGTCGGCCGCCGTTGCGAGCCTCTTGATCACCATCGCCGTTGGCTCGGCGGTTTCAGCAGTACAAATGCACGATGCGAAGCAGAGAATTCGAGATCTTGAACGCCAAGTAGAAGAATTGAAAAAGGCAGGGGCAACCCCTGGGAGCATTCGGATGTGAAGTTGGACCAATGACCAAGCTCGACGAAATCATCACGGAATTCGACGGCCTGGCTTACCAGGAGCGGCTCGAGTTGTTGCTCGACTTCGCGGAGAACTTGCCAGAGTTGCCGGAGCATTACCGCGCGGAACGCGACGCGGGGATTGGCAAAGTGCCGGAGTGCATGACGCCGGTGTTCATGTGGATCGACGTGGTGGACGGCAAGGTGCAGCTCATCGCCGACGTGGCCCCGGAGGCGCCGACGGTGAAGGGCTTCGTGTCGATACTGGTCGATGCATGGAACGGCGCCGCGCCCGCGGAGGTCGCCGCCGCGCCGTCGGATATTCTGCGACAGATGGGGCTCGCGGACAAACTCGGCATGACCCGGCTGCGCGGACTGAACGCGATCGTACACCGAATCAAGAACGAAGTTGCCAAACGGAACGGCAAGCTGGCGGCGGGCGCCTGAAGAAACCAAAGTTTCACGCAGAGGCGCAGGGGTTGTCGAGGAATGAATGAGAAGCGATTGGTTCTCTTTCTCGGCGTGCGCTGCGCCTCGGCGTGAGATTCTTCCGTCCGGAAACCGAAGCCAAGAATCGGCGAAGAGAATGCCAGACTTCACGAGAGTTGCTCTCACCTCAGAGTTGCCGATTGGCGGCAAGAAGTTGCTCGACATCGATGGCCGCGCGATCGCGCTGTTTAACGTGGACGGGACCTTTTACGCGATCGACGACGTCTGCACGCACGATGGCGGGCCTTTGGCCGAGGGCAAGCTGGAGGGTTGCCAGATCGAATGCCCGCGCCACGGGGCACGCTTCGACGTGCGCACTGGCGCGGCTTTGTGCATGCCGGCGTTTGAGCCGGTGACGGCCCACGCAGTCAAGGTCGAAGGCGACTCGTTGTATGTTCGGCTGAGCGAGTCCGCCCGATCATGAGACACCGCATCAGGCCGAACTGCCCAAGCCTCTCAAGACTAGTGAGTCTTCAATGCTGAATTGAGGTTCATCCGACTAAAGCGTACTTCGATTCATGGATACCGAGGATCTTGAGTTTGAAGAATTCCTGATCCCGGAAGCCGTAGGCTTGGCGTTTCATCGTCTTGATCTTGTTGTTCGTGCCTTCCAAAGGACTGCTGGCCGCGCCGCACCACCGACGCAAACGTCTGCTTGAGGAACTCCAGCCCAATGCGTTCCCCGCCGCCGAAACTACGCAGCGTCTCCGGCGTCCACGGCTTGGTCTTCACGATCTCGACAAACAGGCTCAGCCGCACCGGGATCACCTTGCCCTCGTGGGCCATATGCTCGATGCCCTGCTTGAGGAACTCCTGCTGCACGGCGGACAACTCCTCCGGCCGGTTCGGCAAGCGTTGATGAGCCCGGCCGAATGCCATCAGGACTCGTCGCGCGTGTTGCACGTCGAGCAGATCGACCGCCGCGACGTTGCGGCCCTCGACGAGCCGCGACTCCAATTCGCGGAACAGGCGGCTCGTCGCCATCCAAGAGTCATCGCGCACGAGCAGAATCGCCTGCACCACCGCCGAGCGATGAAGTGGTAAAGCGTTCCGGTTCGCTCGCCGCCACTCAAACTCAAAGGAGCCGTCCATGACTCGCCGTTCGTCCGCAATGGAGCCATCGAGCCTTTCCACCCAGCGACACCGTTCGCGGCCTGAATTGATCCTCCGCGCGCAGCGGCCCCGAACACGCCCGGTGATGGAATCGCTGGAACCACGCATGCGAAGACGGATGATGGCACTCTGCTCATCACGGCGACATCCAACAACACGATTACGTCGCGCGTCGGCAACAACGGCGTATCTGCTGGATTGGGTACGCCGCGCCGAATCCTCGGGCATCCGCATGCTGAAAAACTTCGCCAAGACGATCCGCGTCCACGCCCTCCAAATCCTTGCCTACTACGACTACCCGATCACCACCGGTTGCTGTACCTCGGCGATCATACGCTGGCCGCCGAGCTTCTCCAGAGTGGGCCGGATCCAACGCTGCGAACCGCCGTGATTCATGGGCTGGCGCGCTGGCGCGGAGATTTCATGCAACTCGCACGATTCCTGCGCGACACAAACTCGACGGACCTCGCTCACCTGCGATCCGGACTGTGTGCCGCCGTCAGCCTGGTCGATCCCCAGTCCCTACTGCCCGACGAGCGTTCCGCGATGACCTCGACGCTCACTCACCTCTTTCAGCACGCGCCAGACGGCGGCTCGCATTCCGCCGCGCGGTTCGCCATCCATCGCATGGGCGCTGAACTGCCTCCGCTGTCCGATCCCTCGTACCGCGACCCCACGAAGACTCGCACTTGGTTCGTGAACTCACTCGGCATGACGATGCTGCCGGTCCCAGCGGGCACGCTCACGATGGGCCTGAGGCCAGAACACTTGCGGTCTGACTGGCGAGAAGAGCACTTTCACCAACACGAAGTCGACCTGACGCATGCGTGCAGCTCCTGCGAACGGATCGCGGCGGCGCTACGACCACGGTCTTCGACCACTCCGTGCCGGCGGCGGCGACCACGATTCAATCATCCATAGGCACGCAGTTCGAGCTTCGCACGCACAACGCCGAGCCGGGCCGAATTGAAATCTGGGTCAATGACGTGCAGGTCGGCACGTACATCGACCCCGCGCCGATTCTCGGGCCGCACTCGGGGCTGATCGCATCGGCGACGGCGGGCCGAGCCGAGAAAGATAATCCCCACGCCTTCCGTCGCCGTACCGTCGAAGTAGATCGGGGTGCCGGTGCCGCCGTGATCTGCCGCCGCCCCGTGTGGGTGATAGAGCGTTGCCCAACCGTGGCCAGCACTGCCGGGGTACGTCGGAATTGCGTCGTCGATGGCTTCAAACGACAACCAGAACATCGGCGCGAACCCGGTGATAGACCGGCCGGCCGTCGACGATATCGCTTACAGTCTCGCGTCCGTAGTAGTTGAAACCGGAGGTGCTGGGATCGCCCAGCCGAGCGATTGGGTTTGGCAGCGGCCCGTTCGCCGACGCGGGAGTCGGGTCTTGCCCGGTGTCCCAGCTCGTCGCGAACCCCGACCCGCCCCAGTTTTCGATGATCGACCTGCCGCCGCGTGCCCACGTAAGCGGCACGCCGCCAAATTGGGTGTCGAAATACAGTTCCAAATCGCCCGCCTGCATGCGCACGTAACGGTTGGGAAAATGCTGCCGCTCTTCGCCGGCGATCAAGTGGTCGTTCGGAATCGGGTTGCAGTCCGTCCGCGCCAGCAGCGCGGCGGGTCGCGTGCAACCAGAAAGTAGCTCCCGCCGCTCCAGTGACTCGACGCACAGCTCGCGAGTCGTCCCAGGTCGTCGCCGGGTTCGGTTCGGTGCTCGACGGTCGTACTGTCCGAAGGATCGCATCATAGTGAGGCCGATTGAGTATGCCCACCTTCAGTGTGATAACGCACGACCATTACACGATCCGTCATTCCATGCATCCATTCCTGTGGCACCCTCCATGCCACGTCGACGCACTGAGGCCGGGACCAAGAGGCGTGTCCTCGTGCGCAACCCACACGAAGCAGATGGATTCTAAATGGCTTTGCGTGATTCTGGGAGTCCGCAGGGACAGTAGCCCGACG
>DAIOWH010000268.1:0-4328 GCA_036758585.1 Planctomycetia bacterium
TGTGCTCCCTCGCTGGCGCGTCGGGCTACTGTCCCAGCATCGTGCAAGGCTATTTTGATCGTGATCTCGTACGCCAGATAGCCGCCGATGCCGACAGGGTCGGGCGTGTCGATCATGCGGGTGAACGTGAGATCGGCCGGGTCGGGGTCGGCGATGAGCTGGTCCTGCTGCGCATGTACGAGCGTATCCTGGCCGGCGCCGCCGTTCAGTCCATCGACCGCGTCTCCGCCGTCGAGTCGGTCGTTGCCGTCGCCGCCGTAGAGCGTATCGGGGGCGTCGCCGCCGCGCAGCGAGTCGTTGCCGTCGGCGCCGAACAGCAAGTCGTCGCCGTCGCCGCCGATGATCGTGTCATCGCCGCGGCCCGCGGTGATCGTGTCGTTGCCGCCACGGCCGCGAATGATCGCGGCGATGCCGCTGTCAAGCCACACTATATCGTCCTGGTCCCTAAGGTCGATATCAAGCCGAGTCACGCCGGCCGCGCTGCAAGACGCCTGATGGGTCGACAGCGAACTGCACCCCGCGCCGACCACGATGCCGGCCCCGGAGTCATTGAAGAGAAACTGGCCTGGCGATTCGAACACCATCAGGTTATTGGCCTCGCCGCCAGCCGCTTCGTAGTGCAAAACGCCGTTCTCTTCGCCGACCGTGGCCAACAGCATGCGTTCTTCGAGTCGCTCAACCTCCCGTGTTGCAAGATTGCGTCTGCCCCTCCTCAGCATGCTCCGCGCACAGCGACAGGTTTGCCCATCCTTCGCCCCCCCCTTCCCGTTCACACAGACTTGCAGGAACCGCGCGACATGTTTCGTGACCCAGCGCATGCGTGTACCCCCTTTGATCAGTGACCAGTGGTGATCAGTTGTCGGAAGTCCGGACGTTCGACGCCAGCAAGGCGTCGAGCGACGCACAGAGTATCTGGCTGCGATTGCTTCAAGATCAAACCCACCCGCAACGTGCGGCAGGATCCCACGCCGATTCGCACTTGCAAGTACCCGAGTAGGGCAAACACCGTCTGCCCTACTTATACTTAGGGCAGCAGCCCTGACTCGCCGACTTGAGCGGCGGCGACAGCCCTTTCACGGCACTGCAGTTTTCAGTTTTCCGCCCCAAATCCAGCCTGCCCCCGACACCTTCATCGAAACGCCTGCTAGCGTTCTTCGCAGGCCAGCGGGAGTCCATCGCGTGTGCCAGAGTGACGCAACGGCTGAACAGCCGCTGGCTCAAGAGAAGACCTGTGACGAGTGACGATGTTTGCACCCGACGGGCCGCCGCGTGGTTCTGATCATCGCCATCACGACCGGCGTTGCAGCCGGCGGCCGCGGAAACTATAAGGGGATCGAAGGGACTCGTCCCAACGCCCCTTGTCGGGCGCATCGCATCGGAGGTGAACGTGGCCAATCGACTCATCGCCATTCAGGATCACGGACAGAGCATTTGGTACGACAACATACGGCGCGGACTGATCACGTCCGGCGAGCTGGCGGCGATGATCGCAGACGATGGCGTGGTCGGCGTGACGTCGAACCCGGCCATCTTCACCGCCGCGATTACCGGCAGTCCCGACTACGATGCGGCACTGAAGACGCTGGTCGACCAGCGGGTCGGCACGGCGATCGAGATGTACGAACGACTGGCGATTGAGGACATTCGCATGGCCGCCGACGTGCTGCGCCCGGTCTACGAGCGGACTCGGCGGGTCGATGGCTACGTCAGTCTCGAGGTGTCGCCGTACCTCGCGCACGACACGCAGGCGACGATCGCCGAGGCGCGGCGCCTGTTCGCGGCCGTCGGCCGGCCGAACGTGATGATCAAGGTGCCGGGCACGCCGGCCGGCATTCCGGCCATCGAGACGCTCATCGGCGACGGCATCAACATCAACGTCACGCTGCTGTTCGCGATCGACCGCTACGAGCAGGTCGCGGCCGCGTTCATGGGCGGGCTCGAGAGACGGGCCGCGGCGGGCGGCGACGTCGCCGCGGTGGCGAGCGTCGCGAGTTTCTTCGTCAGCCGCGTCGACACGCTTGTCGACGACCGCATTGCCGGCCCGGGCCAACTGCTCGACAAGACGACCGACCCGGCCGCGCGAGACAAGCTCAAGGGCCTGGTCGGCAAGGTGGCGATTGCCAACGCCAAGCTGGCTTACGCGCGCTATCGCGAGTTGTACGCGACCGACCGCTGGCGCTCGTTGGCTGCACGCGGAGCGATGCCGCAGCGACTGCTCTGGGCGAGTACGAGCACGAAGAACGCGAAGTATCCGAAGACGCTGTATGTCGACGAGTTGATCGGGCCGCAGACGGTGAACACGTTGCCCGCCGAGACGGTGGTCGCGTTTCGCGAGAGCGGCTCGGTGCGGCCCAGCCTCACCGAGAACTGGGACGCCAACATCGCGGCGGCCCGACGCACGATCGACACGCTGGCCGAGGTCGGCATCTCGATGGTCGAAGTGACCGACGCGCTGTTGCAAGACGCCGTGAAGAAGTTTTCCGACCCGTTCGACAAGTTGCTCGCGTCGATCGAGAAGAAGCGGCAGTCGATGCAGGGCGGCCTGGCGACGCAGACCGCCGCGCTTGGCGCGCATGCCGAGGCCGTTCAGAAGACGCTCGACGATTGGCGTTCGTCGGGCAAGGTCCGTCGTCTCTGGGCGGCCGACAAGTCGTTGTGGTC
Organism: Planctomycetia bacterium; assembly: GCA_036758585.1. GTDB lineage: Bacteria > Planctomycetota > Planctomycetia > JALXBF01 > JBGPMX01 > DAIOWH01. The sequence goes on from DAIOWH010000268.1 coordinate 2,662, forward strand.
GGGCGACGACGAAGACCAATGGCTCGGCTGGCTGCACGTCGTCGAGAGTCAGCAGGAGTGCGGCTCGCAGTTCGCGCAGCTCGCGGCCGACGTCCGCTCGGCCGGTTTCGCGCACGTGGTGCTCTTGGGCATGGGCGGGTCGAGCCTCGCGCCCGAGGTCTGGGCGAAAACGTTCGGCCGCGTCGCCGGGTTTCCCGCGCTGCACGCGCTGGACTCGACGGTGCCGGACCAGGTGCGGTCGGTCGAACGGCGTCTGGAACTGCCGCGCACACTGTTCGTTGTGTCGTCGAAGTCGGGTGGCACGATCGAAACGAACGTGTTGAAACAGTACTTCATGGACCGCGTTTGCGCGGCGGTCGGACCGGACGCGGCAGGAGCACACTTTCTTGCGATCACGGACCCGAAGACCAAGCTGCACGCGAGCGCGAAGGCGGAACGGTTCCGGCACATCTGCCACGGCCTCGCCACGATCGGCGGACGGTTTTCGGCGTTGTCGAATTTCGGACTCGCGCCGCTGGCGCTGATGGGCGGCGACGTCGCCAGCATGCTCGACCGCGCCGAGGTCATGGTCCAAGCGTGCGCGTCATGCGTGCCGCCTGAACTGAATCCCGGCGTTGCGCTCGGCGCGGTCCTCGGCACGCTCGCGCGACAGGGTCGCGACAAGCTGACGATCGTGGCGTCGCCGGCCATCGCCGGACTCGGTGCATGGCTCGAGCAATTGGTCGCCGAGTCGACCGGCAAGGCGCATCCGACGACCAGGGCGGGCGTGGGCATCGTACCGGTCGACGGCGAGCAATTGGCGCCGCCCGCCGCGTACGGCCCGGACCGCCTCTTCGTCTACGAGCGACTCGGCGCGGACTCCGACGCAGGCCAGGACGCGGCAATCGACGCGATCGAACAGGCCGGACATCCGGTCGTGCGGATCAACTTGGCGAGCAGGCTGGACTTGGGCCAAGAGATGTTTCGTTGGGAGATTGCCACGGCCGTCGCCGGCGCGATCCTGGGAATCAATCCGTTCAACCAACCGGACGTCGAAGCCGCCAAGGTCGCCGCGCGATCGCTCATGGCGCAGTTTGCCGAGACCGGTTCGTTGCCTGCCGGGGCGCCCGTCGCGAGCGACGCCGACCTTGCCCTGTTCGCCGACGCCGCCAACGCCGATGCGTTGCTGACGCGAGTTGGCGGCGATCGGACAATCGACGGTCTGTTGCGTGCGCACCTCGACCGGGTCCGACCGGGCGACTACTTCGCTGTCAACGCCTACGTCGAGATGAACGAGGCGAACGAATCGCCGCTGCAGAGTCTGCGGCACGCGGTGCGCGACTCGAAGCGCGTCGCGACCACGCTCGGCTACGGGCCGCGGTTTCTACACTCGACCGGCCAGTTGCACAAGGGCGGCCCGAACACGGGCGTGTTTTTGCAGATCACTGCCGACGAGGCCGAGCCGTTGCCGGTGCCGGGCGAGCGTTTTTCGTTCGGCGTCTTGAAGCAAGCTCAGGCCCAGGGCGACTTCCGCGTGCTCGCCGACCGCGGCCGCCGTGTGCTGTGGGTTCATCTGCGCGGCGACGTGCAGGGCGGACTTGGCGCGCTGGCCGATCGCGTCGCCCGAATCGTGCTCTAAATAGCCTTGCACGATTCTGGGACAGTAGCCCGACGCGCCAGCGAGGGGG
>DAIOWH010000269.1:0-4299 GCA_036758585.1 Planctomycetia bacterium
GGGCAAGTGACGACCGTGACCGACCCGCTGGGCCGGACCACGACGGCGAATTACACCAATCGCGGCTGGCTGGCCGACCAGAGCGATCCGATGAGCATGATGAACCAGTTCCAGTACAACGGCGTTGGCCGGCGCACCTGGGTCATGACCACGGGCGGCGGCATGTGGACGAGCGAATCCTACGAATACGACGCCCTCGGTCGGCGCACCAAGGCGACCGACGAACTGAACAACTCGACCAGTTGGGCCTACGACTCGAACGGTAACCTCGAATCGGTTACCGATCCACTCGGCCACGTCACAAGCTACGCCTACGACGCCCGCGACCGGCTGGTGAGCATTACCGCGCCCGACCCCGACGGCGCCGGGCCGCTTGCCGCATCGGTGACGACTTTCACCTACGACGCCGCCGGCCATCAGATTCGCGTGACCGACCCGCTCGGCCGGCAGACGAACACCGCGTTCGACGCGGCGGGTCGCCGCACGTCGATCACCGACGCGATGGGCGGCGTGACCGCGTTCGGTTACGACAACGCCGACCGCATGACCTCGCTCACCGACCCGGTGAACAACACAACCTCATGGACCTTCGACGCGGCGGGCCGTGTCACCGCCGAGGCAGACCCGCTCGGCAAGAGCCGCACCTTCGTCTTGAACGCGGCCGGCGAGCTGACTCGCGTGACCGACCGCAACGGTCGCGTGCGCGATTTCGTCTACGACCTGGACGGCCGCCGCACTTCTGAACTCTGGTGTGGCGTAGGCGTCCCGCCTGCGACTCCCTGCTCGAACCCGCTCCGCACCATCGCCTACACCTACAACGCCGCCAGCGAACTCGTGCAGGCGACCGACCCCGACTCCACCTACGCCTTCACGTACGACACCGCCGGTCGCGTGCTCACCATCAACAACGCGGGCACGCCGAACTTCCCACAGGTCACGCTCACCAACACGTACGACGGCATCGGCAACCGCACATCGCTCAGCGACAACCACGGCGGCCAATACACCTTCGCCTACGACAGCATCCAGCGCATGACGCGGGCCTCGATGCTCGTGGGCGGCTCGGTCGCCGCCGAGGCGACCTTCAGCTACGACGCCGCGAGTCGCCTGACGCTGCTCTCGCGCACGGTCCCCGGCTACTCTGGCTACCCGCCGATGCCGAACCCCAAGACCGACTCGACCTTCGCCTACGACGACGCCGATCGGCTCACTGGTATCACGCACCAGCACGTGCCCACTTACGGCTCGCCGACTACGCTGGCGACCTACAGCTACGCCCACAACGCCGCCAGCGAACTGGCGAGCGAGACACACGCCGACGGCACCTTCAACTACACGTATGACCTCACCGGCCAACTGACCGGCGTGGACGCCTCCGGCGGCACCTGCGGCCCGACCGCCTGCGACGAGTCGTTTTCGTACGACCTCAACGGCAACCGCACGATGACCGGCTACACGACCGGTGCCGGCAACCGCCTCACCTCCGACGGCACCTACAACTACACGCATGACGACGAAGGCAACACGCTGACCAGGACAGGGATCACCGATAACCAACTCACCGAATTCACCTGGGACTACCGAAACCGGCTTGCGCAGGTCCTGATCAAGAACGCTTCGGGCACGATCCTCACGCAGGCGAACTACACGTATGACGTGTTCAATCGGCGGATCATCTCGACCGTAGACGCCGACGGTGCCGGGCCACAGCCGGCGGCATCGACGGCGACCATTTACGACGCGCTGCAATCGCCAACCGCCGCGCAAGTTTCGCATGGCGTTTCGCCCACACGAGTGGACGCCATCTTCAGCACTGAGGCCTTTGTGGCCAATCCAATCTTCGATTTCGTCGACCCGGACGCCTCTGGCCCTCAACAATCTACGCTCGGCGCGCGACGCATGTACGGTATTGCCACGGACATGGTGCTTGCTCGGCGCGATTCTAGCGGCAGTGTCCTCTGGCATCTGGCCGACCACCTGGGAACTGTTCGCGACATTGCCAACACTAATGGGACCGTGGTTGACCATATCAGCTACTCGGCGTTCGGCAAAGTGACGGCCGAAACAAACGTAAGCAATGGTGACCGCCTGAAGTACACGGGGCGGGAGTATGACTCTCAAGTCGGACTCCACTACTACCGTGCTCGACAGTACAGTCCAGACGTTGGTCGCTTCATTTCGGAGGATCCGAGCCCGACTTCATGCGCTATCCCAAATCCGTTCGCCTACGCAGGAAACGCTCCAAGTCGCTGGACTGATCCAACGGGCCTCAAGACCATGGCGGAGTGTCAAGCGGATTATGATCAAGATGTAGACTTAGCGAGGCAGGAGCGTGAGAAGTGTTGGGAAGACGCTGGGACCGACGAGGAAGAGTTGGATATCTGCCGGGAGGAGTTCAACACCCGACTTCTGAATGCGATCCATAAGCGCAGAGAGTGCTTTAACCAGGCAGAAACGGAATATGACATACAGATTGACACCGACACCGTCGTCGAGTTTTCGGGGTATGTCGTGGCAGGAGCCATCCTGGTTGGTCTCATCTATGTGGGATGGGGGATCCTCGGCGCGTCAGGGCCTCTGGGATGGGGGGCTGCTGCGGTCATCATAGCGGTGGGTGTTGGAATGAGTGGAGGTTCTGCAACAGCAGGAACCTCTGGAACCCCCGGCGGCACGCTGGTCTCCGTACCGACGACACTCGATGAGTTCTACAACGGAAAGCGCGATTAAGCAATCTTGGCGATCAAGCGATGCGAGTGACGACGTCGACCGCATTAGTTGGCGCGTTGTCGCAAGTCGCGCGACGATCGTGTTTGAGCCACCGTTGGCCGCATGCGCTCTGACGCACTCGATGTCGAATCCGTGCAGCATGTGGGGGACTAACACTAACGGGAGGGTGTTTGATCGACGGGAGAGAGGATCGACATGAGCGAACTAGGCGGTTTCCTCGAGGCGGTGTATGGCTCTGCCACTCACTTCTTCTCGGTGCGGGCTCGGCTGCGCCACTGGCGTAGTCAAGTCTTAGCCGAGATGGCGCGCAATAGTAAACGGGTTTGGGGCCGCAAGAAGGGCGGCACGATGTCGAAACCAACAATCCGTGAGGTAAACACATCAGTCTGGCTTAGTCCGCCAAATCGCGTGCGGATGGAGAAACACATCCAAGCCGGACGGAAATCAGAATACTCCTTGGTTATCGCTGACGGCAACCGTTGGTCTATCCGTGACGGACAGGGTCACGTCCAGGTAAGCGACCCAGACCAAGAAGGAGGCCCGCCTGGTCTAACGCGTATTAGTGCCCACTTCGATCAGCGATTCCTTCGCGAACTCCTTGGACATCTTGCACTCGAATCGTTTGGTGTTGTGAATACGGCCCGCCGTTCATGCGTCCGCCTGCGCGCCGCTGCAAGGCCCGGTGCTCGTCTCTGGTCTCACTGGCTGCCCTACGGTGCCGACGAGTATGAGTTTCATGCTGACCCGGAGCGCGGAGTGGTCCTGTTCATCGCCGCGCGGTTCAAGGGGCAGGTCTATGATGTAAGCGAGGTCGTCGAGGTGGCCTTCGACGAGCCACTTGATGATGCATTGTTTGCCTACGCGCCTGTGTGTGGGGAACAAATTCGTCCGGCGGAATCCGTTATCGAAGTGCTAAGCCTGGATGGTGCAATCGCCCGGATGCCATTCACTGTCCTCGTTCCGACACGGCTGCCGTCGCAAGAAACAGCCCGTGTTTTTGAGGTGACGTACTGTCGACCCCGCGGGCCGTCAGGCCGAGGCTCTCTGACGATAACGTATTTAACCAAGCCCTCAGTATGGATTGAGCAGAGTGGTGAGCCGAACCCTGAGTTGGACAAGTACGAATGGGAACCCATCGAATACCAGGCAAAGCGAATGGCCGTATCTGACGCCGGCACAGGAACGAGAGTTTTGACACTGGTGCAGGATGGAACGTATGTGAAGGTCTGGTCCGAACTAGACCGTGAGCAACTCATCGACATCACGGCGTCGTTGGTTCCGGCTCACACCACATGAACCCAAGGGTGGAAAGGGGCCAAGAATGGCATTAAGTTAAGCCCCGATCGCTCCTGCCAGCAGGGGAAAGGGGGACAGTCTCGCTTATCATGATCTCGCTTATCGTGATCGCTTATCGCGATACGACTCCAAGGGCTCAGCAGACCAACGAACTGGGCAAGGTGACCACCGCCACGTACGACGGGGCCGGCAACCTGACTCAGATCACGCCGCCCGACCCGGACGGCGGCGGGCCGCTCACGCCGCCGATCACCACGTTTGTGGTCGACAGCCAGG
>DAIOWH010000270.1:0-4289 GCA_036758585.1 Planctomycetia bacterium
TGATCCCTCGCTGGCGCGTCGGGCTACTGTCCCAGAATCGTGCAAGGCTATTTAGTTCGGCCGGAATTGTAATTGACATGGCTTGCTCACCTCTGGGTTGGGCGAATGTAGTGGTTCAGTGTTGGGGCGATCTATTCGCCCGGCAGACGGAACAGGTCCGACACGCGGCACTTGAAGTCGGGCAGCACATCGTCGCCGGTCAGCTCTTCGTCTCCGCTGACTACGTACGGTTCGCGGCCCGGACGGTGGACAGTGACGTCCTGTGCCTCCGGGTCGACGATCCAAACCAGCGCAATACCGCGCCGCAGGAACTCGCTCACCCGCCGCGTCGTTTTGCCCGGCCGGTCGTCGGGCGACAAGACCTCGACGGCAAGTAGCGGTAAGCGAGTCGAGTATTTTCGCGGCAACTCTGAGTACGTTAGCGGCCCTTCATAGAGTGAAACTTCGATCCCGCGGACCGTGTCGGGGTCCGTCTGCAGTATTACTCCGGTGTCATTCGTACACACGAAGCCATGTTTTCGTTGATGAACGAAGCTGTTTAGCAGCCATCCGATGTTCCCACACACAACTCCATGCGGCATCATCGGCGGCGGCATTTCAATGATCACCCCTCGCTCAAGTTCAAAATACCGGTCGCGATTCTCCGGTCGGTGAACAAACTCGAAGAACTCGTCAGCGTTGAGAAACTTGGCGGGCGTTTCGACAACCGTTGCCATACATTTCCTTCCAACGAAGCACAACTCAAACCGAGAGCATTCTAATCGTTCGGTCGATTCGCCTCAAACAGGCCTCCTTGCCCAGCAGCGACGCCAGCTCGAAGACGCCCGGCCCGACCGATTGGCCGGACGCGGCGGCGCGTAGGACGTGGATGACCTTGCCGGCGCCGAGTCCCGCGGCGTCGCCCAGTTCGCGCACGCGAGATTCGAGCGTCGCCACGTCGAACGGTTCTGCCGCGGCCAGCGCGTCGCGCAGTCTGAATAACAGCGCGGCGACATAGTCCTTCTTCAGCGTCTTCAGCGCGTCCGCGTCGTACGAGAGCTGATCGTCCGGCACGAAGAAGAAACCGCCGTAGGTGATCATGTCAGAGAACACCTTGAGCCGGTCGCCGGTCGCTTCGATGATCCGGCGTAGCCTGTCGCGCGTCGCCGCGTCCACGTCAGCCACGCTCGTGCCGCGGAGCCGCTTAGCCTTTTGCAACGGCCGAATCACGCCGTCGATCTTCGCCTCGATCGGCAGCTCCTTCATGTACTCGCCTTCGAGCCACCACAGTTTGTCGGGGTCGAAACTCGCCGGCGCGGAGTTCACTCGCTCGAGCGCGAAGTGCTCAAGCAACTCGGCTCGCGAGATCTTCTCCTGTTTGTCGTCGAGCGACCAGCCAATGCGGGCCAGGCCGTTGACCATCGCGTCGGGCAGGTAGCCGAGTTCCTCGTAGTACGACGTCATCACGGGGTTGGGAGCGTCTTCGTCGCGCCAACCCATCGCGCGAAACTTCTCTTTGATCTCCGGCGTCATCAGCGATCGAAACGGTTCGAGCTTCCGTTTCGAGATTTTCTCTTTGGAGCCGGGCGCGGCGACGTACGGCACATGAGCGAACGCGGGCATCGCGGCGCCCAACGCCTCGAAGATGAGCCACTGTGAGTAGGTGTTCGTCAGATGCTCTTGCGCGCGAATCACGTGAGTGATCTGCATGTCGATGTCGTCGATCACTGACGCGAAGTTATAGAGCGGGCTGCCATCGGCCCGGGCGATCACGAAGTCGCCGATATCGCGAGTCTCCTTGCCGACCGCGCCGAGAATCAGATCGGTGAACGCGACCGAGCGATCGGGCGGCACCGCGAATCGAATCACGCTCGCCCGCCTCTCGGCCCGCAGTCGCTCGCGATCCACCGCGCTCAGGCCGCGACATTTCTTGCCGTACTGATATGGCAGCTTGGCTCGCTTGGCCGCCTCGCGTTCGGCTTCGAGTTCCGCCGTGGTGCAAAAGCACGGATAGGCCGCGCCCGATTCGATCAGCCGCGCCGCGGCGGCTCGATATCGCTCGCCGCGCTGCGACTGAAAGTACGGTCCGTGCGGCCCACCGACCTCGGGCCCTTCGTCCCACTGCAGTCCGAGCCACCGGAACCCGTGCAGGATCGGGGCCAGCGCCGACTCGACATGTCGTTCCTGATCGGTGTCGTCGATGCGAAGGATGAACTGGCCGCCGTGCCGCCGCGCGAACGCCCAATTGAAAATCGCCGTGCGTACGCCGCCAATGTGCAGGTAACCGGTGGGACTGGGGGCGAAGCGTGTGCGAACCGTCATCAGCGGTCATCTCCATGGTCTGTCGATTGAACGCGGCTGATTATCTTCGGGCGCGTAGGGCGGTCAATGCCGGTGTTGACCGGTCCCGCCGGACGACTACAATCCGCTCCCCACGTCGGGAGGACGAACATGCCAGCCGCCATCGAAACGGAATGGAGTCCGCCACTCGCCGAGTCCCCATCTCATTCGTCTCCCAGCGCCCAGATCGAATGGGAGCTGGTCGACTGTTTGCTCTGCGGCGGCGGCGATTTCGATCCGGTCGTCGAGTCGCGCGACTTCACGACCGCGAGCGAGTTTACTTTCTCGGTCGTGGCCTGTCGCGACTGCGGTTTGGCGTTCACGAACCCACGACCCACGCCGGAGTGCATCGGCCGGTTCTATCCGTCTGATTACGGTCCGCACGCGGGACACGAGTGGAGCGACGGTTGGATGGCGCTGCTGAAGCGCCGTTTCGAACGGGCGGTGCTGCGCACCAGTTTCGGCTACGGGCCGCAACCAGCGCCGGCCGCTGATCGGCTGATGTCTGTGCTGGGCCGGGCGAGCATTCGCGGACGGCGGCGGCGCGCGGCATGGATTCCGTTTCGCGGCCGAGGCCGACTGCTCGACTTCGGCTGCGGCGCCGCGCGGTTCGGGCGATTGATGCGCGAATACGGCTGGCGCGTGGAGGGCGTCGACGTCAGCGGCGACGTGGCAGAGCGAACAGCGCGGGCGGCTGGGTTCCCGGTCCACGTCGGATCGCTGCCGCACGCAGACATCCGGCCCGAGAGCTTCGACGTCGTGACGATGTGGGCGTCGCTCGAACACGTCCATGATCCGAGGTCGGTCGTGGCCGGCGCGTACGATGTGCTCCGCCCCGGCGGCATGCTGCTGGTCTGCGTGCCGAACATCGCGAGTTGGGCGGCCCGCCGATTCGGCGCGGCGTGGTGGGGACTGGAACTGCCGCGGCATCTGGTGCATTTCACGCCGCAGACGCTCCGCGGCTTGCTCGACCGCGAGGGTTTCCGAATCACTCGGCTCGAACACATCGGGCGCGACGGCTGGCTGCGGCGATCGGCTCGTCGCGCCGCAGCGGTCGGCCGTGTGCATCCGGTGTTGGCTGCTTGTCGATGGAAGCCGGCGGCGCTGGCCGCAAGCCGCTGGACGGAATGGACAGGCCGGGCCGAATCGCTGCTGGTCTGGGCCGAAAAGGGGCATGGTTCAAAAAGGTGTCAGGCACCGTTGCCGGAACGGCCCGAAGGGTGCTTCGCACAACGGTGCCTGACACCTTTTTGAACCATGCCCGAAAAGGCGTAGCTCACACGAAGTCGAGTTTACGGTTTGTCGTCTTTGTCCTGGCACACGACTCACACAGGCCCGTGATCACCAGCCGGTGCGAGTTCGCTTGGAAGCCATGTTCGCGCGACAGTCGTTCGCGCAACTCGACGAGTTCCTCGTTGTGAAACTCGATAATCTTCTGGCACTTGGTGCAGTACAGGTGATCGTGCTCGGGGTAGCCGTAGTCGTGCTCGTAAGCATCGCGGTCGCCGAAACGGAGCTTGCGCAGCATGCCCGCCTCAACCAGCAGCGCCAGCGTGCGGTAGATCGTCGGGCGGCTCACTCCGATCTTCTTTTGCCGCACGTCGGCTTCGAGCGTGTCCGCTGTGAAGTGATCGTGGTAGCTGAAAATGTGCCGCACCAAGTCGCGGCGTTCCCGCGTCTGGCGCAGCCCGCGCAGTTCCAGGTATTCGGCGAACTTCTCTTCGGCCGGTTCCGCAACATGAATGGGCGTCAGACTCGACACGGGTCCCCCTTGATTCGCTCGCCGCTCACTTGTTTGCAACCAGGCCGTGACGGACTCAACTGTGACCGTCGTCGACAGCGGCGCAACAAGAGCGGCCGAGCATCTTACTGCCCGGCCGCTTGATTGTCACCAGATTCGCTTCGCAACCTACGCCGCTAAATAGCCTTGCACGATTCTGGGACAGTAGCCCGACGCGCCAGCGAGGGAG
>DAIOWH010000271.1:0-4270 GCA_036758585.1 Planctomycetia bacterium
ACGAGAACGCTGGACTCTCGCGATATCTCGCGAAAGTTCGCTTGTTTGGGGACTAGATCGAGCAGACAGACTGGAAAGCCCGTCGCCATCGCGCTGGGCTTTTTCTTTGCGCTGCTGGCTTGATTCCCGCCAAACTCGGAAGTGCATGGCCGCGTCAGCGAATCTCACCCGTTTGCTGGCCAGAGCGATCGTCGTCTTTCAATCTGCGTCAGACGGCGACGTTCATTTCTCGCTGTTGCGGTCGTATGTGATGATGTTCTCCCACTCGCTGGCGTCGGATCGGGCCACGACGGCGACGACCGGTTCCGAGTCGCTCATGTTGAACACCTCGTGCGGCACGCCCGGCTCGATGTAGATGAAGTCGCCCGCCTGGTTCTCGACGACCTTCCTAAGCCCCGGGCCGTACTCGTGCCGCACGCGACCGTGCAGGATGTAGAGCATCACCTCGAAGCCGACGTGGATATGCGCGTATGCCACGCCGCCCGGCGGAATCGTTGCTACGTTCATCGACAGATTCTTCGACCCGACGTTCTTGGCCGACATGCCGACGCGGTACTTGATGCCGTTCCAGTTGCGGCAGTTCTCGCCGCCGCGAATGACGCTGATGCCGTCGAACCCTTCGACCGGCCTCTTGAGATCTTCGGTTGTGGTCATGTCTGTCACCTTTGCCCCTTCACGTCGTATGCTGCCAGCCGCCCTTGATTGCGAATGTAGAGACGCCCGCCCGCGACGACCGGATGCGCCCAACTCGGCCGGCCGAGGTCGTCGATCTGGAACCGGCCGTGTTCGCGGTAACCCTCCGGCGTCGCCTCGACCAGCGCGACCCGATAGCGCTCGCCGAGACAGTACAACATGCCGTCGGCGTAGACCAGCGAGCCTTTGCCGACGCTGCGGTCGGTCCAGTGGATCTTGCCGGTCAGGTAGTCCATGCAAATGAGCGCCTGGTCGTTGAAGCCGTACATCGCGTCGCCGACCCGCACGATGCCGCCGTGATGATTGGCCATGCGTTTCTCGAAATACACCTGGTCGGCCTTTTGTCCGTCGTCGCCGGAACTGATCTTCACCAGTCCGCCGCCGGTGCCGTACGCGCTCGACGCGAACACGTGATCCTGGTGTGGCAGCGGCGTGCAGACGTTCGCCGTGCCGTTATTCGCGGCGCTGTAGCTCCATAGGCCCTTGCCGTTGTCGGCGCGGATGCCGAAGACGCTGCCGCGGCCGAACTGCACGATCTGCCGCACGCCGGCAAGTTCGGCGACGACGGGCGACGAGTACTGAGCCTGCTCGCGAACGTCTTCGGATCGCCAGACCAGCTCGCCGGTCATCTTGTCGAGCGCCGCCACGGCGCCCTTGTTGCCGCCGGGCGTGACGATCAGCCAATCGCCCTCGACAAGCGGCGATTCGCTGTATCCCCAACCGGGCCGACTGCCGCCCAAGTCGGTGGCGAGGTTCACGTGCCAGATCGTCTTGCCGGTGGCCGCGTCGAGGCACGTCACGTCGCCGTTGCCTCCTTCGGTGTAGACGCGGTCGCCGTCGATGGTCGGCGTGCCGCGTGGTCCGTCGCCCTGATTGTTGCGGAACCCGCCGTAGTAGCTGCGCAGCTCCAGCTCGGTGAACGTGCCGTCCGCGCCCGGATGGGTGCGAGCCAAGTAACGCGCCAGTTCATCGGCCGTGATGTGTCCGTCGCGTCCGCTCTCGAAGCGGGCGAGGTCGGCCGCGATCTCGGCCTCGGTCAGCGCGTCGTCGCGCGGGTCGCGGTCGGCCCGGCCGAACGTAAATGCGACTTCGCTGTTGCGCAGCTCGCGCCGGCCGATCCGACCGTCTTTGTCCTCGTCGGCGGCCGCGACGATCGCCGCGGCCCGTTGCCTCGCCAGGGCGTCGGCGTCGGCCTTGTCGTCCACCAAGTCCATTCGGGCGAACGCGTCGCGAAAACTGGCGCCCGCCTCGGCGAAACTCAGCCGCTGGTCGTCGTCTTTGTCGAAGTGTTTCACCAGCCGCTCGGCGCGGGCCGCGGCGATCTCGCGCGGGTCGCCCTCGCTTGGCTTCTCCGAAGCGCTGAAACTCAAACCCAGCCGCGCCACCGCTTCGATCTCGTCGACGGCCCCGTTGCCGTCGCGATCCATCTGCTTCAGTTCCCTTGCGATGCGCTCAGTCAACTGCCGCGCGACCGGTTCGGGCTGCACCGCCCAGAGCACCGAGCCGTTCTTGGCGTCGATCGCGATCACGTGCTCCACGCCGTCGATATCTCCCTGCGTGAAGATGCGGCCATCTTTCACGGCGACCGACGAGTATCCCACACCAGCGTGGTTGACCTCCCACAAGACCGATGGCCCGCTCGGCGGCCACTCGTCGAGCAGACCCGTCTCGGCGCTCACACCGTCGCGGTTCGGCCCGCGCCATTGCGGCCAATCGCCGGGGCCGGCGGGAACCTGGCCTCGCAACGTCGAGCACGTAGCGGCGATCGCGATCAACACGGGAACCAGCAGCCGGATGGGCTTCATGATTCTGAGTCCTCAGGGCGTGGGTGTCATGCGGCCACGGGGAAGGCTGGGTGAGAGTGTACAAAGCCCGCGGTGCTTCGACAACGATGAACTCGCGCGTGGCGCGACGGGTTAGGCATTGAGTACCGCTCCACACTGAAAGGGGTTTGAATTCGTTTAACCCGCAGCCGCAGGCGAGGCACAACCAACGCCAGCCACGCCTCGCCTGCGGCTACGGATTAATCGGGGTTAAACGACCGAAGCCGATTTCAGACCCTATTCAGTGTGGAGCGGCACTGAGTACTGGGCACTGACCGTACTGCTGGAGTGACCACTGACAACCGACAACTGACCTGCCCCTTGAGCCGCCGTGGACGAGTCAGTATCGTGCGTTCCTTGCGAACCAGGCGCGACCAACAACTTGGGATCGGCCGATGACACAGGTCAAGTACGACGCGGGGCTCTCGCCGTTAGTCGAGATCGACTCGTTCGAGCGGATCGCCGGCGGGCACCAGTTCACCGAAGGGCCCGCCTGGCACCCGGACGGGTACCTTCTCTACAGCGACATTCTGGCCGGCCGCATCTGTTTCTGGACCGGCGAGGGCGTGAAGACCTACCGCCAGCCGAGCGGCAATTCGAACGGCCTTGTCTTCGATCGCCGCCTTAGGCTCGTGGCCTGCGAGCACGGCGGCCGCCGCGTGTCGCGCACCGAACACGGCTGGGCCGTCGTGCCGATCGCCGAACGCTATCAGGGCAAGCGGCTGAACAGTCCGAACGACGTGGTGGTCCGGCGCGACGGCACCATCTACTTCACTGATCCGCCGTATGGCGTCGAAGCGAAAGACCGCGAGTTGGACTTTCAGGGCGTCTTTCGCCTCACTCCCGACGGTGAACTCGCGATTGCGGCGAGCGACTTCGACAAGCCGAACGGCCTGGCGTTCTCGCCCGATGAACGGATCCTCTACATCGATGACAGCGCCCGCCGACACATCCGTGCGTTCAACGTAGACGCCGACGGATCGCTGCGAAACGGCTCGCTCTTCGCCGAGATGCCATCGAGCGAGCCAGGTAGTCCGGACGGCATGAAGGTCGACATCGACGGCCGGCTGTACGTCACCGGTCCCGAAGGGTTGTGGGTGTTCGATCCGAGCGGCAAGCGACTCGGCATTCTCGACATTCCCGAAAAGCCGTCGAACTGTTGCTGGGGTGACGCCGATCGACGGACGCTGTTCATCACGGCCAAGAGTTCGGTCTATCGTGTTCGCATGAAGACGCCCGGCGTGGACGTCCTTGCGCCTGGCTGAATTGGACCAAATGACCGGGCGTGAATCACCCAGCCGCGAAAGGCATTGGTATCTACAACAAGTAAGAAAAACGGCTTCTCCCTCTCCCCCGCCTGCGGGGAGAGGGCAGGGTGAGGGGGCATGGAGATGAGACTCCGCAATCGAAAACCCCTCACCCCAACCCTCTCCCCGCAACGGGGAGAGGGAGAAGTGTAGAGGCCGTTTTGGATGAGAGAGCTCCACCGATGTTCGACGTTCTTGTTCGTGGCGGCACGGTCATCGACGGGGGCGGCAAGCCTGGGTTTGCCGCCGACGTCGCGATCAGCGGCGAGCGGATCGCCGACGTGGGACGACTGGGCGGCGCGACGGCCCGCACCGTCATCGACGCCGCGGGCCTGGTCGTGTGTCCGGGCTTCATCGACACCCACGTACACGGCGACGCGATGGTGCTCAGCGAGCATGTCCCTCTTCCCGTTGAGATTCTTTGAATGATGGTGGCGGCTTGGATAG
>DAIOWH010000272.1:0-4260 GCA_036758585.1 Planctomycetia bacterium
TCTTGGTCAGTTGATTGAGATCGTCGTATTCGTAGCGGGTCGAGTGGCCGAGCGGGTCGGTGACGGCGACCAGGGGCGCGATAAGCGGGACTGTCCCGGGACTGTCCCCCTTCCGCCACCCATATCAGGGGACAGCATCGCTTCGCATCAATGTAATCCTCTTAATCTCATCGCGATCAACCCTATACTCAACGTGGACCGCGTAAGTCGGTCGCGAAAACCGGTCCCACGCGCCATAATCGCCGAGAATTGGATCCCTTAATCTTTCGCCACTCTTCGAGGGTGCGCCAAAGTGATCAAGAACCTGCTCACGGGTCCAAGCAAATGGTATCTCGAAAATGTTCTCGTCCAGTTTGTCATGCTTGTCTGCGCGAAGAAAGATGACGCTAATCTTGTCGTCGCGGTCGCAACGCAGGGCCATCGCGTGCCCACTAAACACGTATTGAATGATGGGTTGTTCGAGATCGTCTTCAGTAGATCTCTCGACAGGCCATCCATTGAATGGCTCTGTCTCAAGCACGGTTGAGACATGTTTCCCCAAAAAGTCGCTGATTCTCATTGCCGTCCTTCCATAGCCTTGTCGAAAGTAGCTCGGTCTCTCGCGCGAGCTGCTTCGAGATCAGCCGCATCTTGGTCAATCCGCGCCGGAGTGTTGCGACCTCCATACGTTGGGGAAGCGGAAGGGGGGGGAAGCGGAAGGGGGACATTCTACTTTTGATGAAAAGTAGAATGTCCCCTTTTACGGGTCCCGAATTAGGGCAGACATAGGCCCGAAGGTATCGCGACCTTACGCCAATGTGCGAAGAACGGCCCTAAAGTTGTAGTACCTCCAGACACGACTCGAAAGTCTGGGATCGCGAAGACTACTTGTTCTGTTCCAGAAAACATGCGCGCGCACAACTGTTGCCTAAATAGATTCTGCGACTCCAGCCAATTCGCAAATGCTCCGCTCGGTGGCTGAGCGGACACGTTGTGCCGTCGTTTCTGCCTGAACTCGATCCAGCACTCCCACGCTTCTAGTGCCAGTCTCGCAGTGGGCTCATCCAGTGGAGCCAACACATAGATGTCGCTAAACGCATCTGCAACCTCATCAAAAAGGCGCTCGTAATAGTGTGGTATGCGAGAGTAGGCTGCTACTCCTCGCCGCGGCTGGTCAAAGTAGTCCCAAACTGTGTAAACCGGCTCATAGTCTCCGTGCGTCATCGTCGCGGCCTCGGGTTCGGATTGGGTACAGTAGGAGTGAGCAGCTCGCTTGCTTTGTCGGGTGTAATGCCACCTAGGTTCGCATGGTTTGGGTTCCCCGGTCGTGGGTCCGGTACGACATTTCCACCGGCACCTCGAACATCGCCCACCGTCGTTACACCAATCTGATTGTGCGGTACAACCTGCCGGTCAGCCAATTCGGCTACAGTTGCACCGGGCGCGCTTTGCACCGAGACGCCGTGGACATTTCCACTGGCGTCGACCGTAACACCAGAACCATTGCGAATGGCCTCGGTTGTGTTCTGGCCGCCACGCACTACCAGCGCGTCGTCAGGCAAACAATCGGCGTTGTGAACTAGTACTCCGAGCCCCGAAACGTTGTATGCATGTTCACCCTCGACCGTGAAATTGTACACGCGGTGAATCCCCGGGACGCGAATGGTCGAAACTACCGTGATCGGTCCCTTGACGCCCTGTAGCTGATCGCCTACGCCAAGTTCCTGCGCCGACACCCAGGCTTCATCGCGCGGGCGATAGAACTTGTGGAAGCCCGTTGGACAAATGATGGTCTCGTGACCGCGTGCGCTCCGGATCGTCAACTCCAGAACATAGTTGTTCAGGTGGTTGACAGTTGTGAGGACCACTCGACCCGCACCTGCGCGGATGTGTGGGCATGGATCGACAGACATGACTTCAGCCTGCAAATCTCCCGGCAGACCCATCTCCACGAGGTCAAGCGGCAGCGGGACCATCGCGCCGACGCGAGCGCCCACCGCATCAATCCACTTGAGTGGTTGCAGTGTCTCGACGTTGATGTCGTCGATCGTGCCGTCTTCCCAACGCTCTTCGGCACGTAGCACGAGCTTTCGCCATGTCTTCGGGTCGACCTGAGTCTCAGCAGGCGAATCGACGTCCGGGTTGTCCGCGACCACTCGCTCACCGACGCGGATTTGTTCGATGTTCTTGGTTTGAAGACCTGACGTGGCCTCCGGCCCAGCCCGGTGCCGCAAAGACGCGGCTGGCGGCCGCGATTCGGGCATCGCCTTCGCAAAACAGAATCCCGCGAACAACAAACCCACCACCGGCAAGAGGCCAACCCAATGGTGAGGCGTCCTCTGTTGAATCATTCGCCAAATGCTAAACATGTCTTGTCTCCTATCAGAACAGCCTATCGCCGGATCGGGTCTCGAGCTACACCGCACATGAGTGTTTGTGCTCGGCCTTTGCGCCTTTTTGCCGGTTCGGGGTTTGGTCGCGATCCGAAGCGCTGGGAAACAGCAGGTCCAAGTGGTCGTCATCAAGAAGCGTATCGATCGCGTCCTCAACCTGCTTGTCGCGGCTTCGCTTTGGCCTGCTTCTATGCACAGACCACGCCACCAACGAACCAACGAGCGTCACGATGCCCAAGCTGATCCACGCAGGATCCCATCCCTGGCTCTCTTCAACCACAGCCATCGTCGCGACCTCTTCCGCTTCATCCGGCATGACCACGGGCGTTCCGGCGACGAAGCACGTTTTGGTGCCCTCTCCGCACGATGAGGCACACGTGCCGGGTTTCGTGCCCCCGCCTGGCACTTAGGCTCTGGTGCCGTTGGCTTGCCCGGATGTGGGTCTGGTCCCTTCGGAGTCTTTGGCCCATCCGGCGCATTTGTGTGCGGTCCCTTGGGTCCCTTCGGCCCGCGCGGTGCCGATGCGACCCCGCCCAACACCGCGCCGCCCATCTGCAGGCCGTTACCGACGGTCAGGCCGTTTTCCGCCATGTCCGCACCCGCTTGAGCTCCGATCGAGCGGATCGACGTAGCGCGTGGACTTGGTCATGCGATCGACCAGGTCGTATTCAAACTCGGCCAGCGTCTCGTAGGTCGGCGCCCAGGTGGGCAGCCAGGCGTCGCGCCGCTCGACCTTGGTCACGTTGCCGTCGGCGTCGCGCGTGTAGACCCGCTCGTAGCTTGAACTCATCCGAGTACGCGCGTCTCGCCGCGCCCGGCTTCCCACGCCTCACCATCCTGGTCATATCGCGCCTCCGTGCCGCTCAGTCTAGCAGAGAGAACATCTTTTCCGCGGCCGGCGGACTTAAGCGGGACTGTCCCCCTTCTGCCCCCCTTTGTTCACTACTTACAGGATAACGTCGGCACCGTCGGGTACGTCACGGATCTGATTGGCAATGGAGGATCGAAATCTCATGCCTTCCACATCATTGCATGTGTACAAGTTCTCCAGCTCGAACTTTCCCCCTAAGACAAACGGTACTCTGGGAAGCAATCTGGAGCCTGACAACAAGGGCCCGTTTTTCAACTGCCAGGAATGAGAAAGCGGATAGCCGGTCCTGTACTCGTAGTCATCCAGAACCACCTTGGCCCAGCCGCCCAACGTATCACCCAATCGCTCGAACTGGCATGTCTCAGGATCGAACAGGCACACTCCTTGTTGCCCAAGACAGAACTGGCAGCCGAAAACGTCTTCGGCGAAAAAGAGGTAATCACCGAGACTGCCACAGTACGAGTCTTTCCAAAGGTCACACTGGTTCCATTCGACTATTCCAAGCGGAGGTGAGTCCGACTGAAAGGGTCTGAGTAGTAGCGAGGACTCGTACGCCCAGAACCCGTTTTTCAGACACAGCAACTCCGTCAGGTTATTTCCGATCGGTCCCCATTTTTGGAGGTAAACTCGGGCGCGATCCGCGTCGACCGAAGTGCCGACAATCTCGCTACTAGAGATTGAAAGAAGCTTCTGAAGTGCCTCGTCCAAATGACACTCCTCATTTCTTGTTAATGATCTCGATGACGACTTCCCCACCATCTGGAACATCTCGAATCTGGTCGCCAATCTGAGCGCCTGCACTGCGATTGTCGCCCGACGGGACGGCTCGCACACTAACCCGATCTCCGGGTTCCCGGAGTACTGCTGGCGGGGCCTCATCCAGGTCGTGCCCATGAACCTTGTCCTTACCTCGAAGGGCCTCGGCTCGATTACGAGCAACGTCAGGTCGGTTCACCCGTCGAGGGGGAGAAAGGGGGACATTCTACTTTTCACGTAAAGTAGAATGTCCCCCTTTCT
>DAIOWH010000273.1:0-4251 GCA_036758585.1 Planctomycetia bacterium
AACGCCAGCCATGCCTCGCCTGCGGCTGCGGGTTAAACGACCGAGGCCGATTTCAGACCCTATTCAATGCGGCACTGTACTCAGTCTATAGAGATCAGGTCCCGACAATGATTCACTGATCGTCGATCTAATGGACGGTCGCGCAGTATCTGTGCCGTTGGCTTGGTATCCGCGGCTGTTCCTGCGAACTAGGATGACGACATGGCTACCACATGGCATCAGGATTCGATCGAAGGCGGCGTCTTGCGCGTGCGGATTGATCAGCAGGGCAAGTCGGTCAATGCGTTCTCGCGAGCCGTGCTGGATGAACTGGCCGAGTTGCTTGCCGGGGTGCGGCGCGACCCGACGATTCGCGGAGTACTGTTTCGCAGCGGCAAGCCCGGTACATTCATCGTCGGCGCCGACGTGAACGAACTGAAAGACCTGCGCGGCCGCGACGCCGCCAGAGAAATCTCGCAGTACGGCCAGGGCATCTTCCAGCAGCTCGCCGACCTGCCTGTGCCCACCGTGGCCCTGATCTCCGGCGCGTGTCTCGGCGGCGGACTCGAGTTTGCGATGTGCTGCACCTACCGCGTCGCCGACGACGATCGCAAGACGCTGCTCGGCCTGCCCGAAGTCATGATCGGTCTGGTGCCGGGCTGGGGCGGTACGGTGCGTCTGCCGCGACTCGTTGGGCTGGCGTCGGCGCTGCCGATGATCCTGACCGGCGAGATGGTGAATGGCCGGCAGGCGCGGTCGAAGGGACTCGTACATGACGTTGTGCCGACCGAAGCGCTCGACTACGTCGGCGGCGAGATTGTTGAGCGTCACTCGGCCGCGGCCCAGGACAAACTCGCGGGCAAAACGCCGCGACCGATCTTCTCAACACGCAAGCGGCCGATGATCGAGCGGCTGGCCGAGGCGACCAACCTGGGCCGGAAGTTCATGATCGGCGTCGCGGAGAAGCAGATCGCGGCCAAGGCACACGGTCACTATCCGGCCCCGATCTGCGCGATTCGTGCGATTCGCGCCGGCATGCTCGGCTCGCCGGCCGCTGGGTTCGCCGCTGAGTCGGCGGTAATCGGCGAACTGGCCGAGAACCCCGTGACCACCGAACTCATGCGGCTGTTTTTCATTCGCGAAGACACGAAGAACCCGCCGAGCGACCTGGAATTGCCGATCCAGCCCGACTCGATCAAGAACGCGGCCGTCCTGGGCGCGGGGCAGATGGGCGCGGGCATCGCGCGGCTGATGGCCGAACGCGGCATCTGGGTGCGACTGAAGGACGTGAAGCCCGAGTTCGTCGCGCGAGGCGTAGACATCCTGCGTAAGATGTGGGGCGGCGAAGTACGCCGTCGGCGGATGACGCCGCGCCAGGCCGAAGACGCCATGGACCACATCAGCCCGACCACCGACTACCGTGGACTCAAGCACGCGGACGTGGTGATCGAGGCAGTGGTCGAGGAACTGGACGTCAAGCGGCAGGTGTTTCGCGAGTTGGCCGCCGCCACCAGCCCGAACACCGTGCTAGCGACCAATACCAGCTCGCTGCTCGTGGCCGAGATTGCCGAGGGCGTGCCGCACCCGGAACGGGTCGTCGGCCTGCACTTTTTCAACCCACCGCATCAGATGAAACTGGTCGAGGTCGTTCGCACCTACGAGACAAGCCCCGACGCACTGGCGACGGCGCTGGCGCTCGTGCAGCGCATTGGCAAGACGCCGATTGTGGTGCGCGACTGCGCCGGGTTCCTCGTAAACCGGTTGCTCACGCCGTACATGAACGAGGTCGGCTACCTGTTGGCCGAAGTCGCCGATCCGATGGAGATCGAGCGGGCCGCGATCGCGTTTGGATTCCCGATGGGACCGATGGAGTTGATCGACCTGGTGGGCATCGGCGTGGCGGCGCACGTCGCTCAGAACATGCACAAGGCCTACGGCCCGCGCATGGAACCGGCGGCGCTCTGGGGGCGGCTCGAAGAGCTGCGCCGGGAACCGAAGGCGCCCGCGCCGAAGTTCATCGAACGGACGTGGCGCGGCAAGCGCCGCGTCAACCCGGCAATCACTCGCTTACTCGGCAAGATACGCAAGGAACAGGGAGGCGGTCGATCGCGAATAACGCAACAGGAGTTGATCCAGCGCCTGGTGTACCCCGTGATCAACGAGGCCGCACGGTGCCTCGAAGAGGGCGTGGTCGAGCGACCCGAACACCTCGACCTGGCGATGGTCTTCGGCACCGGCTTCGCGCCGTTCCGCGGCGGGCCGCTGCGCTACGCCGACTCGATCGGCCTGAACACGGTCGTCGACGTGCTCGATCGCTTCGCGCCGCAGCATCCGCGCCTGGCGCCGTGCGACGAGTTGCGGCGTCGAGCCGCGGCGCGCGTGGGTTTTTGCCAGGCCATCGCGGAACCTCCGTCGGCCGCGGTGGCATAGGCTAAGGACGGGCAATTCGCGCTCGCATACCCATCGCAAGCACCTGCGCACCAACCGAAATCGTAGCGGTTCACCGGTTGCGGCGGCGGTGCCGTGAGCTATTGCGGGCGGAGATTGCCCAGACGGTCGCTACAAAGGAGCGAAGCGAGACGAAGTGAACCGCAGAGGCGCAGAGGATCGCAGAGTTTCTGACTCCGCGTTCCTCTGCGCCTCCGCGGTTCAATCTTCCTTGGCTTCAGTCGCCCTTGCACCCAATCGACGAAGCCCAATTGCTGTCGCGTCTCCAGCTACCGGGATTCTACACTTGCGGCCCGCGCGAACTCCTCCCGTGACCGCGTAGGCAATCGCTGTGTGTGCCGCCTATAATGTGTTCGGTACGAATCACCGACGGAGCCGAATGCATGGTCACGCATGAGCAGGTCATTGACGCACTCAAAGAGGTGCTCGACCCGGAGTTGTTCGTGAACGTGGTCGACTTGGGTCTGATCTACCAGGTCGATATTCAGGAAGGGGTCGTTTCGGTCGACATGGGCATGACCTCGCCCGCTTGCCCGGCCGGCCCGCAACTCGTGGCCCAGTCCACCAAGGCGATCGAATCGCTTGCGGAAGGCACGAAGGCCAACATCAAGATCGTGCTCACCCCGCCGTGGACTCCCGACCGAATGAGCGAAGCGGCCCGTGACCAGTTGGGAATCTTCTAACTCCGAAACTCGGCGATCATGAACCTACACCGTGCTACTCGCCCCACTCGCATCGCGGCATTCACGCTCATTGAGCTGCTGGTCGTGATTGCTGTCGTCGGGACCCTCATCGCACTCTTGCTGCCGGCAGTGCAGGAGGCGCGCGAGGCGGCGAGACGCGCCCAGTGCCAAAACCACCTCAAGCAACTGGCGCTGGCGCTGCACGAGTACCTGGACTCGTTCACCGTGTTCCCGCCGAGCTTTTGCATCGACCGTGGTGCGGCGCTGGCGACGAACAACGGGTCGTGGTCGATCCACGGCCGGTTGCTTGCGTTCCTCGACGAGGCCAATGCGTTCAATGCCGTGCGACTCGACGTGCCCTGGGACCAACAACTCGCGACGGGCGTCCCGACGATGCGTGTACCCACATTGGTCTGTCCGAGCGAGCCTAACGCCGTGATGCGCGTTGACTCCGGCGGGCGGCCGCTCGTCCATCCACAGAACTACGGGTTCAGTTTCGGCACGTGGCTGGTTTGGGATCCGGCCACCGGCCAGGGCGGCGACGGTGCGTTTTCCGTGAACTCCAGCAATCGGCCGGCGGATTTCGTCGACGGCCTCTCCAACACGCTGTGTGCCACTGAGGTCAAGGCGTTCACTTCGTACATTCGAAACACTGCGGACCCCGGATCGACCGTCCCCAGTTCGCCGGCGTTCGTCGCGGGTTACACCGGTCAGCTCAAACTGGGGCCCAATCTCAACGACAACACCGGCCACACCGAATGGTGCGACGGCCGCGTGCATCACAGCGGCGTCACGACTATGTTCACGCCCAACACCAAGGTGCCGTACACATTGGGCGGCCGAGTCTATGACATCGATTTCAACTCACGCCAGGAGGGCAACAGTGCGACGGCGCGCACCTACGCAGCCATCACCGCCCGCAGCTATCACCGCGGCATCGTGCACACGCTGCTCATGGACGGCTCCGTCCGGCCGGTGAGCGACCAGGTCAACCTCAGCGTCTGGCGGGCAATCGGCACCCGCGGGGGCGGCGAGGATGCGGCCGAGTTCTAGCCGAGAATCCTCTGCAACACCGCGGCACGCTTGCTAAATAGCCTTGCACGATTCTGGGACAGTAGCCCGACGCGCCAGCGAGGGATCA
>DAIOWH010000274.1:0-3002 GCA_036758585.1 Planctomycetia bacterium
CGGCGAGGCGCCTGCCAGCGGCACGGCCGCCAGCCGACTTACGCCATCCGAGTTCAGGCATATGGCGTAAGCTCTCCGCCCCAATGTACTTGCCAAGGAGGGCATCGCCATGCCAGGACCCGGAGAATACCTGCCGGATGCCACGGAAGGCATCACGCGAGTGGAGGACCTGCCGCAACCGAAGATCATTCAGCGAAGCCGCGACTATCGTCAGCATCCCTGTCCGCACTGCGGCAAGAGCGCTTACCGCGATCGTCGCGTGAAACGCGTGCTGCATGATTTGGGTGATCTGGTCTCGGGTCGTCCGCACGACATCCACCTCAGTTACTCGCAACACTATTGCACCAAGTGCAAAAAGTATTTCAACGCCGACATGTCTGACCTGGCGCCTCCAGGAGGTCACTATACCCATCGCGTTGTTTGCTTGGCGGTACGGGTGGTGGTCGAGGATGGCTTGCCGTATCGCGCCGCCTCCTGGCACCTCTGGAGAGACCACCGAGTCTTTGTGCCGTACGCCACCATCGAAAACTGGGTCG
This sequence comes from Planctomycetia bacterium, assembly GCA_036758585.1. Classification (GTDB taxonomy): domain Bacteria; phylum Planctomycetota; class Planctomycetia; order JALXBF01; family JBGPMX01; genus DAIOWH01. The sequence goes on from DAIOWH010000274.1 coordinate 537, forward strand.
AGGCGGGGGAAAAAAAAAGCCGAAGAGCACATGGCCGGAGCGTATCTCGATGGGGCGCTCGAGGGCTTCTCCGGGTACATCGCGGCCGATGAGCTCTATGATGGTCCGTTCTGTGTGCTCTCCATTGTGGACAATCGCACCTTCAAGCGCATCCACTACCAAGTCTTGGATCACGATCCGACGAAACAGGACATCAAGGCCTCCTACTTTCCCCCAATCACTGACGCGGGGATCCCTCGGTGTCTTACTTGGAAAGCACGGTCTTGCCGCCGGCGGTGCCCCTTGGTCTTGGCAGCTTTTCCTCTGGGATCTTCTCGACGAAGTAGAAATCCTGCCTCAAGCAGCTTTCGCGCATCTCCTTGAGGTTGGCTTCTCTCTCTGGACGCCCCTGGCAGTTCTCCAATTCTCTTTCGATTCGAAACACAGCCACGTCATCTCCGTCGATCGCGCAAAGAACAGCGGCAAACAACCGTTGTTCGGTATCGCTCAGGGTCTCGTCGAGGCGTTGTTGAATCACGTCCCAGGCTGTGGGGTTTCCGATGCGTATGAGCGCCTGTGCGCAGATGTATCCGCGAAAGTTCCTGTCGCGCAGTATTGGGCCGCTCCGCAAGGACACATTTCGCGACAGGAAATCAGCCGCTTCGACGGCTCGCAGGTATCCAATGAGCTCAACGGCTAGGACGCGCGACGAATCCTCCGTGAACGACCCTTCCGTTGATTCAGCGCATCGCAGCAATAGAGCTATCCGTTCCTCGCGCTCGGTTCTTACACGGGCCGCGGTCTGCAATCGCCCTTCGGCGTCGTCCGACTCAAGGGCCTCGATTCTAGGTTTAGGAGTGGACTGGCGCGGCACTGATTGAGTGCCGCAACCGAAGACGAAGACTCCAATCCAACAGGTCATGGCATGCAACTCGCGAATTGGCATGTCCAAAGTCCTTTCAAGACTGCGCGGGGTGACACCATCATGCTGTACTACGGAGCGTTGCCAAGCGGCTCATGCTTGTTGACAACGATGCGATTATGGTCATCTTCCACGGGGTCGAGTTCATCCTGTTGCATGGGGTCACGTTTCCAACCCGAAGCGAATAGAACGATACGGACCCTCGACATCCATGGAAGGTACTCCGACGCACGCGAACCTTCGACTCCCCCGTTTGGGTCGGTCGCGTCGGTTCTCCTAGGCGGTTTAACCGTGGCGGCCGGACGTTTCCCGTCGAAGCGAACACGCATGAATTCAAGGAAGTTCTGCCGAAGCACGGCTGGACTATCAGGTAGCTTGAGTTTGGAAGGAGTGAATCCTGGAGCATCCACCACATAAAAGTGGTTCCCGGCGGCTTGGGGATTATTCCTATCTAGCGCCGTCACGCCAATGCTCTCATCTATAGTCGAGGTTCTCTCGTCCGCCGTATCGACCGGGCCGCTCGTGGCTGCATCCACTGTGACGGTCAGCGGCCAGCCGCTCGCCGCACCGCCCGGAACAATCTGGCCTTGGCCCACGTTGCACTGGACGCGCCGATCCGCCGCGGTGTACGTGCAGCCGGGTGTCGGGACAAACGTGACGCCGGGCGGCAAGTAGTCCTCGACAAAGACGCCCGTCGCCGTGTGCGTGCCGCGATTGGACACGGTGTAGTCGATCTGGATCGTGTCGCCGGGGCTGACGGACGATGGCGGGTTCTGCAAGGCAAGCGTCAGGTCCGCCTTGGGTAGCTGCGTAATGATCGTCGTCTTGTTGTCGGACGTGTGCGTATCGCTCGGCGTCCCGGCCTGAACGAGCGGCTTGTTTTGCACCGCTGTCGCTGAGTCGGCGATGACGGTGCCGGATGTATTCATCGTTGCCGTACTGCCGTCGTGCAATACGGGCAGTTCCCACACAATGGTTCCGACCCCGGACACGTCGCCCTTGCTGACGGTCGTTTCGTAATGGGCCACGTCTTTGGAAGTCTCGTCGACCATCGCGAAATCGCGAGCGGTCTTGGGCCCGGCGTTCTTGACCTTGATCGTGTAGGCCAGGTCTTGGCCATATTCGGCCGTTGTGGGGTTTGCGGACGCCTGAGTGATGCGCAGGTCGGCGCTGTTCGAGGTGTGGCTGCGGATGGCGACTGGGCCGAGCGGCGGGGCCGCGCCGGGCAGCGGCAGCGGCCCGACGAACTCGTCGCGGGCGCGCTCGGCGGCGTCGCGGACCGCGGGCGACAGAGCCGACGGCCGCGGACGCCTCGGCCGCGCCGACCGGCCGGGCGAACAGGGCCGATCGGTCTTCTCAATGTCCGTGACGCGCTGCGTGCCGCGACCCTGCACGATGTTGTCGCGCCGGCGATCGGCCGTGATGTCGTTCGTGCCGTCGCCGCCGTCGAGGTAGTCGGTGCCGCGGCCGCCGTCGAGCGTGTCGTCTTCGGTGCCGCCGCTCAGGATGTCGTTGTCGCAGCCGATCCGCTCGCGAAGCGGCACGTCACGGCGTCCGCCGATGAG
>DAIOWH010000274.1:3012-4116 GCA_036758585.1 Planctomycetia bacterium
CTCGCCGCCGTCCAAGAGGTCGGCGTCCAGCCCGCCGCTGATCCGGTCGTCGCCGACGCCGCCCGCGAGCGTGTCGTTGCCGTGGTCGGAACCGAGCGTGTCGTTGCCGTCGCCGCCCGAAATCGAATCATGGCCCAGCCCGCCGTACAGCGAGTCGTTGCCGGCTTGGCCGGCAATGGTGTCGTCGCCTTCGCCACCGACGACGGAGTCGTTGCTGTCGAGCACATCCGGCCCCGCCCCGCCGACCAACGAGTCATTGCCGTCGCCGCCCAGAAGCACGCCCGGAACTGCCACGTCGGCCGCGAAATCAACCACGTCATCGCCAGGTCCGACATTGATGGCGATCGCGACCAATTCCTGACGATCGTAGTCATACGTCACGCCGTTCCGCACGAGTCGCACCGTGACCGCATCGAGGTTCGTGACCTGCACCGTGTCCGCCCCGTCCGTGCCCTCGGCAAAGAGCGACAGCGAGTCGTTGCCGGTTCCGCTCAGCACGGTGTCGCCGGGCTTGAACGAAATCTCGTCGGTGCCGTCGTTGCCCACCAGCGAGTCGTCGCCGGCGCCGCTGTCGAGAATGTCCCAGTCCGCGCCGCCGATCAGCGTGTCGTCGCCGTCGCCGCCGCTCAATCGCAATCGGATATCGACGTCGGCCGCCGCCTCTAAACGATCGTTGCCGCCGCCGCCCGTGACCGACAGCTCGCGCACTGAAGCGCGCGGATAGTCGTACACGACCCCGCTGATCGTCAGCCGAGCGGTCGTCGTGTCCGGATACCCGAACGAGGCGACATCGTTTGTGTCCGGCAACTCGACGATCAAGAGGCCGTCGTCGAGCAAGATCGGCGTCTCACCGAAATGAGTGAGCAGGAGTCGATCTTCGAGCCGAGCCGTTCAAGCCACAGCCGTCCCCTCACTCCATTACGCTTCGTCGAACGGGCAGACTGCCGAAGATTGCCTAGATTACCCCCCCCCACTAGCTTTCCGTAGAGGAAACTTCCAAGTCGAGCGACACGTTGCCTGACGAAGCGCATGATGAATTGCCCCCAGTGAAAGTAAGCTGCAACGCAACAAGTTGAATACAACGGAGCGGAACGACATTGCCAC
>DAIOWH010000275.1:0-4038 GCA_036758585.1 Planctomycetia bacterium
CTGCAGTCGTGCAGCGCGATGGGCCTCGTCAAAGATCAGCGCATGGGTCATGCGGTCCTGCACCCCTCGCCGGAACATGTCCTTGTAGAGCCCAATCGGCCGGCCTCGATGGAACCGAAGCAGCCGAACCGGTCCTGGTCCTAGCAGAGGATCGCCTTGAAGTCGCCGCGCTCCTCGGCGTCGCGGATCATGCGGCGGAATTCCGGCCCCGGCGATTCCCTGCTGCTGTCGCCGGCGTGCAGACTTTGCTAGGCTGGAGCAACCTGCGACCGGAGGACGCAAATGCCTACGAAGCTGACCGAATACGTGCAGACGGCCGAAGCAGCCGCAATCCTGGGCGTGGCGCAGAACACGCTCCGCAAATGGGCCAGGCGCGGTGAGATTCCCATGCACCGCAACCCGGCCAATGGCTACCGGCTATTCCGCCGGGCTGATTTGGAGGTGTTTCTCAAGAACATCGAACGACCAGTGAACGCGCCGGCGAGGAAACGGAAGCCGTAATCGAAGTCCGCATGGAACCAACGACCACGAACGCAAGTGACCGCTATGCCTGAAACTCCCGAACAGAAATCCCGCCGCGAGATCGATGCAAGGCTCACCGCATCGGGCTGGATCGTGCAGGATCGCGACCACCTCGACCTCACGGCCGGTCGCGGAATCGCGGTGCGCGAGTTCCCCATGAAGTCGGGCTTCGGCTTTGCAGACTACATGCTCTACCTCGACCGCAAGGCGCTCGGCGCGGTCGAAGCCAAGGCCGAAGGGACGCTCACGGGCGTCGAAGCGCAGTCCGCCAAATACGCCGCCGGCCTGCCGGACAATCTGCCGGCCCATCATCGTCCGCTGCCATTCCTCTTCGAGTCGAATGGTTCGGTGATCTTCATCACCAACGGCCTCGACCCCAAGCCCCGCAGCCGCCGGGTATTCAGCTTTCCCCGTCCCGAGACATTGGCCGAATGGCTGACGCAGCAAGATCAGCTTCGCGCTCGGCTGCAAGACCTGCCACCACTCGACGAGACGGGCCTCTGGAAGGTGCAGAAGCAGGCAATCGCCGGACTGGAGTCCTCGCTCGCGAAAGCTGCCCCACGCGCCCTCATCCAGATGGCGACCGGCTCGGGCAAGACCTTTACAGCGGTCAACTCGGCTTACCGCCTGCTCAAATTCGGCGGCGCCAAGCGAATCCTGTTTCTGGTGGATCGCGGCAACCTTGGCAAGCAGACCGAGGACGAGTTCGCCAACTTCACGCCGCCGGACGACACGCGCAAGTTCCCGACGCTCTACACCGTTCAGCGACTCAAGAACAACTCGATCAACCCCGCGGCCAAGGTCGTCATCACCACGATCCAGCGGTTGTACTCGATGCTGAAGGGCGATGTGGAGTTCGACGAAGCGAACGAGGAAGGGTCGGCGTTCGACACGGCCAAGCCGTGGCGGGGCGAGCCGCCCGACGTCGCCTACAACGCCGGCATCCCGCCCGAGTTCTTCGACTTCATCATCGTCGATGAGTGCCATCGCTCGATCTACGAACTTTGGGCGCAGGTGCTGCTCTATTTTGATGCCTTCCTGATCGGGCTGACCGCGACACCGGCCGGCCGCACAATCGGCTTCTTCAACAAGAACCTCGTCATGCAGTATGGCCATGACGAGGCCGTTGCCGACGGCGTCAACGTCGATTTCGATGTCTATCGCATCCGCACCAGGATCACCGAGCAGGGCGCGACCATCGTCGCCGACCCCACCGGCGTCTACGTCGACAAGCGTCACAAGCTCACTCGCGCCGAGCGGCTCGAACGGCTCCAAGCGGACCTCACCTACACCGCCAACGAGCTGGACCGCGATGTCGTGGCGGAGGATCAGATCCGCACCGTCGTGCGCGAGTTCAAGGGCAAGGTGCTGCCCGACGCCTTCCCTGGCCGCACCGAGGTTCCCAAGACGCTGATCTTCGCCAAGGACGATTCCCACGCCGACGACATCGTGCGGATGGTCCGCGAGGAGTTCGCCGAGCAAAACGACTTCTGCGAGAAGATCACCTACCGCACCGGCTTCACGCGCGTCACGAAGAAAGTCCAAAACGACGACGGCACCCAGAGCGAAGTCACCGACTGGGTCAAAACCGCCAGCCTCACACCCGACGAAATCCTGGCGAACTTCCGCAACAGCTACTATCCGCGCATCGCCGTCACCGTGGACATGATCTCGACCGGCACCGACGTGAAGCCGATCGAGTGCGTGTTCTTCATGCGGAACGTCAAGTCGGCCGGCTTCTTCGAGCAGATGAAGGGTCGCGGCGTGCGGGTCATCTCGCCCGACAAGCTGAAGGTCGTCACGCCCAGCGCCAACGCCAAGGACCGCTTCATCATCGTCGATGCCGTCGGCGTCTGTGAACAGGACAAGACCGACTCCCACACGCTCAACCGCCAGCCGTCGGCGTCGCTCCCTCAGTTGCTGGAATACGTGGCTCAGGGCGGGACCGACCCTGACGCGCTCACGACGCTGGCCGGCCGACTGGCCCGCTTGCAGCGCGAGTTCAGTACCGACCAACTCGCCGAGCTGCGCGACCTGGCCGGCGGAAAATCGTTCGCCGATCTGGCGGGGGACCTGATGAAGGCGTGCGATCCCGACGCCCAGATTGCCAAGGCCCAGGAATTGTTCTGCCTCACCACGCCGCCGACCGACGAGCAGCTCAAGCAGGCGACCGAGCAATTGGCCCAGGCGGCGACGACCCCGTTTCTCAAGGCCCCGTTTCGGCGTCGCATCCTCGAAATCCGCGCCCAGAACGAACAGACCATTGATCGCCACACGATCGATGCCGTTTTGTATTCCGGCATCGACGACACGTCCTATGAAAAGGCCCGCGCGAAAATCCAGGACTTCCGCCGATGGATTCAGGACAACAGGGACCAGTTGACCGCGCTGCAAGTGCTCTATGCGGGAACAAAGCCGCTGAGGATTTCGCTGCGGGAGTTGAGACAATTGCGGGACGCTCTGACCGTGCCGCCGATTTCCTGCTCGCCCACCGCGCTCTGGCGCGCCTTTGAAATCGTTGAGGCAAACAAGGTCGCCGAAGCGGTGGAAGGTCGAGCACGGCCAGGCGAACAGCTCGCCGACCTGGTCTCCCTGGTGCGACATGCTCTGGCGCCGGACTCGCCGCTGGAGCCGGTCGCCGAAACCGTCCGCGCGAAATACGCCGAGTGGATTCTCGAGAAAGAGCGAAGCGGCATTCGGTTCAGCGACGAGCAGCGCGAGTGGCTCGACCGGATAGCCGAGCACATCGCGACCAGCCTGGCGATCGAGCCGGACGATTTTCAAGACGGCTGGTTCGGCCAGCACGGCAGCCTCGGCCGCGCCCATCAACTCTTCGGCGACCAGCTCACGCCGCTACTGGCGGAACTGAATGAAAGGCTGGCGGCATGAGTGATAACGGTTTTCCTTGGCCTACATTGCCACTCAATAGGCTCGCAACGGAAATGTGCCTCGGAAAGATGCTGGACAAAGAGAAAAATCGCGGCGTACTTCAACCTTATCTCCGAAACGTCAATGTTCGTTGGTTTTCATTTGATCTAGATGATTTGAAGCAGATGCGTTTCGAGCCTGGCGAAGAGGCTCGCTTCGGACTCAAGCCAGGTGATTTGGTGATATGCGAGGGAGGTGTCCCAGGGCGTGCGGCCGTGTGGAAGGGGCAAACTGATCGGGCAATGATTCAGAAGGCGCTCCATCGTGTCCGGTTTCGTTCCGACGAATACGACCCGTCGTTCGCAATGTATTTTCTGTTTTTTGGCACTGTGACAGAGCGATTCGCAAGACACTACACAGGCACAACCATCAAACACCTGACGGGAAAGGAATTGGCGAAGATCGAGTTTCCAGTGCCCTCAATCAATGAACAGAGACGCATTGTTGCGAAACTCGACGAACTACTTTCCGACCTTGATGCGGGGGTTGCGGCGCTGGAACGGGTGCGGGCGAAGTTGGGGCAATATCGGGCCGCGGTGCTCAAGGCGGCCGTCAGCGGGGAATTGACGGCCGAGTGGCGCCAGCAGC
>DAIOWH010000276.1:0-3996 GCA_036758585.1 Planctomycetia bacterium
CAAGCGTCCCCGTAGCTCAATTGGATAGAGCGTCGGCCTCCGGAGCCGAAGGTTGCAGGTTCGACTCCTGCCGGGGATACTTACACGGCAGTGAGTTGCGCCGAGCCTCACTTTCGAGTGCACCAAACTGTGCACCAAACTCCGTGGGCTCCCCGCCCGGTGCCAACGAGCGGGGAGCCGAGCCGACCCTTCGGTCAGCCCTTGGGTGTTCCACAGGGTTCATTGATCGGAGGGTCCCACCATGGCACGTCCGCACAAGATCTGGTTCCGCCAGCAGACCGGCTGGTGGATGGTCAAAGTCAACGGCAAGCAAGTCCGCCTCGCGAAAGGTCGAAAGAACAAGCCTGAGGCCGAGCGCGCGTTCCACGAGTTCCTCTTGCTCCAGCCCACCGCGCCCGAGTCGACGGACGCTCGCGTCGCCGACATCGTCGAGGCCTTCCTCGCCTGGGCAAAGCGCAGCCTCTCGGAAGCCGCGTACAACGGCTATCTCTTCTACGCGCAGAAATTCGCCGAGCGATGGGGCTGGCTTCCGGTGCGGGACCTGAAGCCATACCACGTCACCCGCTGGGTCGGTGAGCGTGCGTGGGGTCCGACCTCGCAGTACAACGGCAAGCGGTCCGCGTTCCGCGCCTTCTCCTGGGCCATCCAAGAGGGCCTGCTCGCGAAGAACCCGCTCACCGGCATGCGACGCCCTCGCCCGAAGCACCGCACACGCTGCCTCACCGTCGACGAGTATCGGGCACTCATCGCGGGTGCCCACGGGCGCTTCCGGGTTTTGCTCTGGGCGTTGCGGCAGACCGGGGCACGCCCTTGCGAGGTCAATCGACTGACCTGGGACGAGGTTCGCTCCGATCGCTGGGTATTGTGGGACCACAAGACGGTGGGCAAGACGGAGAAGCCGCGGGTGATCCTGCTCACCCCGCCCATGCGCCGGCTCATGGACCGGCTGCGGAAAGACGCCACGTCGCGCTTTGTCTTTGTGAACACGCGTGGCAAGCCGTGGACGACGAACGCCATCCGGCTGCAGATCGGCCGCATCCGGCGGAAGCTCGGCCTCGCCTCTGACGTGTGCGCATACCTGTTCCGGCACACGTATGGGACACACGCCGTCTTGAACGGCGTCAATCCATCGATGGTGGCCGAACTCATGGGTCATAGCAGCCTCGAAATGGTCAGCAAGGTGTACGTCCACTTGGCCGACCAAGTCAGTCACCTGCAGGAAGCGGCAGAGCGGGCAGCCCAACTCCCTGCTCCCGCCACGCCTCCCGCAACCGAGAAACGTCTAGGTGCGAAAACCCCGTCCCGTCAGGACACGGCCGCCTGACGCCGGCGTCGTACGGTCCCCGAAGGGTGCGCGCGAGGAACTCCTCGAGCGCGCCTTCCGGGATGCGGATCGTGCCGCGGCCGACACCGATCCGCACATGCGCCAATTTTCCCGCGGTGATTAGGGTGTACACGCATCCGATGCTCACACGAAGCCTCCGTGCTGTTTCTTTTACGGTCAGCACGGACCTCTCCCGCCTGAGAGACAGATGCTCGCTCGGGGCAGCCGCGGCGTGACAGCTACAGTAGGCATGCCGTGGCCGGCTGGGCGCGCACGCTGAACCTCAGGCCATTGAAGCCTTTGGTTACTACTTCAACGAAGACTCTGGGGAAGTGCTCTGGAAAGGGACCAGCCGCGTCCGATGGGCTCGGTCTGTCGGCACGGGCATCCGGTTACCTGCACCGACGCACGCTGAGCTTACGTCTTGAGCAGCCGGACCGCCTCCGGCTTTGCGTCGCCCTGGCGATGCCGGACCCGCACAGCCTGCTGCAGGCAGCGCCAGCAGAGTGGTGCTTCCCGAATGAAGCCGTCGCCGAACACGGCGGTGACGCACTCCTTCATCGTCTCGCACCAGGTGCAGGTTTCGGTCTCGTGCCAGGCAGTGAGTCGCACGTCCATCTCGAGCCCTCCTTTCGCGTGGTGTTCAATTCGCGGTGTTGTTTGGAGGCAGTCGCCCATTCGGCGCGCACGAGCGCGCACGTTGTCTCTTGCGGAACGCATTGCTCTGGGATGGACTGTCGCTCTGGGAAATGCTCTGAGGAGTGCCCTTCGCTCCGGAAGGGGAATGGTATTTAGAGCAATCGGCGAGACACATTGCAAGCAGTTTTTTACAGATTTTTTCTGCGATTATTCCGCGGTTTCATACGCGGTTAGGCACTTACTTGCGCCTCGCCGCGAGGCGCTGCTCTAGCAGTTTGGCGAATGCGGGCAGCGCGACGCCGAGGACGTGACAGATCTGACGCAGTTGAATGATGTCGAGGCGCCGTTCGCCGCGCTCAATTTTGCTGACAAACGACTGACTTTGACCGAGCTTCTCTGCGAGCGTGACCTGCGTGAGTCCAGCTTTCTCGCGGAGTTCACGCAGGAGCATCACCATTGTCTCGTACTCGTGGCTGTGAACGGATTTTTCCATTGAGACGCTCTTGTTCGGCACGGGCCTCGATGGTACAGTCCGAATAGGCATAGTCCAAGTTGGACTATGAACGACATAATGTTCTCATACTGAGCAGCGCGGTGTTCCCACGTGACGCGGGCCTGCGGAAGGCAGCGGAGGTTTGTATCGTGCAGGAATGGCAGTGCACAGCATGCGCTTTCATGTGCCCGTCGGCAGCGGCCGGTCTTCATTTTCTCGGCCGTGAACACGGTCACCGAACGGAACTTTGGGCTTCTCATCGCCTACGTGCTGCCCGGGTTTGTCGTGGTGTGGCAGCTCGGCACGTACTCGCCGGTGATCCGACCGTGGCTCGAGACAGGCGATCCTGGATCACCGACGGTTGGCGGCTTTCTGTACGTCACGCTCGCATCGATTGCGGCGGGGCTCATGGTGAGTGCTCTTCGCTGGCTTGTGCTCGACACGATTCACCACCGGACGGGCGTGGAGCGGCCGGTGTGGGATTTCTCGCGACTGCCCTGGAAGCTGCGCGCCTTCGAAGAGGTCGTCGAGAACCACTATCGCCACTACCAGTTCTACGGCAACATGCTGGTCGCGATCGTGCTGGTGACGCCGGTGCCGCGATCGTTCGACGGATTGCTTCCGGTGAACCCGTTCCTTCGCGCCGCGATCTTATCAATACTCCTGGGCGTGTTCTTCGTGGCGTCGCGCGACACGCTCCGCAAATATTACGCACGCACGAGCGTGCTTCTGCGATCAAGTGGCTGGAGCAAGGAGACTCGTCATGGTGAACGGATGGCACCCCAAGAAAGGCAAAGGCACGTACAAGGTCGTCGGGCGACGCAAGACCCAAAAGAGCGGCCAATTTCGCCCGGTCACGAAGGGCAAGAGCACACCGGACGCGCTTCGTGAGGAAGAACGAGGACGGTGACGGTCGTCGGTATGGTAACTTTGTTGGAGGCGGTCGCACTGTGCGCCTCAGTGTTCCGTCACGGTGTCGGATGAGCGGCCAGACGATCGTGTATGCGCTCTCAATCCTTCCGTCTTGAGCGTTCCGACGGCTGTTCCGTCGCTGGAACACGCACGCCGCAAGAACCGAGCGCGTTCGGCAGTTGAGCGGTTCAGTGCTTCTATAGCAACGAACCCATGCGAACCGCCTACGACCTCGCCGCGCACCGTCCCGTGCCATTCACGGCTACTTCTTCGCGCCGATACTCGCGTTTTGCTGTTCCTGTGCTGGAGTTCATCGCCCGGCACCGCACAGTCCTCGCTGGGCACATACAGCGGCAATTCCCAGAGTTCTTCAGAACTGATCGAGCGACACGGATGCATCTACAGACACTCGTGGCCGCAGGCGATCTCGTGCAAGTACGGCTGGATATGGGACAGCCCGCTGCGTACCTGCCGACCGCAAGAGTGTTTAGGCGACTCGACTGGCCCGCCGATCCCAAAGTCCACGGAACTCGTCCGCTCAGGTACCGACGTTCGCCCGGGAGTCACTTTGTTCACGAACTGCTCCTCACTGAGTTCGCAGTTTCACTCACCGAGGCTGCGCGCAGCC
>DAIOWH010000277.1:0-3930 GCA_036758585.1 Planctomycetia bacterium
TGCTCCCTCGCTGGCGCGTCGGGCTACTGTCCCAGAATCGTGCAAGGCTATTTACATGCCGCCGTTTCTCAAGTTGCACGGTGTTCGTCGTTCTCGACGTGGTTGTCGTTCAACCCGTTTTCCTCAAACAACACTGCTTGTACTTCTTCCCGCTGCCGCATGGGCACGGGTCGTTGCGGCCGACTTTTTGACCGCGGTTGCGGATCGGCTCGGCCTTTTGCTCGCCCTTGCTGGCGTTGATGGCCGCTTGCTGCTGAGCCTGGATGCCGCTGCCGGTGGCGTCGGCGTGAACCGTCTGCATGCGCTCGGCCTGCCAGAGCGAGCCGAGGAACCCGGCGTCGACCTGCTCCATGCGAAACACCAGGTCGGTGACCTTGTCGCCCACGCCCGCCCACATCTCCTCGAACGCCTTCATGCCCTCGCGCTTGTATTCGACCTTCGGGTCGACCTGAGCGTAGCCGCGTAGCGACACCGACGACCGCAGGTGGTCCATCGCGTAGAGATGGTCCTTCCATGATCCGTCGAGTATCTGCAGCACCAGCACGCGTTCCATCTCGCGCATTTCGGGCCGGAAGTGGTCGTCGACCGCTTCGAGCAGTCGCGTGCGCGCGGCCGACCGGCTGCACGCGGCCAGTTCGGTCGCGGGGACCGTGCAGCCGAGCGAGTGCAGCGCCCAGTCGGCCAGCCGGTCGATCGCCGGCTGATGCGGGCCGGCCCCGTTGCGCTCGTCGCCGGCGGGGCCGTAGGCGTCGTTCAGATGCTGCTCCATTTCGCTGTGCATGCGGTGGACGTCGTAGTAGCCGCCGCTGAGCTGCATCAGTATCTCGAACATGTCGCTGCGAAACTTGCTGCGCAGCTCGTTGATGTCGAGTTGAGCGTCGAATCGCTGGTTCGCCCACTGCACGAGGCCTTCGCGGTCGTACTTTGATCCGGCGCCGGCCCGCTCGGCCATGAATCGGGCCAGTCCGACGCGCACCGGGAACTCAACCTCTTTCTGCACGTACAGCGACCGCGCCTTCTCGCAGAGCAGTTTCTGGATTTCGTCGCTCGCACGATCCTTGACGTCGCTCGGTTTCAGCTTGATGCCGAACTTGTGCTGCGTCCAACCGGCGAGGCTGCTCAGCCCCCATTCTTCGCTGAGCAGCATCTTGCCGTGCTCCAGGTCGACCTTGTCGATCGCCTGCCGCGCTTGATCGACCAGGTGATCGTACAGGTCGTCGCGGTCCATCTTGCGCAGTTCTTTGTCCTTGAGTCTCAGGCCCCAGCGGGTGTTGGCCCACTGGGCCAGGGCCTGCCAGTTCTGTTCCGATTCGTCGGCGTCGCGCGGCGCGTGCTCCTCGATCGCCTCGGCGATCTGCGAGCCGGCCTGGTCGAGCGCCGCCTCGCGAGCGATCGCCTCGGCCTGGTCGAACGCGGCGCCGCGCAGGTCGTTGGGTTCCAGTTCGGCGCCGAGCCGCTGCGACGCCCACGCGGCGAAGCTCTCGGTGCCATAGCGCGGGTTGGTGAACTCGGCGACCGCGCGGCGAATCTGTTCGTCGATCATTCCCAGGATGATCTCTTTGCAGTTCGCCCCATGCAGAATGTCCTTGCGGAACGAGTAGACCCGCTTGCGCTGTTCGTCCATGACTTCGTCGTATTCGAGCAGGTGCTTGCGTGTGTCGAAGTTTCGTTCCTCGACTTTTTTCTGAGCGGCTTCGATGCGGCGGCTGACCATGCGCGATTCGATCGCCTCGCCCTCCTGCATGCCGAGCCGCGTCAAAACGTTCTTGACCCATTCGCCGGCGAAGATGCGCATCAGATCGTCTTCGAGCGACAGGAAGAAGCGGCCGGATCCGGGGTCGCCCTGGCGGCCGGCGCGGCCGCGGAGCTGATTGTCGATGCGACGCGCCTCGTGTCGTTCGGTGCCGACGATGTGCAGCCCGCCGAGCGCGGCGACCTCGCGGCCCTCTTCGCGCATCCCCTCGGCCTTCTCGATCGCCTCGACTCGCTCCTTCCACACGTCGGGCGGAACGTCGAGCCGGCTGGCGTACTGCTCTTTCAGTTCGTTCCAGGCGACGAATTCGGGATTGCCGCCGAGGATTATGTCGGTGCCGCGCCCGGCCATGTTCGTGGCGATCGTCACGGCGTTCTTGCGGCCGGCCTGAGCGACGATCTCGGCCTCGCGCTCGTGGTACTTCGCGTTCAACACCTCGTGTTTGATCCCCTCGCGCTTGAGCAACGAACTCAGGTGCTCGGAGTTCTCGATCGACGTGGTGCCGATCAACACGGGTCGGCCGGTCGCGTGGACGTCCCGCACGTCGTCGACGATCGCGTGATACTTCTCGCGCTTGGTCCGGAAGATCACGTCAGGGTGATTGATGCGCTGCAGCTTGCGGTTCGGCGGGATGGCGACCACGTCGAGCTTGTAGATCTTCCAAAACTCGCTGGCCTCGGTCATCGCCGTGCCGGTCATGCCGGCGAGCTTCTTATAGAGCTTGAAGAAATTCTGCAGCGTGATCGTGGCCATCGTCTGCGTCTCTTCCTTGATCCGCACGCCCTCCTTGGCCTCGACCGCCTGGTGCAGCCCGTCGGACCAGTGCCGGCCGTGCATGAGCCGGCCGGTGAACTCGTCGACGATGATGATCTCGCCGTTCATCACGACGTACTCTTTGTCGCGGTGATACAGGTGCAGCGCTTTGAGCGACTGGTCGATCAGGTGGGGCCACTGCATGTTGCCGGGCGTGTAGAAGCTCTCGACGCCGGCGATCCGCTCGGCCTCGCGCACGCCTGCGTCGGTCAGGTGGCAGGTGTGCTCCTTTTCCTTGACCTCGAAGTGGACGTCGCGTTTGAGCTGCTTGGCGATCTGGTTGGCCTTGTAGTATTTGGTGGTGTCGTCTTCGGCGGGACCCGAGATGATCAGCGGCGTGCGGGCCTCGTCGACCAGGATGTTGTCGACCTCGTCGATGATGGCGAAGTGCAGCGGCCCCTGCACCTGTTGCTGCCAGGCCGGATAGCGCGGGTCGCCGCGCCGCGCGGGCTTCATGTTGTCGCGCAGGTAGTCGAAGCCGAACTCGTTGTTCGTGCCGTACGTGATGTCGCAGTTGTACGCGCGCTGCCGATCCTCGCCTTCCATCTGTGACTGGATGAATCCGACCGTGAGGCCGAGCGCCTGATAGATCGGCGCCATCCACTCGGCGTCGCGGCGGGCCAGGTAGTCGTTCACGGTGACGACGTGTACACCTTTGCCTTCGATCGCGTTCAGGTAGGCCGGCAGCGTGGCCACGAGCGTCTTGCCTTCGCCGGTGACCATCTCGGCGATCTTGCCCGAGTGCAACACCATGCCGCCCAAGAGCTGCACGTCGAAGTGGGCCATGTACGGAATCTGTTTGCCGGTGAACGCATCATCGACGATCTTGCCCTTGCCCAGCGTGCGGTGTGACGCTTCGCGGCATGCGGCGAACGCCTCGATCATCAGGTCGTCGAGCGTTTCGCCCGCTCCGAGCCGGCGGCGGAAGTCGGTCGTGACCTCCTTGAGCTGCTGGTCAGAAAGCAACTGCATCTTCGGCCGCAGTTGATTGATCTCGTCGACGACGGGCAACATGCGCCGTACCTGGCGCTCGTTGGACGACCCGAACAGCCCGGTCAGTCCGTGCGCGAGGCCCTCGGACATCGCCGTGGCGGCGTTGGTGATCTTGTCCCAAACAGCTTCCAGATCAATCGGCATGAGCAAACTACCTGACTCGGGAGGTGCGACGGACGACGGTGGATCCCCACACGCCAATAGAAGGGGACGCCTCGCGTGGGCGGTCTCGCCCTCGCAAACTGGCCCGAACTACTTTGTTGGCCGCAGTTTAATGGCGACCGGCGGTTTGGGTCAATAACGGTAGTAGGTCGGCGCTAAGTACCGCTCCACACTGAAAGGGGTTTGAATTCGTTTAACCCGCAGCCGCA
>DAIOWH010000278.1:0-3924 GCA_036758585.1 Planctomycetia bacterium
CGCGTCGGGCTACTGTCCCTGCGGACTCCCAGAATCACGCAAAGCCATTTAGGAAGTAGGCAGTAGGGAATACGAAGTCCAGAGCATGTTGCCGTTCATTTGTGCTGGTCGATCAACTGTTCGCGAGACAATCGTGCTCACCCCTCAGGGTCGTCGATCAACTTCTGGAGTCGTGCCGCATGCTCGGGCAGCAAGCGCGGCAGCCACGAGTCGTCGATCAAGCCGACATCGAGCAGATCACGAAGGTGCGTACGATCTTTGTCGCGAAACGAGTTCAATTTCATCCGCACCAGCGCTTCCAGCGAGAGCACTTCATAATCATCGGCCGCGACCGCTTCGCTGACGTCCGGCGAGGGCGCCGGATAGTTCGGACGGACTTTCTCGCCGGCGAACAAGAGATGCACTGCGTCGCGAGGGCTGCCCCGCGGACCGTCAATGAAACAATCGACATCCATGATGTTGTGATGTTCGAAGCCGACCGATTGCAACGCGATTTTCACGGCCTCAAAGTCGGACCGACGCACGAGAATGTCCACGTCCTGCGTGTTCCGGACGGCGGCACGATCCACTCGCGCGACCCAGGCCGCGACGGCGTTGCCGCCGGCGACCGCATACGGAATCCCCGCTCGCTGCAGCGCGCCGGCGGCCCGATAGGCACGTTCTCGAACAGCTTCCACGGCTTCGATCATCCTGTTCCACGAGAAGTCTTGAAGAACAACAGCCATCTTTCAGCCCGCTCGCTGTACTCGAACGTTCACCACCATAGACGGTTCCCGGACTTCGTTCCACAGTACCGGGCGGACGAAGACCGAGTAGTGTCGGCCCGGCGATACTACTGGCCCGTAGAAACAAGTTCAACCGACTTTACCGTGGCTGCCATGATGAACATTGGCCTGATCGTCGGTTGCGCGCGCTCGGTTCGCGCCGATTGACGGCCCAACACGCGACGCTGCAGGTCGTGCGGCGGATTTGCCAGCGATTCGAGCGGGAACGGGGTGACGCGCGGCTGTTCGTGGAGAAAATGCCCGCGCTGCGCGTGCCGTTCATGCCCGCGGTGCTGCCTGAGGCGAAGATTATCCACATCGTCCGCGACGAACGCGACGTCAGTTCTATCCTTCCGCCTTCATCGGTCTGCCGTTCTTAGGTATATTCGGTTCCACTATGAGCCAAACCATTGAACCCGGCCCGCAGCCCGTTCAGCCTCCCAACCCGCCGCGCCCGCGCATGCGACCCACCGTTCGACCAGACGAACACGACTCGCAGCAGCGCCACGGGTCGAGCCGCGAGACGATTGAGTCGGTGGTCATTGCCTTCGTGCTCGCCTTTCTGTTTCGCACGTTCGAGGCCGAGGCGTTCGTGATCCCGACCGGCTCGATGGCGCCGACGCTGATGGGCCGGCACAAGGACGTGACGTGCATTGAATGCCGTCAGGAGTTCACCGTCGGGGCCACCGAGGACCACGGACTGATCACGGGCGGCGTCTGCCCCAACTGCCGATTCATCAACCCGGTCGAAGTGAAGTGCGCGGGCTGCGGAGAAAAGTACGTGCTCTACACCGAAGGCGCCGGCTGTCCGAAATGCATGGTCCAAGAGGTGCAGGAGGGGATCAGTTTCAAGGGCGACCGCATTCTGGTGCTCAAGGCGCTGTTCGACTTGCCGGAGTGGATGCCGGCGTCGTTGCGCGAGCCGAAACGATGGGACGTGGTCGTCTTCAAGTTTCCCGAAGAACCGCAGGTCAACTACATCAAGCGGCTTGTCGGGCTGCCGGACGAGGACCTGCGCATTCACTACGGCGACGTGTACGTGCGGCGCGACGGCGATTCGGAGTTCCAGATCGCGCGCAAGTCGGCACGCAAACAACAAGTCATGCGCATGCTCGTCTTCGACAACGATCACCAACCGGCCAGCCGGACATCCAAGAACTGGCCGGCCCGCTGGCAGGGCGAGGCGGGTTCGTCGTGGACCGAGGCCGCCGACGGCTACAGCTTCACGCACGATTCGCCGGCCGGCGCTCAGGCCGACTGGCACCGAATTTCGTATCACCACTTCGCCTCGATTTGGGATCGGTCTGAAGTCGACTCGGTCGCGCACAAGGAACAATTGATCACCGACTTCTACGCCTACAACGCCGGCATGCTCTACGGCCGCGGTCGCGAGCCCGACTCAGAGCCGCACTGGGTGGGCGACCTGAACCTGTGCGTGCGCGTGCAGGTGAAGGAGGCGCGCGGGCGATTGCGACTCGAGCTAGTCGAGGCGGGCGAGCGATTCGTCTGCGACTTCGACTTGGAGCAGGGTACGTGCCGTCTGCTGAGGCTTGCGGCCGCTGACGGACAGGAAGAGGAACTGGCGTCGGCCGCGGGCGCGATTCGCAAGTCGGGCAAGTACCGCATCAGCTTCGCCAACTTCGACGACCGACTGACCGTTTCGCTGAACGACCGGCTGCTCTTTGGCGACGGTCACGACTATGCCGGTGCGAAACTGGGCGACGCGCGCCGGCCGACCGAGGCCGATCTGCGGCCCGCTTCGGTCGCCGTCGACCGGGCGTCGGTAGTCGTGAGTGACCTTGTTCTGTACCGGGACATTTACTATACCCACGGCGCGGGTGCGTCCGAGTACGCGGATTTTTGGGTGAACAGCGCGGATGAGACGCTCAGCGACCCGGCTCGGTGGGACGGTCTCAAGACTGCCCGCGTCAGTGAGTTTCCGCGGTTGGGTCCGGACGATTTCCTGATGCTCGGCGACAACAGCCCGAAGAGCAAGGACGGTCGGCTGTGGGACCGCGGGGCGAGGCAATGGTTGACGCAGATCGCCGACGAGCACGGCATGAACGTCGATGACGCGCGTCGCGACATCGCGGCCAAGCCGGGTGGCGACGTGGTGGACGCCCCCGAGTACTTCGTGCGGCGGCAACTGCTGATCGGCAAGGCGTTCTTTGTGTACTGGCCGCACGGTGTGCCGTTCGGGCCGGCCCAGTTTGATGTGCCGCTCGGCGGACTGGGCACATTCCGATTGCCGTTCTATCCACACGTGACGCGCATGCGATGGATTCGATAGCAGCAGCCAAGGATTGGCTATGGAAATGGCACTTCTGGAAGCGCACGGCCTGGTGAAGTACTACGGCCGCCGCACAGTCGTCGATGGTGTGAGCTTCACGGTCAAGGCCGGCGAGGTCGTCGGACTGCTCGGCTCGAACGGGGCCGGCAAGACGACGAGCTTTCGCATGGTCACCGGCATGATTCGACCGAAGGCTGGCCAGGTGTTCCTGGCCGGCACCGACGTGACGCACTGGCCGATGTATCGTCGCGCGCGACTGGGCATGGGCTACCTGTCGCAAGACACCAGCATCTTTCGCAAGCTCACGGTCGAGCAGAATCTGTTGGCGATCCTCGAAACGATGCCGGTTCCGCAAGGCCACAACGGAAACAAGTACCGCCGCGCCATCGCACTCGATCTTCTCCGCAAGTTTGGACTCGTCGACCTCAAGGACAGTGCCGCCCAGAGTCTGTCGGGCGGCGAGAAGCGGCGGCTCGAGATCGCTCGCTGCCTCGTCACCGACCCCGCGCTCATCCTGCTCGACGAGCCGTTCACCGGCATCGACCCCAAGACGATCGCCGACATTCAGGAGATCGTGCTGGCCCTGCGCGACGAGGGCATCGGCATCTTGCTGACGGATCACAATGTGGATCGGACGCTCGAGATTACGAATCGGGCGTACGTGATTCGCGCGGGCAAGGTGTTCGCCCACGGCACGCCCGGCGAGATCGTGAATAATCCGGAAGTTCGCGAGTACTATCTCGGCCGAAACTACGGCGGCGGCGCGGCGGCCGCGTGAAGCCATACCCACCTCATCCGCCCTACTCTAAATAGCTTTGCACGATTCTGGGACAGTAGCCCGACGCGCTAGCGAGGGAGCACATGGCGAAA
>DAIOWH010000279.1:0-3813 GCA_036758585.1 Planctomycetia bacterium
AAGGGGGACATTCTACTTTTCACGTAAAGTAGAATGTCCCCCTTTTGCCCCCCCCCTTCCGCCCCCCCGTCCCCTTGTTTGCTCCGATCCGCTTACTCATGTGTCCGTAGTATCCACTTTTCGCTCCCGATGTGAATCAGCAAGTGCGGTAATCCAATCGTTCCCGCTTCAGGAAGGCGCACCCTCCAGACAAACAGCAGTGTATCTGGTGCAATCTGTCGACACACAATCTCCTCCAGGTGAGCCCTTGTGTCACCCACAACCGTGGCGCTATCTTCCTTGATATGGTTAACTAGGAACCCGATCAACTCTGGAATGGGACCCTGAATCGCCTGGGGGCACATGTGGACAAGGCGAGTCGATTCAGGACTACTCGTGAGACTACTTTCGGAATCAGGTTGCCCAAACCCACTGGCCACCTGATGGAGGAGATTCTCCATCCACTCTCGGAGGCCTTCCGTGGTCCCAACTGCGCCGATTTGGCTTTCTGCCTCCTTCGCAATGACATACGCCACCGGTCGAGTAAGCATGCAAACGTCTCCAACATTCGTCTGTGTCTAGTTCAGGCGAACCCAAACGCCTAAAAGTCATCCGAGATGTCGTACGGACGCGGTGGAACTTCCTTGACTTCGATTCCGTGTATCGTCGAGGGGGGACTTGCGGGCGGAAAGTTCAGCTCCGGGTTATAGTCATCCGGGTCGGTACGATCCATAGGAGACGGTGGCGGAAGGCGCTTGCGAGGTTCTGGCGTAAAGAACTCGTAAACGCCGAGCCCCAATCCGAGGAGATCGTTTGGGATCGACGCCGGGTTTATGCAGTCGAGACCAACCACAGTACATTTCACCGCGGTTGACTCATCACCCTTTAGGTAACTTGTCAAACAGAAGAATGCTGTAAGTCCATAGAGTTCGTAGAAAACATGCCCCCCGGGCCTTGTCGATGCGTGGTAGTGTTTGCCAAACTTGTCGGCTTCGTGGATGGGTTCTCGGCCCGCGTCATCTGCCAGCTTAGTGATTTCTCTCGCTTCCCTCGCGGAAGAAACGAGAAGATCTTCGCCCTCTGCGGCAAGTCGTGCGGCGTCCTCAATATTGTCAACTGTCGCGATAACCTTGGGTTTCGTCGCCTTCCCCATGATGATCTTGATTATGCTGATTTTTCCGAGGCCGCTCGGGTCTGTCGCCACTGTTGGCCCATTATCCACGTAACGATAGAGATTGGTATCTCCTGCCCCAAAACCGATTGGATCCTGCGACAGCCACCGCCCGATCGCCGCGTCGTAGTAGCGAGCGCGGTTGTACTGCAGGTCGATCTCGGCGTCGAACTCGCGGCCGGTGAAGAGGAAGCGGGTCGCGGCGAGGTCGTCGAGCGTTGAGACGTTGCCGAGGTAGTCGAAGACTGCCGCGACCCGGCCGAACGCGGTGTAGATGTGGCCGCCGCCGGCGCAGTTCGGGCTGAGGATGTCGCGGATGGGTGGGGCATTTTTGAGGGCGTAACGCAAAAAGTCAAAAGTCAGGACCTGACCCCATTTCCTTCCCTTTCCGGCTCAACGACCGTAGCGATTCCATCCCCCAAGAACTTCGGATGGCCACAACACTCGATGCCGAAACGGTTGCAAAAACGGTGAGATCCTCCCATACGGCATAGACATAGAGCCAGTGAGTTCCCTCCGAGTCCTCGCCAATCGCCGCCGCCACATCAGGGCAGTCGGGGATCGCCACGGATTCTACGGCGACGCCATTCAGATCGTTGCGGCCCAAACGGGCGGCAAGCCTCTGAGATGCTGAAACCTGATCGCCTACGTCACGACGGTAGCTAGATAGCTGAAGCAGAACATCACCTTCAGGCCCCCAAAAGCTCACTACTTCACCATCAACGTCTTCGTGAGCATCCGAAGGAACATCGACAAGGTAGCTCCCCGTGGGAGAAACTGTTCGGCTGACCATAAATCCTCCCGCTCTATTTGTACTTCTCGGGATCGTATGGAGTAACTTCGGCAGTATGCGGCCGTCCTGTTTCCGCCTCCATCTCTCGGCGATATCGTTCGACCTGCTTCTCACCGTTCTTGATTGCTCTCGGATTGTCTGGCTTGATCTCACGGATGTGCCCCGTCTCTTCGTTGTACCGATCCATCCTCTTCCCCGACGGTGTCGGCACTTCGCGCTTCTCGCCAGATAAGGCCGGCTCTTCTCTGTGGGCGCGCTTACCTCTGCTGAGTTGTGGCGGCTCTGCACTGGCCGCTCGTTTGCCGCCTTTCTCCAGCCCCTCCTCAATTCCCTCCCTTACTACCTGCTTGCCTCCCCGTTTCACTCCCTGCTCAATCGCTTCTTTCCCAAGCCCGACTCCGCCGGTTGCGAGAACTTCTGCTGTTGTGACGGCCCCGTCAGCCACTCTGACAGCCACTTCCGCCCCTTGGAGATTCGCCTGCGCATTCTTGAGTTCTTGCTCGTGGATTGTCCGAGGGTCTGTGACCTTGGGGGGCAAAAGGGGGACATTCTACTTTACGTGAAAAGTAGAATGTCCCCCTTTCTCCTTTGCGCCCGATGCGGTCGGTGTGCGCGAGCACCCGGCCTTCGGCATCGTAGGTGTACTGGTCGAAGTTCCCGTACACGTCTTGTTCGCGTTCGAGCCGGTTGAGCTGGTCGTACACGAAGCTGGTGCGTCGCCCGCCCGGCCGATCGACTTGGGTCAGGTTGCCCGCCAGGTCGTACGCGAACGTGGTGGTGAAATCGTACGGCGGCCGCTCGATCGCGGTGACTCGGCCGGCGGCGTCATACGTGTAGCGCGTCTCGCGCTCGAGCGCGTCGAACGCCTTGGTCAGCCATCCGGCCGCGTTGTACTGGAACGTCGATTCGCCGCCCGCCGCGTCGACGACAGCGATCAGGTTGCCCATGATGTCGTACTCGTAGCCGCGGACTTAAGCGGGACTGTCCCCCTTCTGCCCGCCATAAAAGTAGAATGTCCCCTTTTGCACCCCAAGAACTTCAATTGTTCAATGTTCTTGAAAAACCCTGTGGGAAAGGGTGGTAGGGCGGGGCCTCCTGTAGCAGATGCACTTCGGTTTTCTTTTGGGACTGCGACAGAAGAAGAGTCGGCAGGTGTTAAGGCCCGCCGTTGATTTGTCTTATCTTCGTAATCGCTTTCCAGTCAGCAGCCCGCCCTTGTTGGGTCATGAAGTCCTCGAAGTTTTGTCCCTTCCCATCCTTTACGTCGTGAGAGTCTACCCATACTGTATCGCACTCAAGACACATATACAGAGGACCTGGAATGTCACGAATGTTCACTTTCCACACGTAATCCTGTCCACAATAAGGGCACGCAACCATGATTGACACCTTCGCTACGGAACCGGGAATGCCGTGATTACGTTTGTCGTACCGTCCCTGACGATGATCCTTATGCTGGTTTCGCCACCCGCTCCAACGACCCTGCCCATTGGGATGTTAAAGACCCGGTTGCCATTTGCCTGAAGTACGCCTGCTCCCTGTCGAGCCGCCCACGCCTCATCAAGCAACCCGATGATCTGGTTGCGAGGCACGTTAAACAAGGTATGCAGTGGTTTTGACGGATCAGGAGAAAGATGCTCAAGCACATGCAGGACTCGGTTCCCCTGTGCTGACCCCTGCCCATAAACCAGCCCACCATTGGACCTCCATGACTGTGTGGCGGGATCGAAGGTCAACCTGCCTGGATTTTGTAGTGGAGCAACTGGAGGCTTCGCGCCGATTCTACTTGCGGTAGCGGGCGCGTGCGCAGCGACGCGGGCTTCTGCTGCCATCATTCGAATGTACGGTGCAAAGAGCAAGATGTCTCCCA
>DAIOWH010000280.1:0-3762 GCA_036758585.1 Planctomycetia bacterium
GTCGTCAAAGGAAGCCGCAGGCGAGCCGCCTGCACTACGACTTCCTTGGGAGCGTGGGACAGGCTTCCAGCCTGTCGACGACGTCGCAAGGAAAGGCTGGCAGGCCAGAAGCCTGCCCCACGTTCGTGAAAAGGAGAATCGTATGGCAACCTCGATCGTCGCGATCGACGCCACCCAGATGCCGTGGGAAGAGCGATTCAATGAGAAGATCGGCCGAGCGCTCTATCGCAAGGAGTTGTTCAGCGATCCTGAGACCGGCATGATGGTTCGGCTCGTGCGGTATCCGGCCGGCGTCATCAACCCCGACCACACGCACCCGTGCGGCCACGGCATGTACGTGCTCGAGGGCAACCTGGTCACGCACCGCGGCACGTTCGGGCCAGGTTCGTTCGTCTGGTTTCCCGAAGGCGAGGTCATGCAGCACGGCGCGAGCGCCGACGGCGACGTCACGGTCGTCTTCATCACGAACAAGCCGTTTCGGATCGACTATGTCGATCCGTCGCTCGAAGCAAGGATGTGATGATGTGGTGGGACCCGCTCGGAGTCGTGCCACGGATCCGCCCGTGGCTGTGGATGGGTCTGGCCATGCTGGTCGTCGCGCTGCAGGGGCCAGCGTTCGTCGGCAGCCTGAGGCCCGATCGACACACCGGCGTCGATTTCTTTCAGGAGTGGGCGTCGGCGAAGAACTACCTTGCCGGGTTGCCTGTCTACACGCCCCACACTCAGACGATTCCGCGCTATTTGGGGCTCGACGTCAGCGGAGCCTCGGCCGATGCGGTGCGCGTGCAGATCGACGTCAACGCGCACCCGCCGGCCTCCGTGCTGCTGGCGATCCCGCTGGCACGGCTCGATTACCCAGACGCCGTGCTGGCCTGGAACCTGGTTTCGCTCGCGTTGTTCGCGATCAGCGTGGCCGTCGTGACGAGAACCCTCGGCGTGCCGTGGTCGATCTGGTCGGCCGCTCCGGCGGTCGTGCTGCTGTTGTTGGCGAGTCCGTTACGGCAACAGGTCGGGCAGGGACAACTGAACGCGTTGTTGCTGGCGCTGCTCACGGCGGCGTGGCTGGCCGACCGGTCGGGGCGGAGCATTGGGGCTGGCGCGGCTATCGGCGTGGCGACGGCGGTGAAAATCTTTCCGGGTTTTCTCGCCGTGTACTTCTTGTTTCGTCGCGATTGGAAGGCGCTGGCTGGATGGGCCGCCGCGCTGGCGATCGTCACAGGGTGTTCGCTGGCGGTCTTGGGGGTGGACAGCCACGTGAGCTACGTCCGCGACGTGCTACCGAAAGTCGGCGGCTACCGCAGCAGTTGGCTGAACGCATCGCTCGTCGGCTACTTCACCAGGCTGTTCGACCCCGCCACCGCGCAGGAACGAGTCGAACCGATCTGGCGCAGCCCGACTCTGGCTGTGCTGGCGTCGGCGCTGGCGGTGCTGACTGTGACCATCATATGGGCCATCGAAGTCGCCCGAGTTCAATCGCAGTCCGGCCGCGACCGATCGTTAGCGACGGGAATGACGGCGATGCTGTTGGTCTCGCCGATCACGTGGGATCACTACTTCCTGCTACTCGCGTTGCCGCTCACGATTGTGTGGCGCGACGCAACGACCACAGCTCGGCGACTGGCCTTGCTCGCGATCGTGTTCGTCGCGTTCATGAATCCGATGCTGGTGTGGAACCCGATCATCGGTGCGGCGAGCACCGCAGGCCCGGCGCACTCGCTACTACTGCTCGGAGTGCCGACGTACGCACTGGTGGGGCTGTACTGGCTACAGTTGAAGCAGGGAGGATAGAGGATTGAGGATCGATTTCCTCCTCGATCTTCCATCCTCGATCCTCAATCCTCAAATTCTCCCCCCGCCGCCAACTCCTCACGCAAACTGCGTGCGGCCCGGCTGAGCCATCGGCGCGATCGGCAGCGGCATCTTCCAGTCCATCGGGCTGGGTACCAGTTTCTCTTGCGAGTTCAACGCCTTGTCCCACGTGATCTGCTGGCCTGTGTACGCCGCCATGCGGCCCATGATGGCCATGAGCGTGCTGGTGCTCATCCACACCCCGTCGTTGTTTGGGTTGCCTGAGCGAATCGATGCGAACAGCTCGTCGTGTTCGGTCTGATACATATTGTTGGTCGCCCCGCGATATCGCCACTTGGTCTCGCCGCTGATCTCCACCGCTGCGCCAGGTCGAACGCCGATCGTGGCCGACGCCTTGGAGCCGATCAAGTAGTCGGCGTTCTGGTTGTAACAACCGCTCTGTTGACGGCATCCCATAAAGGCGCGCGTGCCGTCGGCCCATTCGTAGTTCACCTCGAAGTGATCGAAGATGTTGCCCTCGTGGTTCGGAATCTGGCGGCCGCCGACGGCGACGGCGCTGGCGGGCGGCACATCTTTCATCGCCCAGGCGATCTTGTCGACGCTGTGTACGGCCTGCTCGACGAGGCCGTCGCCCGAGAGCCAAACGAAGTTGTACCAGTTGCGCAGTTGCCATTCGAGGTCCGTGGCGGACGCGGGCCGCGCTTCGGGCGGGGCCATCGGCTTGACCGGGCCGGTGTAGTAGGTCGCGTAGATGGCGCGAAGTTCGCCGAGCGCGCCGTCGTGAAGTTGCTGGAACAACGCCCGTCGCGCGAAGTCGTATCGCCAGCAGAACCCGGCGACCAGGGCGAGCTTCTTCTGCTTGGCCGCCGCCGCCGTGGCCATTACGCTGCGGACGCCCGGTGCGTCGGTCGCCATCGGCTTCTCGCAGAAGACGTGCTTGTCCGCCGCGATCGCCGCGGCCAGGTGTTGCGGCCGAAAACCGGGCGGCGTCGCGAGCAGTACCACGTCCACTCCGCTTTCGATCACTCGCTTGTAGGCGTCGAGTCCGATGTGGCAGTGGTCAGGCTCGACCTTCACCTTCTCGGGCTGCTCGTTTCGCAGCGCGGTCAGACTGCGTTGCATCTGATCCTCGAAGACATCGCCCATCGCGGTCAGGATGACGTTCTTGTCTCCCGCGAGCGCGTTGCTGGCGGCCCCGGTGCCGCGTCCACCGCAACCGACGAGGCCGATGCGAATCGTCTCGTTGCCGGCCGGATGGGCGGCTCGGGCCAGGCTCGCGTTCATCGCCGCAGCGCCGCTCGCCGCGACCACCGACGATGTACGTAGGAAACCGCGTCGCGTGGAGGCCGGAGGGACCCGTTGGGCCGGTCGGTTGGGCATTGTCGAATCGCTTTCTCGAAAGGGAACGATGTCCGCCCCGGGCAGGCTTCGCTCGGTGTGAGACAGCGTCGCCTGCGACATACGAGCGGAGTTGGCGGGCGTCTGCGCCACAACTCCTTGGGAAGGCCGAAGCCAATAAAACAGGCGTCAGCCGGGCTGTCAAGCGGAGGTGACTTGAACGGGTGAGCCGACCTTTCTGAAGTTCCCGTCCGAGTTTGACGATTATTACGAATGTGATGGGTGCGCCGCTCAAGGTCCGCGACGACGGGTCAAGTAAGTCGTCGGCTGGAGCGCGGACGGCCCGTCCGCGGGTTCGGCACTAAAGGCCGCGACGACGGGCCAAGTAAGTCGTCGTTGGGCAGGGTTTCCAGCCTGTCGGCAAGCCTACCGATGTTGGCAGGCTGGAAGGCTGCCCCACGGCTCCCAAGGAAGTCGTAGTGCAGGCGGCTCGCCTGCGGCCTCCTTTGACGACATTGCAGGCGGGCCGCCTGCACTACGCTCCAAGGAAGTCGTAGAGCAGCGGCTCGCCTGCGGCTTCCTTTGACGACATTGCAGGCGGGCCGCCTGCACTAC
>DAIOWH010000281.1:0-3757 GCA_036758585.1 Planctomycetia bacterium
CGCTTCGCGTCCCCGCGCAGCGGCCAGTCCAACGACTGCGTTCACCTGCTGCGGCGGCTCGGGGAACGTTCAACTCTGGAAGACCGTAATGCCGCCGCAGTCAGGTGCAACGCTTTGTTAGCCCCAGCCCTCGCTACACGTTCGACCACGCCCAAATCTGGACAGCCTCTTTCGCAAGTTTCTGTGACCGCTCTCGCACCGCCTTCATGTCCCAGTGGCCAGTGTGCTCCTTGATCTGGCGAGCCAGCGCGGTCAGAGGCGAATACCCAACCTTCTTGGCTTCAAACGGGTCCTGTCCGGCCGCGCTGTTGGCTGGACCGCTCAAGAGGCAGAGATTGCCGATCGTGTGGACGATGATGGGAAGGTAGTCGTCCTCGGCCTCAGCGCCGAGATACTTCTTCCAGCGGTCATCCAGCGTTTGCGGGATCATGTGCTCGATGGTCCCCACCGTGCTGTAATCGGGAAGCTGGCCGTAGGATTGCAGTTTCTTGTCGATTTCCATCAGGAGCATGCGCGAGAACGCCAGGTCGTTTCTGCGGTAGGCGGTCTTGTTGATTACCGCGTCCTCGAATCCCTCGTCCGAGACCCATACGTCGTGGTGCTTGATGCGCTCCTGCATTACTTTGATGGGATTGGGCTCGTTGACGATCTTGCCGAGCAACGACGGAAACATGACGTCGTACTGCGTCGTGGCCAGTTCCGTCATCTTCCGACGCACGAGAAGTACCAGAGTTTCACGGAGGATCGCCCGGGTCATATCATCGCCGAGCGTCCCGGCCGCCTGTGCACGGAGGACCGAAAGGATGAAGGGCGTGCTGGTTTCCATTCGCGTGTTGCCAATGGAAATCAAAAGCTGGTTGATGGCTTCGTTCTTGTGTGGATATGAAAGCGGGTCGGTGATTGTGCGGTACAGCGTGGTACCTGCGAAGATGTCCGCCAGATGCTGCTTTGCAGCCCCCGAGGTCAGATTATGGTTCTTGCCCTTGAAGTGGACGTAAACCTTCCGGTGTTTGCCGACCATCTTAGTTTCGCCGATGGAGAACAAATGGCGCAGGTAGTCCTCGAAGCGGTCGTCGTTATCCAGAAGCCGGATACCGGCAAGCCACTGGTTGTTGTGAAGCTCCTCGGAGTTTTCCTTTGCCTCCATGATGGGACGGAACAGGTAGTTGCACAGGAGTTCGCTGGCTGTCAGGGGCATGCCCTTGTCGTTCAGGCTCTCGAAGATCGCCTGGGCATCGTCCTTCTGCTCGTCAAGCGGAATCCAGACGATCTTGAGGCAGTTCAGCAGCACCTGAGCGAGTTGCCACAGGGCCGGCACGTCCGAGAAATTCGCTTTGAACTTCTTGAGCGCATATTTCTGGAAAGCATCGACGCCGTTCTTGCCCGGCACATACATCTGAAGGTCGGTCTGGAGCCACGGAGTTCGTGGATTCGTATCGGTGCCAAACGCGACACGATACGTCGGCAGGCGGTCGCCCTTCGACGAGAAGACCTTCAGCTTCAGGTAATCATCGGCCCCGGCCACGTCGTTGAAGACGTACTTCTTGAGTTCGTCCAGATAAGAATGCGCGTCAGCGGACAAATGCTTCTTGGCGCGGATCTGCTCGCGGATGAGGCCGAGGAGGAGATAGATCGTAGTGATGCGCTGCTGCCCGTCGATGACCAGGAACTCCTTGAGCTCGGGCGTTCCGGTCTGCTCCATCACGACGATGGGCCCGAAGAAGTGCTCCACTTGCTCGATAGCGGAACCTCGCTCGATCTCTTCGATGATTTGCTCTTGGAGGTCGATGAAAAGCTGGTCCCACTGCTTCTTCTCCCATGCGTAGCCGCGCTGGAAGAAGGGAATCCTGAAGCGAACGGTGCCGCTGAGCGTTTCCTTGAAGGTGCGGTTCTTGACGTGGTCGGTCGGCATGGACGATTCTCGTTCTTCCAGGGCCGTGGACAGCTCGTCTTAGGGGCTAACGATCAGATTAAGCTGCAAACGTGCGGCAACGGCGGCTGCACGTTGCGAGTTACGTGAGAGCCTACCAAGGTCTACCGCTCACGAGCAACCAGAAACCGAGCACGTTTGTCAGCTTCAATCTGTCGTTGGACTGCCGCGGAGCATGGGGGCGGCAGCACCGCGGGCGGCGACCGGAGGGGCACGCGACGAGCTGAGGCCGCCGCTATGGGGGGCAAAAGGGGGACATAGAATGTCCCCCTTTCTCCTCGCATGATAAACCAAAACGCATCGCCGGAGCGACTGACTCAGACAAACCAAACCGCCAGCACGAATCCGTTGCATGCTGTCGTTAGGAACCGGCCCGACTGCGGGAGTTCTTGGCTACCGCCTCGGGTTCGCCCTCCGGATGTTCTCCTGCGTCATGCCGTTGAACCAGTCAAAGGAGTCAGCGAAGGGTGATCGTTGAGGTGTCTTTGGCCGCATTTGTTCACGGATGCGAGCGATCTCCTCCAGTCGCTGTAACGCCATTGTGCGTCGCGTTCGATCCATGCGCGTATCTTCGACCCTACTAAGTTTGCCCGGCTGGAGTTTGACGTCTGGTACGGCTTCCTGGAGTATCTCTCGAATGTGTTTGACGTGGATGGCCCAATTCGTCTTGGTATCTGCGGGCGCTTCCATGCACGTGACGCCGACGACCAAGCCATCGGGTGTGACTACCGGTGAGCCGGAATGGCCCGGATGGACGTTCGCTGTGAACTTCAGGAGCCAAGTGTCGTCCTGCAGCGGCGCTTTAGGGTTGCGTTGATTCTGGAGATCCCATCTGGTGAGTTCGCTTAATTCGCCAACGTTTGGCAAGTTGCGTATGGCTTGGCCGTGCCCCAAGAGCATCACGGGCGTCTTCCACATAAACTGATCTTCTTTGGCCAGAGCGAGCGGTTGCACTTCTTCGAAGATTGAGAGTACTGCAAGATCACGCTCAGGCCAATTCGCCTGAGGGATCGCTTTGAGTGTTCTGCCGTCGGTGGTCTCGACGCTGATCACCCCTTTGCCTTCGCCTGCGCTAATGACGTGACTGTTAGTCACAAGCAGCCGGCCATCGCCGACAGCGAAGCCTGTACCCAGCGATTCTCCGCGTGGCGTGCGCACGACAATTCGCACGACGCTCTTCGAAATTCTTTCCTTACAGGTTTTGAAATCTGGCTCCGGCAATTGGCCGTCCTTGGAGACGGGGCGCTTCACCGGTGCTTGCGGGAGCTTAGTGGCGGGGACTGGAGTGGGATCCTCCGGATGAGTTTGCTCAGGTTCCGGTTCGTTGTTGGCTGCTTCGACCTTTGGCATCTCCTCAGTTTGCCGCGAAGGCGTCTCAACCGGATCTATGAAATCGAGGCGATCAGATGGCGTCGGTTGGTCATCCGGCTGTCGGTCCGGTTCTGGCGGCTTTAGTTTTTGGCGGGGTGCTTGTTGAGTCGTGCGAGTCAGTTCACGGGACGCGAACGTTTGCTTCGTTTCTTTGGACTTGTCCTTGGTACTGGTGTTCTGAAGCTGTTGTTCAAGGTAGTGGATGCGAAAGTACGCGGCGCCGGCGACGAACAGCCCCGCAGCGCCGACGATGACTACGGCTAAGAATCCCGACTTGTGGCGGGTGCGTCTGGTGTGCTGATACGGCCATTCGATTCGCTTCCGCATGGCATCACCCCGGAACTGAGGTTCCTAACGTTCAGATTAAGCTGCAAACGTGCGGCAACGGCGGCTGCACGTTGCGAGTTACGTGAGAGCCTACCAAGGTCTACCGCTCACGAGCAACCAGAAACCGAG
>DAIOWH010000282.1:0-3745 GCA_036758585.1 Planctomycetia bacterium
GGGTTCGGGGTTCAGGGTTCAGGGTTCAGGGTTTAGAAGTCACCTCTGACCTCTGAATCCTGAACCCCGAACCCCGAACCCTGAACCCCGAACCCTGAACCCTGAACCCCTACGTCCCGTGGCTCGTCTGCCCGCCGTCGCCGGTGGTTGCCGGCGTACACACCTGCTTCATCACGCCCAACATGGCCGAGAGGTGATGCATACGCGGGCCAAACCGATCCACGAATTCGCTCACCGAAAACTCGTTCTCGAGCAGCGACTCTTCGTTCTCCTGAACGTGCGACGCCAGATCGCTGAGCATGCCCGAGTGCACGCGGCTGAGCGTACCGATGACCTCGCGGCAGCGTTCCACGATGCCCTGGTTCTCGCGCTGCCATGCATCCAACTCGGCCTGCTGGCGTTGCCGGTTCTCCCGCGAGACCTGCAGCAACTCCTTGGTCAGATCGAGTTGCTGTCGCTGTATCTGCAGGATGTCGTGAAGAAGCCGCGCGATGGTATCGTTGAGCCCGATCGCCCCAGACGGCCCAACAGCTACCACCGCGGGCGAAACGTCCACCACTTGCATGTTGAGCGGAGTCATGGATCTCGACGTGTCAGACATTGCTTGCTCCTAAGTCGCTCATCGCCATCGGTCGCCGGCTCGGCCTCCAAGCCGTCCGGCCCGCGACAGATTCTATTCAGCGCCTGGCCAAAGTTCCACGTCAGGTCAGTTTTCGTTCTTCGGTCGGAACGATTCGAGCCAGAGTCGCTCGGCACCCTGAATGCGCAGCAGGCCGCGATTGATGTCATACAGGCGCGGCGAATCCTGTCGCTCCAATACCGAGCCTTCCTTGGCGTCGTCCTCGGCCAGTTCCATGTTCTTCTGTCGGTAGTGGGCCAAGGCCCGCAGGTAGCGGTAGCGGGCGTCGCGCGGGTTCAGCCGTATCGACGCGTTCATGGTCTCAATCGACTCGGCAAGTTTGCCGGCAAAGAACTCAGTGTAGCCGCGCGAGTAAAGCTTAAGCGACTCGCGCTGGTCCTCGTCGGATGTGCCGGTCATCAAGCCCTTGTAGCGGCGTTCCCAGAAGGAATGTTGCCCCTTTTCGGCATCCAGCACGACTCGCTCCTTGGCCAGCGTCTCGGTAGTTTCAGCGAGCGACTGTTCCGTTTCGCTGAGCTTCTTCTCAGTTGTCGCCAGTTTCTTGGCGGTCTCGTCCAGCGTGGTCGATGTCGTGCCCAGCTTGAACTTCACGTCGGAGAACTCCGTCAGTTGGGCTTCGAGCTGAACGATCTTCTCTTCGGCAGGCGTGCGGCCCTTGAGGCGATAGGCCTCGGCGAGGGCGCGGACGTAGAGATCGGGCCGCGTGTCGGCGGCGCTGCCGACCAGGCTCGCACCCGCGAGCAGCGCCTCGATGGCCGGCTCTGGCCGTTTCATCGCGATGAGCACGATCCCCTTCGCGTAAAAGGCGTCAGCCGATTGGCCGCCCGACTCCTGGACAGCAGCGTCGGCGTCGCGCAGTGCCTGTTCGAGTTCGGGCGACGGCGGCGCGGATTGCGCCTTTGCGGGCGCGGCGGGCGCCTTGGGGGTCGCCGGTTCATCGGCCTTCGGTTCTTGGCTCGATTTGGCCTCGGCGGCTGGCGGCTGCTTGGTCTCTTCTTGAACGGCAAGGATCATCGCGTGGAGCACGGCCAGTTCCGCGGCCCGCCCGTGCGAGGGACGAATTGACGTCGACTTCGGCGTGGACTCCGACGGGCGGGTTGCCTTGGCGGCTCGGAGTCGCGCGCGGGCGGCGGCGAAGCGGGCCTTCTCGGCGGCGTCGCGGGCCAGCGGCGAAGCCGTCTCGACGACCTTCAGCGCCTCGTCGAACCTGCCCAACTGTTCGAGTGCTCGGCCGAGCGTGGCCAACACATCGGGCACGGATTTCAGGTTCGCGGCCTGGGCCGCCTCAGCCGCCTCAGTGGCCGATTGCACGGCGGACTCAAGCGACTCGACCGCCTCTTCCGCCTTGCCTGATGCGTGAAGCCCTTCGCTCCGCGCGACGAGCAGCCTTGCTCGCTCCAGTCGTACGGCTACTTTGTCCTCAGGCGCGGCGGCCGCCGGTTCCAGCGCGATTGCTCGATCGAGCAGTCGCAGCACGTCGTCGCCGGTCCGACCACGGGCCTTTTCCGCCTGCGCCAGCGCGACGAGCCGCACAATGAGCGCACGCTGCTCGGCGATCGCCACGGGCGGCGGGCCTGCCACGTTCGTCCCGGCGGCGGGTGCGGCCTTGGCCGCCAGCGCCAATCGCTCAGCGGCCTCCTTCGACTTGCCGGCTGCTTCGTACACTCGAGCGACGACGAACTGCACGATCGCGTCCTGGTTGTTCGCATCCAGTTCGATGGCCTTTGCCAGATCGGCAAGCACCTCGACCTGATCGACGCCGCGCGACTGCCGGGCTGCCGCGCGCATGGCGTAGTTGCGGGCGCGATTCGGGCTGACCTTGATCGCCTCGCTCAGAGCCGCCTCGGCGCGAGCAAAATAGTCGCCCCACAGTCGGGCCAGTTCCGCTGTCGCTTGGACCGGGTTGGCGACCGGCAGCAGGTCGGCCGCGACCAGCAGTTCGGGATGGAGCGCGAGCAAGGTGGTGCCTTCGACCTCGAACTTCATGACGTCGCGTTCGGCCTCGGCCGCCGCTCGCGATTGGGCAAGCGTGACCTTTTCGTTGTTCGCCTGAGTCAGCTTCGTCGTCGCGTCCTTCGCCTTCTTGTCGGCGGCGTCGAGCGCGGTCTTAGTCGTTTCGAGTTCGGCCGCGACTTGTTTGCCATCCTCTTCGGCCTTGGATTTGGCAGCCTCAGTGTCGCCCAGCTTCTTCGTCAGGTCGCTCTTCTCGGCCTTGAGGTCGCTGATCGCCTTGTCGAGTTCGGCGACCTTTGGCTGGAGCATCAAGAAGTGCAGACCGCCAGCGCCCCCGCCGCCGCCGACGATCAATCCGATGACCACGCCGAGGATCATTCCCAACGCGCTCGACTTGCCCGGCGGCGCCATCAATGCGACTCCGCCGGCTGACGCTGCCGCGCCGGCAGCCACCGGCTCCAACGACTCCGACGGCTCGGACTCATCGGCCGCTGCGAGTGCGGCGCCGGCCGCATCGTCGCCGCCGAACGCCTCAAACTCAACATCCTCGCCTGCGGCCGCGGCCAATTCGTCTTGTTCGGCCACGGTCGGTTCGACCGCGTCGAAGTCGACGGGCTTGTCGGACACCACTTGAGTCGGCCCACCGAAGTCGATGCCGTCGAGGTCCATGTTCATGCCCGGCCGGCTGATCATCGTCTTGTCCATCTCACCGGCGGGCGACGGCACTTCGATTTCCATGGTGGGCGCGGCCGGATCGGAAGCACGGCCCGGTGGACTGGCCTTGGCGTCTTCGAAGGCGTCTTCAAACGCAGCGAAGTCGTCCGCCCCGCCCTGGGTTGCGGCCGAGTCTTCACTGGAGAAATCGCCGAAGACATCGTCTTCTGACCCGGCGGCCAGGGCAGCCCCACACTCGGGACAGTTCCGGACATCGTTCGGTACGGCTGCACTGCACTGTGGACAAACAATCTGGCTCATGGTCGCGTTTGCCTCGACTTACAAGTAAGGTGCGTCCCGTCCGCGCCCACGCACCGAACTAGATGGTTCCTCGTCCGTGGTGCGTCGGCGCGGACTGGACGCACCCCTTTCTCAGAAGGTCGCCACTAAATAGCCTTGCACGATTCTGGGACAGTAGCCCGACGCGCCAGCGAGGGA
>DAIOWH010000283.1:0-3713 GCA_036758585.1 Planctomycetia bacterium
ACGACTCCCGGTCCCTTTTCCGGTCCGAATTCCCCTTGGTACGCTCCGTCGTGCCCTGTCACACACACGTCCCATGTCGTGATGGTGCGCCAGTCGAATGGTTCGAACGGCGGCTCGAGCACACATGAGACGTTCCACCAGGGCCAGACGCCGCTTCCTCGTGTCACCTCGCCGACGCAGCGGAGGAGGCGTTCCTCTGCGATTGATTGTGGCAGTTTCATGTCCAGTCTCCGTCGTCACCAGAGAAGAATGGTTGCTGAACAACGCGGGCAATTCATATGCGAGCTTGTTGCGTCGCACTTCGGACAACGCATCGAGAGCAGATGTCGTGCACGATGATCATGAAAGCCGCAGGCACAGTCCCAGATATTCACGGCGTCGAATACGTCGCCGCACCCCGGACAGGCAATCTTTGAGACGAAGAGTGGCACGAGCCATCGAGCGATCCAGCGGCCGACGACGAGCCACGTGACAGCGAGCATGCCGAGCGGCACGGCGGCCTGTTCATTTATCACTTGGCCGAGAACGAAGGAGATGGAGAAGAGGACGAGAAAGGGAACCCAGTACACGAGACGATACGTTGATCGACCGACACGGCGCATGACACATCCTCCTCTTTTGCGATGCGTGCTCAGCGCGCAGCTGTAGCGCGGCCAAGCAACGAAGGTGAATAGGAGCGGAGGGATCGCCCTTACCAGCGTTCGTTACCGGAGAGGCATCACGAATCTTTTCGCGACACTTCAGGAAGCAGGATTTCGGCGCGTTTGGTGCGACAAAATAAGCGGCAAGAGGCAGAATGACGCGGTCGCTATCTTGACGATTCACAGCGACGAGCTGACAATACATCCGGGTAGCACGCTCATCTAACGAGCATCAACTGGCAAGGCCACGCATCCGTGTCCGAGTTCTCGGGCCGGGTGCGTGGCCTTGTTCGTTTTACGGGGTCTGTCCCGCCGGCTGCCTTGCCAGTGCTACCCAGCAGCAGGCGTGACCGGCGGGCAGCCCCACCTCCCATCGTATGCACGATCGTGGGGGCACGAGAACAAGAATCTGTGGATGAAGCAGAGAACACCGGAAACGCACTGGACTCAGAGCAGTCCGGCAGTTTTGAGAATCGCAGCGAGCGGGACGTCGTACAGGCGGCAGAACGCGGCGAGTTCGACGACATCGATCCGTCGCTCACCGGATTCGCACTTGGACACGTACGAGGCGTACGTGTCGAGCTTGCGAGCGACGTCGAGTTGCGTGAGGCCCGCACGCCGCCGGGCCTCGCGGAGCGCCGAAAGGAGTCGATCGTATGTGCGTGTGTGTTGTGACTTCCGCATTAGTAGGTTGCCGAAAACAGAGTTGCGGCAGCCTACGAGCTGACTTTAGAATTTCCCAAAATGGGAAACTACAATTGCGGGGGTCCTCGGCAGATAAAAGACCCGCCATCTGCGATTGAGCTCGTGCTGATGGCGGGATGAACACCTGCATCTCCGACGCAGGGTCGTTGGTTTGGTAACCACACCCGGTGATTGGAGGTGCGACATGGAAAGAACAAAGGGGAAGCGGCGCAAGCACGTGTCCTTGGAGGCGGCGCCAGTTGCGTGTGATCGGATGGGAAGAATGGTGCGGTATCCGACGGGACGACGCACCGGGCGACGGTGCGGGATCGCACTAGAGCGGCTAGGAACCGGTGGTGAAGCAGCTCAGGCGACGAGCGAAAGCGAGCAGTTCTGGATCGCCCTCGCAGCCGCATTGCCGCCGGACCGGCTTGACATACTCGTGCGTTACATCGTGCTCGGCTGGAGCGTCGAAGAACTGGGTCGTGTGTATGGGAAGCATAAAGCGACGATCAGTCGATGGATTCACCGTGCACTTGGGGTTGCACGCTCCGACGCTGTGCTTAGAGCCGCACTGCGAGCAGCGGCGTGAGTGTAAGAGAGTAGTTCTCACACAGTCAAACAGATCATGGACACCAACATGAACGACGCGAAACTCGCGCGATTGCGACGAGTAATACACGTGCCGATTATCGTCAGCAGTAGTGTACTCATCAGCGCTGGTGCTGCCGCGCTATGGTGGAAGCACGACGGGACGAATCGCTCTCGTGAGAATGTGTCGCCTGCAAGTCAACGTGTGTCCCTGGCCGATGAGATAGAGCTGCGACCCACGGAGGTAGCTTCTTTCACCGTCCCCGTTGCACCGCAAGCGACTGCGTCCGCACGGGCGGACGCTGCGTCACTAAGGGGCGGGACGCAAGGACACCAAGACGGCGCGCCGCACCGGATCGGAGGACCAAACGACAGAAATTCGTCGGTTTCTCCAAGCGGGCAGAAAACGCCAGGCTTTCATGAACTCAAACTGGGGTTGACGCGAGAGGAAATCGTGCGTGTCGTCGAGACCTGGCCGAACCTGCGGATCGAGCACACGAAGGAGGGGACGGGAATACTCTCGCCACCGTATGACGGTGTTGCCCGCATCCTGTTTGGATTCTCCGACAACTTTGGGCTTCCGCCGGTCACAGCGAATGGACACACGCGGGTCTCGGCGGACCTCGCGTCGTCACGCCTCACGTCGCTCATCGTAGAGTTTGCCGAATTGACTGAAGGAACACCTGAACCTTTCGTCGCGACGCTTCGTGACGAGTACGGCGCGCCGGTCTTTGATGGCCAGCCGCGGCCGACCGGACCGTTCGGCACCGAACTCCGCATGGATCGAGGGTTGGCGATGGTGACGAGTGACCAGCGCAACATCGTGTGGGCATGGCCGAACGACGACCGTGTTGTCGTCCTCCACATCAAGCGCTATGGCAAGGAGGTGTTTCCGGAGAAACACCTCGAGAGTTACGTGGTGCGACTCCAGTTGATGGAAGGGCAGTTCCGCCGCATCGCCGTCGAACAGACACTCCAGCGATTCATACATGCCGCACAACAGACAGAGGCGAGACGCGCGGTGACGACGCTGCGGGACGGCATCGCGCAAAAGTCCGGGCCGCACCTGGAGAAGAGCGACACCGACGAGCTTTCCGACACCCTGCCGGTTCCGGCCGCACTGCTCGGGACGTGGGTCATTCGCGGACGCGAAAAGTACGGCCATCAATGGATCGGAACACTTACTATCAAGCCGACGAAGGACGAACGTGTCGCGACAGGGGTCTTCGAGTGGCTCGAAGGCCTGTCACTGGGAAAGATGGCGTTCACGGCCACGATCGCTGCAACTGGCGAAGCGCGTATCCCTGTAGTCATCTTTCGCGGCACGTCCATCGAACCGGTCCTCGGACGGGTGCCGCTCGGCCTCTACGTGGCGGCACTCAATGCCGACGCCAGGATGCTGAGTTGGGGCCAGTTCGCGGAACCCGGCCGCCTTCATTGGGAGGCAACGAAGGTGACGGAAGCCACGCCGGCAAACCAAGCGGGCAGGTCGCCTGGCGGCACGTGGCGCATTCAAGGTGGTATTCGCACGCTCGAACCGTGGAACGGGAAACCAACATGGGAAGCGATCCTCACCCTGCGGGATCATACGGTCGTGGGACCATTGCGAACACTCCGCGGCACGTGCGCGTCCGAGGGGCGTGAGTCCACGGTCTTTGGTGTATTCAACATCGAGACGCAGCGCGTATGGCTCCGCTCGGTGCCGACGACGGAACTCACGGAGATCGGTGCGGAAGCCGTCCTCGACGATCCGCTGAACGGCGTGGGCGGAGGCAAACGAACGGGGACGATCTATGA
>DAIOWH010000284.1:0-3619 GCA_036758585.1 Planctomycetia bacterium
GTCGTGGCGTGTCGCTGATTACCGACTGGGCGCTGCGCCGGCCGGCGAGCGTGCTCGCGATGTTCGCCGTGCCCTGCCTGGTGCTCGCGTGTGGAGTCGCGTGGATTCGCTTTGAATCGAACCACGTGAAGATGTACAGATCCACCGCGCGGGTGCGGCAGGATTACTACTACGTCGAACAGAAGCTTGGCGGCATCGGTCTCGTGGAACTGGTGTTCCCCGGCCCTACCGACGCGACCGAGATAACCGGGCAGTGGCTGAGTCGCGTGCGCGAGACCGCCGCTCGAATCGCCGCGATCGACCGCGATCTGGTAACGCACGTCATGTCGGTGGCCGACGTGCTGGCACGCGATCGCACGCGTTCGCCAAACGCGCCGCCGACCGCACCGTCGACCACGAGCGAGGACGACGTGATCCAGAGCAAGCTGCGCGTGCTGGGCAGTCCCGCGTTCGCGCACGTGCTCGGCGATTTCTGGGACCGGTCGAGCGGCCAGATGCGGCTATTGGTGCGGATTCGCGAGTCGGCCGAGGCCGAGCGGAAGGCGAGGGCGTTCGCTGCGATGCTCGACATCACGCGCCAGAAGCTGGGCGAGTCGAGTTACCTGTCGGGCCTATCGCACTTGATGCAGCAGATCACGGCCGCGATCATCGTCACCCAGTTTCAGTCGACTGCGTGGTCGGCGGCCATCATCGCGGTGATGCTCGTCGCCGCAATGCGCAGCGTGCGACTGGCGTTGCTGGCGCTGTTGCCCACCGGCCTGGCCGTTGGGTTCGTGCTCGGCACGATGGGCTGGTTCGGGGTTCGCATCGACCTGTCGACTGCGTTCGTGGCGAGTGTGGCGACGGGGTTGTCGGTCGACGACACATTTCACTGTCTGTTGCGATGGAAGCGCGAGTTGCACATCGGCCGCTCCCCGCTCGACGCGCTGCGCGCGAGCTACGCCGGCACCGGGCCGGGCGTGATCCTCTCCAGTTCAGCGGTGAGCCTTGGCTTTCTGGCCATGGTCTTCAGCGAATTCGTGCCCACCGCGAACTTCGGCTGGTTGGTCGCCTCGGCGACTCTCGGCGGCAGCATCGGCAATCTGGTCGTGTTGCCCGCACTGCTGGCGCTGGGTGGGAAGGCAGTAGTGAGTAGGCAGTAGGCAGTAGCGGCGGACACACCTGATTCTTGCCCCTACTCCTTACTCCCTACTCCCTACTGCCTTCCCCCACTCTGCCGTGCTATATTTCTGTGGATGTCCAGAACATCACTGAATTCACAGCCGACTCGTCAGCATCGCCGGCGCGAGCCTGACTGGGTTCGGCTGCGCGATGAGCAGTTGCTCGACCTGCGGTTGTGCGACCTCGGACTGAGGGTCGAAGGCACGGTGCTGGAAGAGCGGATCGAGCGGTTGTATCACGAACTCGACGACCGCCACATCCGGCTTCGGCCGCACTGCTGGTTGTCGGACGAGTGGTTCGCGGTGGACGGAGTGCCGGGCATCGCGATCCCGTTCTATCTGGCTCACCCGCGGCTGATGAAGCTTGAGTTCCGCCAGATGCTCGAGGTCG
Source organism: Planctomycetia bacterium (assembly GCA_036758585.1). Classification (GTDB taxonomy): domain Bacteria; phylum Planctomycetota; class Planctomycetia; order JALXBF01; family JBGPMX01; genus DAIOWH01. Next base: position 1,552 of record DAIOWH010000284.1, read on the forward strand.
AGGGGGGCCGGCCAAACTGGTGCATGCAAATCCTCAGGCACGAAGCGGGGCACACGATCGACAACGCCTATCGTCTGCGGCGTCGGCAGGCGTGGCAGAAGGTATTCGGCCGCGGCGCCGACCCGTACCCCGAGTACTACCATCCACGGCCGTTCAGCAAAGATTTCGTGCTGCACCTCGGATCATGGTACGCGCAAAGCCATCCGGCCGAGGACTTCGCCGAGACGTTCGCCGTGTGGCTGAACCCCGACTCGCGCTGGCGCAAGACCTACGTCGGCTGGCCCGCGCTGAAGAAACTCAAGTTCGTCGACCAGCTCATGGAAGACATCGCCGACACGCCGCCGCCGGTGCGAAGTCGCGAGCACGTCGACCCGCTGCCTCGGCTGCGCAAGACGCTGCGCGAACATTACCGCTCGCGACGGCGGCGATTCGCCAAGGACTACCCACGCTTCTACGACGCCGATCTGCGGCGACTGTTTTCGGACGATCCGCGGAACCACTCGGCCGAGTCGGCTGCGGCGTTCCTGCGCCGCGTGCGGGCGATCATTCGGCGGCGCGTCGCCTACTGGACCGGCGAGCATGAATACACGATCGATCAGGTGCTGCGCGAAATGATCGTGCGCTGCCGACAGCTCCGACTGCGTCGCCTGCGCCCCGAGCGAAAGGCGCTGTACGATCTCACCGTGCTCGTGACCGTCCAGACCATGAACTACCTCCACGCCGGACACCACAGGATCGCCTTATGAAGCCACGGCGCGTGCTCGTCTTGATGCATGCCGACTGCGTCCCTCCGAAAAGCGTCGAGGGTCTGACGCCCCAGCAGATGATCGGCTGGCAGATGGAGTACGACATTCTGAGCGGCCTTGGCCGGTTGGGCCACGAAGTGCGCGTCAGCGGCGTGCGCGACGATGTCGAGACCATTCAGCAGTCGATCGTCGAGTGGAAGCCGGAGATCACATTCAACGTGCTCGAGGAGTTTCACGGCGTGCCGTTGTACGACCAGGCCGTGGCCAGCCTTCTCGAACTGATGCGTCAGCCCTACACCGGCTGCAACCCGCGCGGGCTGGCGATCTCGCGCGATAAGGCGCTGACCAAGAAAATCCTCTACTACCACCGCATCCGTGTGCCTGAGTTCGCCGCGTTCGCGATCGGCAAGCCTGTGAAGATGCCGAAACGGCTGCACTTTCCGCTGCTCGTCAAGTCGGCGACCGAAGAAGGCTCGGTCGGCATCTCGCAGGCGTCGATCGTCGCCAGCGAAGACAAGCTGAAGGAGCGGGTCGAGTTCGTCCACGATCACCTGCGCACCGACGCGCTGGCCGAGGAATACATCGAGGGACGCGAGCTGTATGTCGGCGTGATCGGCAACAACCGGCTGGAGTCGTTGCCGGTCTGGGAGATGTTGTTCACGAAGCCGCGCGAGGACGTGGCCCGCATCGCCACGCAACGTGTGAAGTGGGACCTCGCCTATCAGACGCGGCACGGCATCATGACCGCACCCGCCCAGGACCTGCCCGACGGATTCAACAAATATCTGTCTTGGTTGTCGAAACGCATCTATCGCGTGCTGGGTCTGAGCGGTTACGCGCGGCTCGATTTTCGGCTGACGGAGCGAGGCCGGGTCTACTTGCTCGAAGCCAACCCCAATCCGCACTTGGGCGAGGCCGAAGACTTCGCCCAGTCGGCGAAGCATGCCGGCGTGTCGTATGACGAGCTGCTGCAGCGGATCATCGACGTTGGGTTCAGTTACCGCGCGCCGTGGCAGGCGGCCGAGATCGCCCGCGCCGAACGCCGTGCCGCCCGCGCCGCCGCGGCGGCTGCCGCCGAAGCGAACCGCAACCACGTCGAGGCCAAGCCCGCCCGGCCCCCCGAGTCGACCACCCCCACCGAGACCGCTCGACCCACATAGTCGATGGGCGTGTTCGTCGGCGTGAGCGTATGGTTCGTCAGCATGATCGTGGTCTGTCGTCTTCTCGACCGATTCGAACGTCGCCTGAAGAAGCTCTCCGGCGTCGGACCGAAGCACATGTTTCTCGATTTCGGCCGAAGAATCCACGAATTAGAGTTTGCC
>DAIOWH010000285.1:0-3519 GCA_036758585.1 Planctomycetia bacterium
CGAGGCGTGCTCGCAGCCCTTGCGATATGCCTGCTCCAGCAATGGAATTGCCTCGGCCATCCGGCCCGCGTCGCGGTAATTCACGCCGAGATTGGACACAGTTAGAGACGTGTCGCAGAGGGCGTACGTGGGAGGGAGTAAGCGGGACTGCCTCCGTTCGGTCCTTCGAACAGCGGGATCGAGTCGTCCAATCGCCTCATGGACGGTTGGAAATTGGACTTCTCCCCCTTTCCGGCGGCCACATTCTCGGGGCGATCCGCGTATCCGCCGTCCTCCCTGAAGCCACGACGCGGACAGGGTGAAGACGCATGCGGCATCACCGAGCGACCGGATGCTTTAGTAGCGCAAGGTCAAGGTCACGGTCGCGCGGTTGTCGAACAGGTCCTCACGGTCGGTGACGGGAAACTCCCAGGCACCGCTGAGAATCAAGTGCGGGCTGTAGACCTTGGCCAGGCCGACTGCCATGGTGACCATGTCATTGCCCGCGACGTCGGCGGCACCCAGGTTGATGAGGTCGCCACCCTCGAAGTTGACCGGTAGCCGGTTGCCGCTCTCGGCGTAGTGGATGCCGTTAAGTTCCCACAGCGGGTACCAACCGTTGCAGAGTTCATAGTCGAGGTGCAGGCTGTACCAAAGCGACTCGCTCTCCTCGTCGCCGTCATTGGGCAAGTGCCAGCCGGCCGCACCCATGAAGTGGCCCCGGCCCACCCCTTTGGCGGTCGAAACGAAGAAGTTCCACACGCCGTCGCCGTTCCCCTGGAACACCTCGCGGCTGCCTTGAGCCCACTCGTAGATCAGGCCGCCGGTGAGCAGGAACCGTTCGCACTCGTCCCGGATGAAAACGTACTTGAACCCGGTGGCAATGTCTGCCCAGCCGTCGTCGTGCGGGATCCCGTCGGCCTGCAAGCTGACGAAGCCGTCTTTCGACGCAACCAGCGCGAACCGTTCGCTGAGAGCCAGCCAAGCTTGCAGAGCGTAGACCTGGAAGTCGCCGCCTGCCAGTACGGGCGTGCGTTCCGGGATCTGCTGGCTGATGAACACGCCGCGTACCTGTGTCAGTGCCCGCGGGTCTTCGAACCATACGGGGTTGGTGACTGGCGAGATGAAATCATCGAAGGCATGATCGCTGCGGAACCGCTCCAACCCCGCACACGGGTCACACACACACAGGTTTGGGTCTGCGGCCGGCTCGGCAAGCATCCGACTGGCTGAAGAGTCTGGGCCCGACCAGTCCTGCCCCGATACATCCACACCGAACATGACGCAACTGATGACGAAGCATCCTGCCTTGAACGACCGCATGAGACTGCCTCCTTTGTTTTTGTTCTGGAAACGCTCCGGCGCGTCCGGTCGTTGCGAGAACGTCGGGCAGACCGGGTATGCGTTTTTCTTCTTATCGGCTATTGCCATTGCCAAGGTTGGGGAATCTTCCCAATCAGCAGTCTTGACCGCTCCAGCGTCTGGGGAATAAGATGCTACCGACAGAGCAACCGATGGCGAAACCCGACGGGGATGCCGGCCTGCGGTGCCACTGTGCATAGGCGCGCGGCCGGCAGAGTTACGGTGTTTGGCTCGTCGCAATACAAAACGCGATGTAGCCCTTTGCCTGGGAGTCAACGAGGAATCCGGACTGCGAAACAATGGCGGAGTTGGACTAGTAAATGCACGGGTTGATCTTCCTTCAACTGCAGCGATTCGTCCGGCATGTGGCCGGGCCGGCCGCCTGGAAGGGCCTTCTGCAAGAGGCCGGCTTGGCCGGGCAGAGCTACTCGCCGGTCCGCGACTATTCCGACGACGATGTATTGGCCATTGTGGGGGCCGCCAGCCGCGCTTTGAACCAACCGGCCGCCGCCATCGTCGAGGCGTTCGGAGAGTTCATCGCCCCCGAGCTGATCAAGCTGTATCGCAAGATTATTCCGGCCGAATGGAAGACGCTGGACCTGATTGAGAACACCGAGTCCGTAATTCATACCGCCGTGCGCGCGGGTAATCCCGGTGCCACCCCTCCCCCGCTCCAGTGCATCCGCACCGGTGAAGACGAGTTGCAAATCCTGTATTCGTCTCCGCGACAACTGTGCGTTCTGGCCAAAGGGATCGTGAAAGGCTTGGCCGGTCACTACGGCGAGGCTGTCACCATCACGGACACAAGCTGCATGCTCAAAGGCGACCCGTTGTGCACGATTGAGGTCAAGCGAGTGCGATCGCCGAAGGACACGGACCAAGTCGTCCCAGCAGCCATGCAGACGGCCGCGTTTGTGGAGGTCCCGGTCCAGGCGGTGGCTCCGGCCACCACGGTGACCGATCGCGTCCGGTTCCCCTTCTTGCGTCCGCGTCAGCAGCCGAGCGAACTGGGCCGCATCGGTGAGTTCAGCGTCCTGGCGCACATTGGCGAGGGTGCCATGGGGATCGTGTTTCGCGGCGAGGACCCGCGACTGGGCCGAGCCGTCGCCATCAAGGTCATGAAGCCGAACCTGGCCACCGACCCCGCCATGCGCGACCGGTTCCTGCGCGAAGCCCGTGCCATGGCGGCCATCAAGAGCGAGTACGTTGTCACCGTGTACGATGTCGGCCTGAGCGAGGGGATCCCATTCCTCGTCATGGAGTTTCTGGAGGGAGAGTCCCTGGAACAGTACCACGCGCGCACTGGACATATCCCGTTGCTTCAGGCGGTGCGCATTGCCAAGGAGGCGGCCCGCGGACTGGCCGCCGCTCACAGCCGAGGCCTTATCCACCGCGACATCAAACCGAGCAACCTGTGGCTGGAAGCCCCGGCCCAGCGCGTCAAGATCCTGGATTTCGGCCTGGCACGTGAGGTATCCGGCGATGCTCAAGCAACTCAATCCGGCATCGTGGGTACGCCCGCCTTCATGTCCCCTGAACAGGCCCGCGGGCAGCCGGTCGACTTTCGCACCGACTTGTTCGGCCTTGGCTCGGTCTTGTATTGGATGTGCACGGACCGGCTCCCGTTCGAGGCCGCCGATGTTTTGAGCACCTTGACCGTCCTGGCGACACAGGACCCCATGCCGCCCTCATCTGTGTCGCCGGACGTACCGCCCATGCTGGAAAAGTTCATCCTTCACTTGATGCGAAAAGAACCCACCCAGCGACCAGCCTCCGCCCAGGAGGTGGCCGATTCCCTCGCGGCCCTCGAAGCCAGCTTGACCACCGTCGGTGCCCCCGTGCCGTCAACTCCACGATAACAAGATCCGGCAAAATGTACCTGACCCTCACTGACGTTTCGGGTTAGTGTGGGCCGGGAATCCCTCGCTGACGCTTCGGGTTAGGCGTGAGCCGCAGATTAGTCGGCTCAGTCGTTTGCTAAGTACCAGATTCTCTGAGACGGAATCGACCGGTCAGTCTCGAATTCTCTGAGACGGTTACCCCGCCGCATCGGCAGCCCCCGCCTTCTTGTGACCCCGCCCAAATTGTCGACGAATAGGACCCCGTCGCATCGGCAGCCCCGGCCTTCTTGTGACCCCGCCCCGATTGTCGAAGAATAGGACCCCGCCCACTGGGCGG
>DAIOWH010000286.1:0-3451 GCA_036758585.1 Planctomycetia bacterium
TCAGGAACGACGCCAATACGCCGAGGTAGAGCACCGCCAGCACGCCGCCGGCGGCCGACGTCGTCGCGTGACCGGGCTCGCGGTAAACCCACGCCTCACGCAGCAGCATGGCCATTCCCGCAAGACACACGGCGAAGAACACGAAGCCCACGTTTGCACCGGTGACCAGGCTGCCGCCTCCGCGCGCTGTGCCCGGCCCGGCCGACCAGTTCGACACCGTTACCCCGATCACACACAGATAAGTCAACAGCGTGCTCGTCCGGATGTCGCGGTGCTTGAACAACTGCAGCAGCTCGCGACAGCCGAGCGCGACGGAGGACAGCGAGATCACGAACCAACACGGATATGCGGGCAGCCAGCCGTGAGCCGTGCGGCCCCAGCACTCGTCGACCCAAATGCCAGCCGCCAAGGCCAGCACCAGGAGCGTGCCCATCGCCAGGCGGGTGCTCAGCATGGTTCCGTTGCAACCTCCGAAACAGGCCGCGGTTCACAGAGGCGGCTATGCCACATGAATTGTCTGCTTGCGGTCGGGCCCAACCGACACGATTTGGACAGGCGAGCCGATGAGCTGAGCGATCGTGTCCAGGTAGTCGCGAGCCTCAGGCGGCAGGTCGGCCACGGTGCGCGCGCCGGAGATGTCGCGGCGCCAACCCGGCTTCGTGATGTAAACCGGTCGGCATTCGGCCAAGACCTCGGCCGAACTCGGCACCGTTTCGAGACGCTGACCGCGGTACTCGTAAGCCACGCACATCGAAAGCTGGTCCAACTCACTCAGCACGTCGAGCAGCATGACGGCGATTCCGTCTACGCCGCAAAGCCGGGCGCTATACCGAGCGAGCACCGCGTCAAACCACCCGCAGCGGCGCGGCCGGCCGGTCACCGTGCCAAACTCACGCCCCGTGTTGCGGATCAGGTCGCCTGTCGCGTCGAGCAGTTCCGTCGGGAACGGACCCTCGCCAACTCGCGTGGTGTACGCCTTGACCACGCCCAAGAACCGATCGACGCACCGCGCCGGCACGCCCGAACCAGTCGCCACGCCGCACGCCGAACTGCTCGACGATGTCACGAACGGATAGGTGCCGTGGTCCACGTCGAGCAGCGTACCTTGGGCGCCCTCAAACAGAATCCGCTCGCCGCGCCCGAGCGCGGCATGGAGGTAGTCGCCGGTGTCGATCACGTGCGGGGCCAGTTGTGCGGCGACCGGCCGATACTGTTCGACTAGCTGGGCCACGTCGAACGGCTCGAAGCCCGCAAGCAGTGCGGCGAGCGTCGCGTTCTTGAACGGGACGATCGTCTGCAGTCGCCGCTCGAAGATGTCGGGCCGCAGCAGGTCTCCCATGCGGATTCCATGAACTCGGCTGGCCTTGTCGCGGTAGCATGGCCCGATGCCTCGCATCGTCGTGCCTATCGCCCGCTTCTCGCCGGCGCCCTCCAACGCCTCTTCCTCCTTGCGGTGGTACGGCAAGATCACGTGAGCGCGGTCGCTGATGAGCAGATTCTTGCCGATCTCGACGCCCGCGTCGCGCAGCGATTCGATTTCCTTCAGCAACGACACCGGGTCGATCACGACGCCGTTGGCCACGATGCCGATCGTGCCGGGGTGCAAGATGCCGGTCGGGATCAGTGAGAACTTGTATTTCTTGCCGTCGCGCACGACCGTGTGGCCGGCGTTCGATCCGCCCTGAAAACGCACCACGATGTCGTGATCGCCGGTCAAGACGTCGACGATCTTGCCCTTGGCCTCATCGCCCCATTGCAATCCCACAACGCACGTAGAACCCACGGGCACAGGATATTCCTTCCCAGGTGTTTGAGTTATCAGGCCGGAGTTCCGGTCAGAATCGTTTCGGTCCCAGTCTATGCACGCGCCGGCTGTTGGGCCAAGGCCGCGCGAAAATCGACGAACAGATAGCCGCTGTCGTGCGGGCCGGCCGACGCTTCGGGGTGGTATTGAACACTGAAGACAGGCAACTCGCGGTGCCTCATTCCTTCCAGCGTTTGGTCGTTGAGGTTGAAGTGCGTGCAGACGACTTCAGGCGGCAAAGATTCGGGTCGCACGGCGAACCCGTGATTCTGCGTGGTGATCTCCACTCGACCCGTTTCATTGTTGAGCACCGGCTGGTTGGCGCCGCGGTGACCGAACTTGAGTTTGAATGTTTCGCCGCCCCAGGCCTGGCCGAGCAACTGATGGCCCAGACAGATGCCGAAGATCGGCATGCCCGTCCTGCCGCAATGGTCCAAAAGGCCGCGAATCGTGCGCACCGCGTAGTCGAGCGCGCTCGGATCGCCCGGACCGTTCGATATGAACACGCCGTCGGGCTGCTCGGCCAGGACCTCGTTGGTCGTGGCCGTGCCCGGCAACACGGTGAGCCGGCAACCCGATTCGACGAGATGCCGCGCGATGTTCCACTTCATTCCATAGTCGAGCGCGACGACGTGCGGCATGTCGCCCGATGTCGCGGCTGGCTTCCACTCGTCGTAGATCGCCGACGACGGCGCAAACGAACTGCCGAACCCGCTGCTCCAGTGCACTGCCTGCGTCGGCACGACTTCCTTCACCAGGTCGCGGCCGACCAAGCCGGGGCTGGCGACCGCCTTGCGCACCAGGCTCTGATCGTCGAGGTCCACGGTCGACAGCACGCCCTTCATCGCCCCGCGAGTGCGAATGTGCCGCACGAGCGCTCGCGTGTCGACACCCTCGATTCCGACGATTCGGTGTCCGGCGAGGTAATCCTGCAGCCCGCCGGATGAGCGGAAGTTGCTCGACCGCCGGCTCACCTCGCGAACGACGAAGCCCTCGACGTGCGGTCGGCTGCTCTCGACGTCCTCGCTGTTGACGCCGTAGTTGCCGATCAGCGGATAGGTCATCGTGACGATCTGTCCCTTGTAGGAGGGATCGGTGAGGATTTCCTGATAGCCGGTCATCCCGGTGTTGAAGACCACCTCGCCGAAGACCTCTCCATCGGCGCCAAAGGCGGTGCCGGGGAAGACCCGGCCGTCTTCGAGCGCAAGTTTCGCGGGTTTCATGTGGTGCGTGCCTAAAGTCCGTTTTGGCGTAATCCGATAAGAGAAAAGGCTGTGGGTCTCCAAGACGCTGGGGGCAACCCTGGCGAATTGGGCAGCCTGGCTTGGAGGGTTCGTGCAACGGCGAGCACGAGCCCTCATTTTTTTTGCGTCCGTCCAAACGCACAGATTCTAGCGTCTTGCGTCCCGTCCGCCAGTCCGGCTGGGACCTGCTTGGCCGAAGCCATCAACTTCGCCCACCACTCGCCAGCCCGGTAGAGGGTGCGTAGACCGCTCACGCCGAGAGCGGTGCACCGCGAGATCGCCGCGAGGTCGCTTGCACGCCCGCGACGGAGCCACATCTAATCCTCAAACAAGCGAGGCTCGTTCGGCCAGTCTCGAATCGACGACGATTCATCGTGGCCGAGCGAAGTTTTGGAGTGCGGTG
>DAIOWH010000287.1:0-3415 GCA_036758585.1 Planctomycetia bacterium
GCGACGGCAAGGCGCTAACGGTCGAGCCGCCGCGCACAGTCGATCTCAAGGTTGTCGAGACGCCGCCGGCCCTCAAGGGGGCCACGGTCACGAATCAGTACGGAAGACTTGGTTCAGTTCGTTGAAATCCTGCGTTGTGACGTTGCCGCGCGGTCGATGACGGTCTTGACGTTGCCGACACGATCGGTCGTGTAGCTCGTGGTCAGGTCTTGATAGACGCCGGGCGTGTTGCGGCGCGGGACCATGAGGGTGAAGCTCGTCAGGTCGCCGCCGGTCGCCCCGGCACCGATCAACGTGGCGAGGTTTGCCGGGTTCACGTCGATGTGGCTCTCTTTCAAGTAGCCGTACTGTTTCGTGCTCTTGCCGGCGATGAGGTCGAGGCCGTCGCCGTCGGGGTCGTTTTCGGGGAAGCGGACGTAGGCGACGACATTGCCTTCCGGCGAACTCTCGGTCGTGACCTGTCCGCGATCGTTGTAGGTGCGAATCGTCACGATCTCTTGAGTCGTGTCGCCTTCGATCAGTGCCTGATTGGAGCCGGAGATTAGTGTTACCGTCGGCTGGATGACCTTGATTGGATTGCCCGCGCGTTGGTTGGTGCGGCCGTCGCCGTTGATGTCGCCCAGGCCGAAGCTGTAGCCGGCGGGCAGGCCGCCGTCTTTCATCTGCTTGTCTTGCCACGCGATGAGCTGATTGAACTGGGCGAGTGTGATGCCGAGCAGGTTCGCCAGTGAACTCTTGTTCGCATCTGAGCCGTCTTCTTCGTAATCGTGGCGCGTGAACGTGGCGTAGCGGCTGCGGTCCGTAGCGGTCGGCGTCGGCCCGCCGTTCTGCGGAGTGAAGTACGTCCCGACCGAATCGATCGGGTTGCCGCGCGGGTCGATCGTCGCGAGCACCTGACTGTAGACCGGGTCGGGGAAGTCGCGGATCGTGCGCTCCGCCTGATCGGCCGAGCGCGGGCCGGGCTTGTGCGTTTCTTTCAAGAGGAAGCCGACGCGGCTGCGTGGGGCGGAAAGGGGACATTCTATTTTTGATGAAAAGTAGAATGTCCCCTTTTGCGGGCCCGCCCATGCGGCAAGGTCTGGAGAAAAAACCGCCCTCACCGGCGGCCCGTGGAGTCCCCGCGCATCAAACGTTTCACCCAATTCCCACATGGCGGTCTTGTTCTTTCTCGCCGGCGGGCATGCCGGGCTGATTCGCGGAGGCGGTGCGGGCGTCGGTTCTGGCGGTCATTCAGGGTTCTTTTCAAGGGTACCGTGCGATTGATGTGTAAAACGCCACAAAGAGTCGCCAACGCCCACCAAAAACGAGTCGTCCGATTCCCAGCTCACTCGCGTTCGACGGTGGTCTCCTGTGACTGTGAGACCTAGATCAGTGGTGGCCGACCCGTCCGTCTCGACAATTCGAAGTCGCTCGTCCAGGTACTGCCCGCGGAACAAGTCGCATTCTGCGAACACTATTCGCCTGAGACTCGGGCAGGCACGTGCAGTAACGGGCACCGGTACTCTCACCCTTCGATTGAAGGACTCTTCATCGTCGTATCTATCACCTACGACCAGCTTCAAACTCTGATCGCGCAGGTTCAAGACGAAGATCCCGTCGTAGGACGCACCATCTTGAGTCACCTTCTGGTTCCTGGACAGTAGGTAGAGCAGTTCCTGCTGTTCGTCAAGCCCAATCGGTTCGTAGTACTTTCCCTCAGCCCAGGATCCTGAGGCACGCAGGTGTTCCGAAAGCAGCCAGCGACCAGGCAGGTCCGAGTCTTCCTCTTCGTCGGCAACTCGCGGCTGGGCAACAGCCACTGCCACAGCGATTCTACTGCCCAGTTCATTACTGCCGAGCCGGCGTATCGACCGCTCCAAAGCAGCGAGCAGTTCACGATTCTTGTGTTCTTGGGGATAAGCGGCGGCAAGGCCGCGCATGATGGCCTCCATGATCGACTGGACGGTCGATTGGACGCCGTCGGAATCACCAACATCTGAGAACATCATACCGAAGGCAATGCGCTCGCCGGACGCCGACCAAACTGGGGTCGTATATGGAAACGCTCGCGTTCGATTCAGGTTGACCAACGCGTGTGGCCAGTCCGATGGATTGGGACTGAGCGTTGACCCCACAATGAACTGACTGCATGCATGGATCGCCCCCGATAAGCCGAACGAGACAATTACGAGTCTCTTGCGATCCGGCGAAAGGTCACACCGGTCGACACATTCCTTGACAAGCGAGAGTCGCCCAGTGGTAAAGTCTGCTCGCACCAGAAGACGGGACAATTCCAGCGCGGGTTGGCCAGCCGACGGAACTTCAGTTACACAGCCCTCCAAGAGCACGAGGGCCTGAACCCCTCCCTGCATGAGATTGACCTGAACAGGACGACCAGGCAACGCAATTCGGGTCACCAGTCGCAGCCCGTCCTCACCGCGTCGCCACAATTCCACGGTTGCGTGTGATTCACGGTCGGTAGGCACCAGCCCCATTAGCACAGTTTCGCCGCGATCGTAACTATCAACGCACAGAATCCTGGCTGCCGGGAGTTTGAGTATCCGTGCGCGTTCCCATCCGTTTTCGACAATCGCCGAGCCCGGGATGGCTAGCGCAAATGTCAACACGCAGCAACACAAACCAGGATCCATGGACGTCTCCTCTTGATGCAAGTACCAACCGTTCCTGCCGCCCCGTGCATGGGATCTCGAGGTCTCTGCGCACTATCCCGATACTTTGGCCATGCACAGGTTGTAGTCGAACGCGTCGATCACCGTACCTGGGAGGTCCTTTACGTCCAGTCCCAACTTGCCCATTACCGTCAGGCAAGCCAGAAACCCACAACATTCCTGCTTCTGTAGAGGGCCCCCAGGCAGATTGTCCTTCACTGGATCGCAGCACACGGTTTTTGTTTTCGTTCCTTCTTTGGTTTGTTTACAGTTGCACGGGTTAGCGTTTTTGCCCGGCGAGGTGTTACAGCAGATGAGCTTAGCGTCGTACTTCTCAAACGTCGCCTTGATATCCTTTATGAGGCACTCATTCTTCCAGCATTTGATCACCTTGTCGGGCTTGAACTTGTTTTTCTCCAGACACTCCGCGATGCACTTTGCGTTTGGAATCTGCGTGTCCGGTCCAGGGAAGATCTTCAGGCAAGCGTTCTTCCTCGCATCAGTTCCCGGTCCAGTTCCCGCTTGTATTGCTGTAAACCCAGCCGGGTCCACGCGACCGATCGGATCGTTCCGCACGTAGAGGTAGAGCATAGGTCCGTCAATGTCATCCGCCGGGTCACGGCTGATGAAGCGCCCCAGTTGTGGTGACTGGTACCGTGCTCGGAAGTAGAGAAGCTGACTCTCCGCATCCCACTCCCGCCCAGTGAAGAGTCGCACGTTCTGAACCGTGCTGGAACCGTTCACGGTTCGCACATCGTCCCCAGTTC
>DAIOWH010000288.1:0-3411 GCA_036758585.1 Planctomycetia bacterium
GACCAGTCTCAAATAATCTGGGAATGGCTGTCTCAGATAATGTGGGACTTAGCAGATAGCCGCGAAAAACACTGGCAGTGCAACCAGCAACTGGAGCGACCACTGCACTCGTTTGCGTGTCGGACGCTGTGCCACTCGACTACTCCCGTCAACTGGAGGCCGACCTGAATGTACCGAACGGTCGGCCGTCTGGCCACTTCAGCTCGCTGTTCAAGAGATCTGGATGCACCAGGCCGAGTCGCGTGCGACGCAGTAGATGGTCCGTGGCGCACTGGGTCATCTCCTCTTCCGCCTGGTAACAAAACTCTGCGAAGCACTCCGGCTCGTCGGCCACAAGCGGGGTGCGGCACGCCGCCATGCTCGCCCACCGCTCGGCGACTTCGGCGGCCCTCGCGCCGTAGCGGTCGACCAGGTGTACGGCGAGTTCTCGATCGACGCCGAACACGGCAGCCAATCGCGGCGGTTCGCTCTCGCGAAACACCGCCCAGGGTTCAGCCGGCGCGCCGACAAGTCGATGCGCCGCCGTGCGACAGGGCGCCGCCGCGGTCGATGCACCGAGCGTCGCGGCGATCTGGTTGACCGCTCGCTCGGCCATCGCGCGATAGGTGGTGAACTTGCCACCGGCGATCGACCACAGTCCCGACCGCGACCGCAGAATCTCGAAGTCGCGCGAGATCGCCGACGGGTCGGCTCGACGGCTGCGAATCAGCGGCCGCAACCCCGCAAGCGTGGCGATCACGTCTACGGCCGTCCAGGTCCGGTTCAAGTAGTAGTTCGCCGCCGCGAGCAGGTAACTCACGTCGGACTCGTCGCTGGCCACGTCGTCCGGCCGACCATCGTAGAATGTGTCGGTCGTGCCGACGAGCGTTCGGTTCATCCAGGGCAGGATGAACATGACGCGGTGGTCGGCCGGGTGAGTCACGAGTAGACCGGCGGCCAGGCCGGCGGCGGGCAGGACAAGATGCACGCCCTTGGTCGGCGCCAGACGCGCCGACTCGGCCGCGTCATCGATGTGGCGGATCTCGTCGAGCCACGGACCGGCGGCGTTGACCACGTCGCGTGCGCTGATCGCAAAGCACTCGCCCGTGACCCGATCGAGCGCGTCGGCCCCGCATACTCGACCGGCTTGATTGCGGCGCAGTTCGACGATCTCTATATAGTTGGCCGCCCGGGCGCCCTGGTCAGCGGCGGTCATCACGACTTCGAGACACAGCCGGGCGTCGTCCATCTGAGCGTCGTAGAACTCGAACCCGCCGCGTAGCCCATCGCTCCGCAGGCCTGGCGCCGCCTCGAGTAGTTCGCCGGGCCCCAACGAGCGGTGCCGCCCAATCCGCTCGCGCCCGGCAAGCACGTCGTAAAGCCACAGGCCGGTCTTCACCATCCAACGCGGCCGGCGCGCGTCGGCGTAGTGCGGCAGCACGATGCGCAGCGGTCGCACGAGGTGCGGCGCGATGCGCAGCAACGTGTGCCGCTCGTGCAGTCCCTCGCGCACCAGACCGAAGTTGCGTTGTTCCAGGTAGCGAAGCCCGCCGTGAATCAGCTTCGAACTGGCGCTCGATGTGCCGCCGGCGAAGTCGCCCTTGTCGACCAGCGCGACTCGCAGGCCGCGCAGCGTTGCATCCAGCGCGATGCCCGCCCCGGTGATGCCGCCGCCGACGACGAGCAGGTCGAACGTCGATTCACTGAACTGATCTACGCGGCGCTGCATCGCGGAGGGTTGAGAGTTGAGGGTTGAGCGTTGAGAGCCCGAAGGCGGTCGAACAGGCTGTTTCTGACTCTCAACGCTCAACGCTGAACCCTCAACGACTGAATCGGGTCGGACTGTAGCGATTGAGACGGTTCTTGCCAAGCTAACGCCGTGCAGCGCGGAGTTTGGGCTTAAAGCGAAGACCTGTGCGATTAAGCTGAGTTTCAGGTCTGAGTCACTGATGTTCTGAAAACTCGAGAGGAGGAATGCGATGTTAGCCCAACTCTTGGCGGCTGGACTGCTGAGCGCGGCGGTGGGCGGCGAGCCGGGACCTGTGTTTGGCCCCCGCGCCCAAGAAGCAGAAGAAGCCGATCAAGCCGGCGCCGACGTCCCAGTCGACTGCCATGCGTTAAGCGCAGCTCCGTGCTGCATGGAATCGTGCGTAGAGTTTGCCCAGGCCGCGCAGTCTTTGCGTCGCGGCCTGGAGTGAGCCTGGGGCGGTCCGCGGCGGCAATTCGTCTGAAGCGCCTGGCCGCGTGGTGCCGAAATTGAGCAGGTATCGAGCGCTGCTGCGCTCGAACCCTGCCCTGAGGTACCAGCCATGACGCACCGGACGTTTTGTGGAGGGCTTCTGGCGCTGGCCGTTTTCGGCCTCAACATCGCGCCCGCATCGGCTCAGTGTCGACTCGCGCACCGCCAGTGCACCGGGCTGGCCGGCACGCTCGTCGACTACACTCAGAACGGCCGGTGCGACCAGCGGGTCTACTCGTCGGCCCTGTGCGAATGCCGCGATCTCTATGTCTATCTGCCGCCGGGCTACGACCCCAAGGGTTCGTATCCGCTCGTCATCTGGCTGCACAGCTACACGACCGATGAACGCGAGTTTGCTGAGCACGTCGCTCCGGTGATCGACCGAGCGATCGTGGCGGGTGAGCTGCCGCCGCTGGTCATCGCCGCGCCGGACGGCAGTCTGCACGGCGACCATCATTTCGTGGCGCTGGGCAGTTGGTTCGTCAATTCGCCGCGCGGTCGGTTTGAGGATTACATCGTCGACGATGTGCTCGGGTTCATGGAAAAGAACTACGCGGTGTGCCGCGACCGATCGGGCCGCGCGCTGGCGGGATTCTCCATGGGCGGCCACGCGGCGTTCAACCTGGGCATGAAACATCGCGGCACGTTCAAGGTCGTGGCCGGCGTTTCGCCCGCCCTCAACCTGCGCTACAGCGGCTGCGACTGCCGCTACCTGACCGACTTCGATCCGAGTTGCGACTACGTGCGTGACGACTACAACGCGCACGAAGTGGTAGGCCGGTTCTACTGCGGCACGGTTAAGGTGCGTGCCTGGGAGCTGCTCGGTCCTGTGTTCGGCCATCGCTGCGACGCGCCCGCGCGACTTTCGCAGGAAAACCCGCTCGAACACCTGGCTCGCCTGCCGATTCGTCCCGGCGACTTGGACATGTACATTGCCTATGGCAAGCGCGACGAGATGAACATCGACGCGCAGGTCGAGTCGTTCCTGCACGAGGCCGCCAAGCACGGCATTCAGCCCACAGTGACGGCCGCTGCGTGCGGCGTCCACAGCATCCCCTACATGGTCAGCGAACTGCCCGCCCTCTGCGCGTGGCTCAAGGCACACCTGCAGTGCCCGAAATAGGCGCGTCGCGATCCTAAGTACTGCTCCACATTGAAAGGGGTCCGAATTCGTTTAACCCGCAGCCGCAGGC
>DAIOWH010000289.1:0-3398 GCA_036758585.1 Planctomycetia bacterium
ATCGCCGCGCAATGGGACGTACCGACGCTCATCAAGAACCTGAGCGACTGCAAGTTCGAGGGTGTCGAGTTGCGCACGACGCACGCGCACAAGGTAGAGGTGGAACTGACGCCGGACCAGCGCCGCGACGTGCGCAAGCAGTTCGAAGACGGCGGCATCGAGATCGCCGGGTTGGGCAGCGCGTTCGAGTTCGTTGCCGTCATCGTGATCCGGTCGTTGCCCGCCAGCCGGTTCAGCACGGCGGGCGGGCTGGCCCCGACCGGGCCGGCGACCGTGCGAAAGAACATCGACGGCTGCAAGGAGTACATGAAGCTGGCCCACGATTTGGGCTGCCAGGGCGTCAAGGTGCGACCGAACGGTGCGCCGAAGGACGTACCGCTCGACGCCACGCTGCGCCAGATCGGCGACGCGCTACGCGAGCTGGGCGAGTTCGGCATGGGCTACGGCGTCCACGTGCGCGTCGAGGTACACGGGGCGGTGACGAGCGAGCTGCCGAACATCAAGAAGATCATGGACTACGCCGATCACGAGAACGTCTACGTCTGCTGGAACTCGAACGACACCGACCTCGACAAGCCCGCGCGCGAGGGCGGGCCGCCGTCGATCGAGCGAAACTTCAAGCTGGTCGCAAAGAAGATCATCGCCGTACACATGCGCGACCTGTTCGTGGAGAATTACCCGTGGCGGCAGCTCTTTCGGCTGCTGCGGCAGTCGGGCTACGACGGTTACTGCTACGCGGAGATTCCCGCATCGACCGATCCAATCCGCGTGCTGCGGTACTATCGCGCGCTGTGGCTGGCGTACCAATCGTAGTTTGTCCTCAAGTTCTGCGTCGGGTTCGTGCTGCCGGCGTCGCGAACCCGAACGCCGTCAGGCCCGTCTACGTTGCACCACGCGACTCTGGTAGCATCCGGTCATGTGTGCCTTTGAGGTCATCGAACACACTGCCGATGTCGGTTTGCGCGTCGCGGCGGAGAGTTTCGAGCAGTTACTCACCGAAGCAGCCCGCGGCGTCTTCTCGCTCGTGGTCGAGAACCCTGAGGCCATTCGCGCGGTTCAAGCGGTTACGCTCACGATCGAGTCGGAGGACGTCGAGTCGCTGTTCGTCGATTGGCTGCGCGAGCTGATATACCGGTTCGAGACCGAGCACTTGTTGCTCTGCGATTTCCGCGTGCACGTTTCGGCCGACCGCCGCAAGCTGACGGCCGAGTGCCGTGGCGAAAAGGCCGATTGGTCGCGGCACCTGCCCGACAACGAACTGAAGGCGGTCACGTACCACGCCCTGCGTGTCGAGCAGAAGCCGAACGGCTGGGAGGCGGAAGTGATTCTCGACATTTGAAGTCTGTCAAGGCTCTGCGATCTCTGCGCCTCTGCGCGGAACTCTTCGGTGACTCGCCGGAGTTTTCACGCAGAGGCGCAGAGGTCGTAGAGAACCATTGGAGGTTTTTTCGTCATGGCCAAGGAAGCATATTCCGGTCCGCTGGAGCAAGTCGGTCCGTGCCGGTGGAGAATCCCGAAGTCGTACAAGCCCGGCATGCGCGTCGATGGGTTGATCTACGCGGATGAACACCTGATCAACCAGATTCGCCGCGACCAGGCGCCGGAACAGGTCGCCAACGTCGCGACGCTGCCGGGCATTCAGAAGGCGAGCCTGGCGATGCCCGACATTCACTGGGGCTACGGTTTCACGATCGGCGGCGTCGCCGCGACCGACCCGGCCGAGGGCGGCGTGATCTCACCCGGCGGCGTCGGCTACGACATCAACTGCGGCGTGCGGGTGATCCGAACGAACCTCACGTTCGAGGACGTGCGCGGCCGCAATCGCGAACTGGTCGAGGAGCTGTTCCGCCGCGTACCGACCGGCGTCGGCCGGACCGGCAAGTACACGTTCAAGCAGAAAGAGATGAAGCACGTGCTCGGCGAAGGGCCAGGCTACCTCGTGCGCAAGCACGGCCTCGGCACCGAGCGCGACCTCGAATACACCGAGGCGGGTGGATTCCTCGAGGGGGCCGACCCCGATTGCGTCAGCGACCGCGCGTTCGCCCGTGGCGAGGAACAGTGCGGTACGCTCGGTTCGGGCAATCACTTCCTCGAAGTGCAGGTGCTCGACCGCGTCCTCGACGAAGAAGCGGCGCGCGTGTTCGGCCTGTTCGAGGGTCAGATCGCCGTCATGATTCACTCGGGGTCGCGCGGTCTCGGCTATCAGGTCTGCGACGACGCGCTGGCCCGACTGCGCAAGGTGCCGGAAAAGTACGGCATCGACCTGCCCGACCGCCAGCTCGCCTGTGCCCCGGTTCACAGTGCCGAGGGCCAGCACTACATCGCCGCGATGCGCGCCGCCGCCAACTTCGCCTGGTGCAACCGGCAGCTCCTGATGCAGCAGACCCGCGAGGTGTTCGAGACGGTCTTTGGCCGCTCGTGGGAAGATCTCGACATGCAGCTCATCTACGACGTCGCGCACAACATCGCCAAGTTCGAGGATCATTATGTAGATGAAGCAGATCCCTCAACGGTCAACGCTCCACGCTCCACGCGCACTGTCTGCGTCCACCGCAAGGGCGCGACGCGCGCCTTCCCGCCAAACCATCCAGAAATTCCCGAGGCCTACCGGGCCGTCGGCCAGCCGGTCCTCATCCCCGGCTCGATGGGCACGGCCTCGTGGCTGCTTGTCGGTCAGCCCGGCTCGATGGAGCAGACGTTTGGCACGACGTGCCACGGCGCCGGCCGCGCCATGAGCCGCAACGCGGCAGTCAAGGACGCCCACGCTCGGCGCGCCTTCATCGACCGCGAACTCGAAGCTCTCGGCATCATCGCCCGCGCCCGCAGCCGCAAAGAACTGCCCGAAGAACAGCCCAAGGCCTACAAAGACGTGGACCTCGTCGTCGATATCGTTCACAAGGCGGGCCTGTCGAAAAAGGTCGCGCGGTTCCGTCCGATCGGCGTGATCAAGGGGTAGGATCGCCCAGCAGCGGCTGCATCGGTGTACAAATCAAAGAAAAAGGCGATGCGCCACGGATCGGTCGACCCACTGAATAGGCAACCCGACGTGCCGAACAGGCCGCACCAACTCGCACCGAACATGATCGCAAAACCGAACGCGAAGAACGTTGCCGATGAAATGCAAAAGTCGATGAAGTTCTTGATCGCCACATTGATGCTGTTCTTGGCGCGGACCAGTCCCGTTTCCAAACAACAGAAACCAGCCTGCATCAGCATCACCAGGAAGCCGCAGCTCAAGACCCAAATCACATCGTTGATACTGTGGTTCTCAGTCACAGAATAAGTCGCTCCTAGTTGAAGGACCGTCGCTGGATACCGCGCAAACGAGATCACCCATAGGCAAAACTAAATGGCTTTGCGTGATTCTGGGAGTCCGCAGGGACAGTAGCCCGACGCGC
>DAIOWH010000290.1:0-3367 GCA_036758585.1 Planctomycetia bacterium
CGAGCCCCTTCAGCCATGACCAGAACGCCATGCGTTTGGCTCCTGACGTCTAACGTCCATGATCAGCGGTTCGTGCGGCACGAGGCCACAAAACCATGAACAACCAAAACGCCCGAACGAAGCAACTGACTCCAGCAGACCAAACCGCCAGCACGAATCCGCTGGATCATGTCGTTAGGCCGGGATTTCGACGTAATCGACGCGGCTGGAAGGCTTGGGCACGGGCAGACCATCCTCACGCAATCCTTCCACGTGGATCTCGATTGCCTCACGAATTCGGCGCTCCGTCTCTTTGACCGTCGCTCCAGTCGCCACGCAGCCCGGCAAATCGGGGACGTACGCGGCGTAGTTCGATTTCGCTTTCTCTACGACGATTGCGTATCGCTTCATGTGCACCTCACTACTTCAGCCCTGCCTGCTTGAGAATGCTGTTGAGTGTTCCCGGCGGCAAGCTGTCACTCGGCTTACCTGAAACCGTGACCCGGCCTAGCTTGGTCGGGTGCTTGAACTGGCGGTGACCACCGCGGCTCGGCACCCGATACCAGCCGTCCCTGTGCAGCAGCTTCAGGATTTCGCCGACCTTCATGCCCGCCAAGATACCAGACGACTGATCGCGCCGAAAGCACGGGCTTAAAGCTCATTAGATCACGGAGTGAGAATTACGAATTCTTTCGGCCGAACGTGCGGTGTAAGCCGCGCCAGGTTGAAGTTGCAGATCGTCGGCCAGAATCGGTCAATCACTTCTTCAGGTTGTCGAGGTCTGCTCGAAGGCGCTGCAGTTCCGCTTCAAGAGCGGCGATGCGATCAGAGCTTCCCCCTTGCGCACGCGTGCGAAAGAATAACAGCACGCCGGCTCCAAATGCCATTGCAGCCAGACAAAGGGCGACAGCCCCGACAATCAAGAATTCCATCCAGCCAATCATCGTGTCCTCGCAGCAGTCCTCTGGGGCCAGCGGGCCTAACGCCAAAAATCAGCGGGCGGACGGGCGGAGCAACCAAAGACCGTCACCCGCGAAACAAACTTCCGAACAACCAAAGCGGCCAGACCGGGCCAACAACTGCCCGTCCGCTCCGCTGCATTTTTTCGTTAGACCAGCGACTCACGCCCGAAGCCAGGGCGCGAACGAGCACCGAGCAACCCAGCGGCGCCGAACTGGCCAACGCGCACCGAACCGGACCCGACAGGCCAAAGACGCAACCACTCGCCGAGCCATGCCCGCCGGGCGTGGCACACGACGCTGAACAGTTCCCAGGCGCGCGGAGCACCGACATCAGCATGCAGAGTTCAACCCGCCGGACTCTCCGACCGACAAGCCGCAAGACGTTTCGTTGGGGCTAACGCTCAGCGTCAGCGGTTGCGGGGGGCAGACCGCCAACGAGTGTTGTACGCGCACAAAACTCTGAACAACCAAAACGGCCACAAGCGGCCAACGGTGCCCCCCGCAATCCGCTGGACGCTGTCGTTAGGCCATGATTGCCGGATGGGCTAGTCGCTCAGGGGGATTTCTACGTCCAAGTGTCTGCCCGTCCGAACGTCGCGCACGTGCAGCCGTATTCTAGCGTTTTTGGGGCTAGACTGAACGACTTGTCGGAACCGAGCCCAGCTTTCCATCTTCTCACCGCTCGCGGTCAGGATTACATCACCGGGTTCAAGACCCGCTACTCGCGCTGGCGAATCCGCGAAAACTTCTGTGATCCGCACACCATCGCCATTGTTGTCGCTACCAGAAACCCCAAGCCGAACTCTTGAGCCTGGCGGAGTCCGCGGCGTACTTGGTGGTGGGTATGCGCTGCCACGAGCAAGCGATGCTCGTTCAATCTCGTTAAATTCATCGAAGAGATCGCCAAGAGCCGTAGCCGAAGGGATTGGAGCGGGATGGTGAAATTTTTTGGAGTGGTACTCATAAGCCTGCTTCGAGGGAAACAAGCTCAGAGACGTGTGGATGTCGTTATCCTCTTTCTGCGGATCGCCGCATTCCAAGTACTGATGCGCGAATGCCAGGAGGTAGTAACAGCGGGCGCGTTCTTGCCTCGTCTTGTCCGTACGGATCCATGTGCTTGCCAGATTGTGTGTCCAGCGAAGAAGGGCTTCCTGCGAGGCGTTGGGCTTTGCGCCTCGTTGCGGCGATCCGGCATTGTTGCACGCGCGGGCACGAAGCAGGTAGGGAAGGCGTTCTGCCGGGGCCAACAGAATCGCGTGGTCGAAGTCTTCGATTGCAGAAAACAGGATCTTTGGTGCTTCAGCGTCGAGGTTCCGCTGGCGCTCAGCAAAGCCAAGATGCATGCGAATGGCGCCCCTGAGACAGAATGCGTACCATGGGGCTGACTCGCGTTGTGTGTCTATGAGCGTGTCGATCTGTTGAGACGCTTCGCTGAGTCTTCCTGATCTGGCGAGCACGATCGTGTTCTGAACCGTGGCCGTGGGTTTAGGGGGCGGTGGTGGATAGTCCCTGATAGTTGGGACGACGATCGGAATGTTGTTCGGCTTTATCAGGTCCCATAGTGCCCTAACATGGACGCCTCGTCTCACACCACGAATCTGCTGCGCATGAATAGCGACTACGGGATTCAGGCCCTTGTCGTCCAGGAGGAAGACCGGTGATCCACTCGCCCCGTTATCCGTGGTTAGGCTGTAGGCGATCCAGTATCTTTCTGGGAGTTGATTGATCATGCCGCAGGCGGAAAAGGGCGTGTTTATGCTGAGGCCCGGTGTTCCAGGGAAGCCGAGCAAACCGATGTCGCGATCCGTTAGCTCAGAAGTATCATTTTCAGTGAGGATGTTGAACGCTGCGGGTAGTTGATGCTCGATTGGAATTTCGAGCTCAAGAACGGAAGCGTCCTCAGTGGAGTGGGTAAGAATTCTTCGGACTGGGTAAGTGGGGCCATCTCCACTCTGGACGACGCGGAGTTCTGCGGCAACGTGGCCTTCAGTCACGTGTGCACATGTGGCAACGTAAGCTCGGTGAGTACGACTGTCCCCGACCGAGAACATGAATCCGGTTCCACAATGTGACCAGTTGCCATTGGCAAGGGCATCGATTCGATATACGGCTTTTCTCAGGTGCGGAAGTCCCTTGTTCGAACCGAAGGCTTGAAACTCCGTTTGCGGCTGAAAATAGCAGCGTTCGACATCGGGCTTCTTCTGAGGGCTCTGGGCCGGCAGCGCCGAAACCGACAGCAAAGCTGCGAGAATCGTGATGGCACGCTTGCTCCAAGGGCGGCCGTGAGGCAGTGTGTGGGACATGAGCGCCTCCAGATATCAATCATGATGCAGGGTCGCATTCGGCAAACTGGGCAGCACTTCGTGGGGCCTAACGATCAGATTAAGCTGCAAACGTGCGGCAGCGGCGGCTGCACGTTCCGAGTT
>DAIOWH010000291.1:0-3356 GCA_036758585.1 Planctomycetia bacterium
CGATCGGCTCACTGGTATCACGCACCAGCACGTGCCCACTTACGGCTCGCCGACCACGCTGGCGACCTACAGCTACGTCTACAACGCGGCTAGCGAACTGGCGAGCGAGACACACGCCGACGGCACATTCAACTACACCTACGACCTCACCGGCCAACTCACTGGCGTGGACGCCGCCGGCGGCACCTGCGGCGCGACCGCGTGCGACGAATCGTTTGGCTATGACCTAAACGGCAACCGCACGATGGCCGGCTACACCACCGGCGCCGGCAACCGGCTCACCTCCGACGGCACCTACAACTACACCTACGACGACGAAGGCAATCTGACTCTCAAATCTCAAATCTCAGATGGGGAGCGTTGGGAGTACACCTGGGACTATCGCAACCGCCTGACCAGTGTGGCCCGCCGCTCCGCGGCGGGTGACTTGCTGATGCAGGCAAACTACACCTACGACGTCTTCGGCCGCCGTTTCCTTGTCTCGGTCGATTCGGATGGCCCAGGGGCTCAGTCTGCGAAATGGACCCAGACAATCTACGATGGTGCCGCGTTCGCTGCGAACCCGATCATCGACTTCGTCGACCCCGATGGCCCTGGCCCTCAACCCTCAACCCTCGACTCTCGACGTCTGTATGGTCCCGAAGTCGACATGGCCATCGCCCGCGTTATTTCCATCGGTACCGTCGCCTGGTACCTCGCCGACCACCTCGGCACGATCCGCGACCTCGCCAGCACCAGCGACTCGATCCTCGACCACATCAGCTACTCGGCGTTCGGGAAAGTGACTGCAGAGACGAATCCGAGCAACGGCGAACGATTCAAGTACACGGGTCGCGAATATGATTCGGAAACTGCGCACTACTACTACCGAGCGCGAATGTACGAGGCCGCGATTGGGAGATTCTTGAGTAACGACCCGATCGCCTTTGAGGCGGGTGACTCAAATCTCTACCGTTACGTTGAGAACGCACCTAGCCTGCTCATCGATCCGACGGGTCATGGTTCAGCAGGGCACCCACTAACCCCGGCGGCGGTGGCGGAGGCACTGAGTGGCAAGGTTGGAGCCGGAGCTCTTGGTGCGGGGGCTGGCAAGGCTGGAGCGGCATCGCTTGGCGCGGCCGACGTGGCTAGCAAAGGTGCCGCCGGTATGGGTTTTACGGCTTACATTGCGTGGCTATTCGGTTTTGGCGGTTCTGCCACCCCTCCTTTGGGAGGTAGTTCGACCGGAGGGCCTGGCGCTGGTTCACCCCCCGGCGGTGGAGGAGCACCTGGTGCAGGAACGGGCGTCGGAGGCACGGGCGGGATTACCACCGCGCCTCCCGCCTCACCACCGGCCATACTCATTGGGCCGTCCTTCGGGCCCATCACTATTCCAACTCCTTCCATAGGAGATCCCGTTTCGCTTCCACCCTTGTCGGACCTATTATCAGCCGTATCTCAACTCGTATCGGCAGGTGCCGGAGTGGCCGGTGGCGTCACCGGGCCCCCCTCTGGGCATGCCGGGCCCCCTGGACCGCCCATGCACCCAGGAGTGCCGATCGCGGGCGGTGTGCTGACGGGCATGGCCGTCTTTGTACTCTGCACAGGCGCGGTAGTGGCGGTTGGTCCCACATCGCAGCAAGACCTTGATACGGCAGTAATGCAATGTTTGAGAACGGCTGTGGTCTCGGGAGTGATTGTTGGTCTCGGACTCCATGGAATCAACACGTGGCCAAGATGATAGCGGGGGGTTGAGGGAGGTCCCGAACGAGATACTATCGGAACGACGGCGCAGAGTTCGTGTGGGACTGCTCATGTGGGGCGCAATCACACTCGCCCTACTTCTCTCTGAAATGAAGTTGTACGAGTACCTAGTTCTTTCCGCGCTCTGGTTTTCGACAAATGCTTCTCTCCAACGCGCGCCGAACAGGTCGCCAAGGATGGCATACCTCTCATTCCTCGTGGGCTACCTGGTGGCGACATTTGGTTGGCTGTTAGGAATGGTGTTTTGGCCGGGGTTTCTCATCGCGAGGTTAGGGAGGTGTGGAGTGTACTCTATCGCTGCAGGCCTCTTACTTTCGGCGTGTTGCGAACTCGCCACGGGTAGACCAATCGGACGGGCATGGCGGCGACCGAAGGGCGAACAAGGGCGAACAGGGGATTGAAGTCGGGGGGGATTAAGGGGACATTCTACTTTTTTCCGGAGATTGAAGTCGGAGCAAGTGGCGGGCGTTAGCGACCCGCTCGGCAACGCGACCAGTTTCGTAACCGTCCGGCCGAATGCGTTCTTGCCAGGCATGTTAACCTGGGAGTCGAGATCCATTCTTACTCGAAGTCCAGGAGGTCAGCATGCCGAGAGCATTCGATTTGGCGTTGGAGCGCCGCTGGCGAGAGCGACTGCGGAACTTTCAGCGAAGTGGCCTGTCCGTGCGAGAATTCTGTCGCTCTGAGGCGGTCCAGGAGCACACGTTCTTCTGGTGGCGTCGAGAACTGACCAGGCGTGATCGAGTACGCAAGATGGCTCCACCTGGTCTCCGCCGAGCACGGCGGGGGCCGACGAAGCGGCGAAGAATTCACAAGCCGTGTGACGACGGCGAATCCGCAACCGGCCAGGCGCGGGGCGACGGCGAATCCGCAACCGGCCAGCCGTGTGGTGACGGCGAATCCGTACGCGGCCACGCGCCGGGCCGGCGGGCGTTCGTACCCGTGCAACTCATGGCCGAGCCGCTCCCGGCGTCGTGCTTCGAATTTCGCCTCGGAGCCGGTCTGCTGCGCGTGCCCGACACGGTGGAGGAGCAGGCCCTGCGGCGAGCCATTCGCGTGCTTCGCGAGGAGGTCGCGCGATGCTGAGCTTGCCCTCGGTCGTGAAGATTTATCTGCATGCCGCGCCCGTCAATCTGCATTACTCGTTCGATCGTTTGGCCGGGATCGTGCGCGACGAGATGGGGCGCGATCCCTTGAGCGGGCACTTGTTCGTGTTTCGCAATCGACGCGGCGACCGCGTGAAGCTCTTGTTCTGGGACGACGACGGCTGGACGATTGTGTACAAGCGGCTCGAGCGCGGCGTGTTCAAGTTCCCCGTCGTCTCGTCCGATGCACGAGCGGTGCAAGTCTCGGTCACCGATCTGTCGTTGTTGCTCTGGGGGATCGACGCCGACAGCGTGCGGCGGCACAAACGATTCTCGCTGGAGGCGCATCGCGCGGCGCACGCGGCGCGGTCGTAGCGGCACGCGGCACGGTCGTAGCCGCGCACGTGCGGTCGTAGCGGCGCGGCGAGCCGCGGCGAAAAATATTTTCGAAATTTTTCGGAATGTCGCGAACCCAATCACGGCGAGCTGCGTTTAATAGGTCATGACGCAGGAAGCACTCGCACCGCA
>DAIOWH010000292.1:0-3188 GCA_036758585.1 Planctomycetia bacterium
CCCCCAAACGATGTCCACTACCCGAGAAACGACTCCCGTCCCCTTTTCCGGTCCCGCTGAATTCGGGCGATTCCTTAGCCGAGATCCGTTCTTTGACGCCGATGGGCCGAACTTGTACGTCTACGTTCGGAATGATCCTGGTCATGCAGTCGATCCATTTGGGTTGATCGTGAGCCCGAGATTGCCGGGCCTGCCAGGAGGATATCCGAAGAAACCGACCGACCCAGAATGCGTCGCGCTTCGGAACAAGATTGATAACATCAGGAAGGAAATCAGCAAGAGGGCTGGCGAACTCAGGCGCGACCCGCTTGGGTTGCCGGGAAAATGTCCCGGTGACAAGCTCAAACCGAGCCTTAGCAGAAGAGGGCATGACATGATCATTAACATGCACAAGAGGCGACTGGCCGAACTCATAGGGGAATACTCATGGAAATGCCAAGATCCACCGACTCCTTCGCCAGTACCTGTGTCGGTTCCAAGGCCAAACCCAAAAAAGGTTGCTGGATTCTCGTTGGCGGCAATTGGAGGCACGATGGTCATGGTAGGTGTGAGCGGAAGCGCGGTTCTTGTAGCCGATGATACGACAGTGATCGGAGTTGTCGATGACCCGCTGATTGTGGTGACCGGAGCAATCGGTCTGATTGGTGGATTGATCCTCTACTTTGCCGACTAGGCTTGGGTTCACTGTACTCGCAATACAGGTCGGTCACGAACGGACTGGAAAATGCACATGGAACCCGATTCGATGGTTGAAATCCGGAGGGCCATTGAAGACGGTGACGGCGACCGTTTGGAGTCGTGTGTGTCGAAAATCGCCACGTTCTGCTACCGAGAACGCGCATCGTCTGATGTGGGCTGTTTCAGTGACGAATTGATCGGTCTGATCGTCGGCGTTCTGGAGTGCGACAAGTTCCTAGGGATGCTCGGATCCTATCACCTGCTGCTGCTCATAGAGTCTGACTGGGCGCTTCTCTCAGATGCACAACAGAAAATACTCCTGGCTGCTCTGGAGAAAGCGTTCCCAAAGTTCAGGGATTGGATGTCGTGCTTCGTCATCGCCGAACTAATGGGCGAATACTACGGAGGGGCCGATGGGTTGGCGGCCTTATGCCGTCTTATGAACGTCAAAGGTCAGGAGGCACGAAGCCTGGTTCCAATGGGTCTATGGCACGTTTTTGCGAACGCCCAGGATAACGCAGTCGCATTGAAGGCACTGTCCGACCTATACGAGATGGCCAACGATTCGTCTGACCAGGTTCGATCTGAAGCATTGATGTTTATTGAACGAAGTAGGCAGGAAGGGGGCCGAAAGGGTGGGTGATCGGCGACAACTATTCTTTCCCTTCGACGAAGACGAACTGCACTTTCGGGAAGGGGAAAAGGGGACATTCTACTTTTTCATTGCAATCCGGCTAGCGGCTCGGTAATTGTCACCATGCCTCGAACGGCGCGAGCTTCTGCTGGGGGTATTTGCTACCCGGCGGAAGGAGCGGCGATGAAGATCATGCCGAAGTTGGGCTGATGCGAGCAGGTAATGACAGAATCATCGATGTCTTTACTCATCGCACTTTGCGAAGGTTTCGAGAGGCGAAGAAGTGGAATGAATAAGCACAGTCGTATTGGATGCGCTGTGTGCGCCGTGCTTGTGTGTGGGCTCCTGTGCGTTCCCTGTTGGCAGCGACGTCGCGCCGATGAGCGCAGGTCGCCCAAGCTGCAAGATGCACGTCTCTTGCGGTTGGCAGTTTCCCTATTCGTCCACCAACACGAGGGACAATTGCCGACAGCGTGGGATGACTTGCGATTCGTTCTCGTCAAATATGGGGACGAGCAGTTAGTACCCCGTCCTCTGGACGAAGCTTTCTCATTTGTATCGGTGCGTTGGACCTTCGAGGACTTCGGACAAGACGCGCGTGTCATATTGGTTGGAACGAGAGCGATTCACGAGCGCAGCTATGGGACAGTTGGTCGGTATCTGATTGTCCAGCTCGACAGCGGCTCGATTGAAGAGGTATGGCTACCGGAGGCAAAAGTACTACGACTCCTACAGAATGCGGCGGAGGATAATCCGACAGACGGAAACGGGCATGGGCCCGGTATTGGGGCGCAGAACGGGGACGCAGCTCTTTTGAATGGGGCTGGAGTCAGGAACACGACCAGTTCGCTCTCTCGCGACGCGGTCGAGCGGCTGCGGAACAGCACGCCCAACCACTTGTGGGGGGGCAGAAGGGGGACAGTCCCGTTTAGTTCCGCCCATCTACGCGGGCGCCGGCAAGGACTCGGTGGATGGGGCTGGCGGTGATGACGTGGTGCTGGCCGCCAGCGGCGACGATGTCGTGACCGGCGGCGATGGCGACGACTTGATCATCGGCGCCACGGGCGACGATTCGATCGACGCCGGGACAGGCTACGACACCGTCGAAGGCGGTGATGGCTACGATACGTTGGGCGGCGGCGACGACGACGATTCGCTCGATGGCGGCGACCTCGATGACTCGCTCGATGGCGGACTTGGCAACGACTCGTTGTTCGGTTCGGACGGCTTCGACACGCTGGTGGGTAGCGCGGGCGATGACTGCATCGAGGGCGGCGCGGGAGACGATTCCATCGATGCCGGCGACGGCCTGGATTCAGTCGTGGGCGGTGAAGGTAGCGACACGATCGGCGGCCAGGCCGGTGACGATTCGCTGTATGGCGGCCTGGGCAACGGCGCGCCCTTGCTCGTGCGGCTGGCGGACGATGTCGGACTGGTGGACGCGATTGACCGGCGGCTCCAGTTGCTTCGCGTGCACTTTCCGTATCACGAGAGCGATCACGTGCTCAACTTCGCGATCAACGCGTGGTGCGACGGCGATTGCATGCAGGACATGGAACTGCGACGCAACGACGCGGGTTTCTTGGACGCGCTCGGCGCCGACGCGACGCCCGATCCGACGACGGCGGGCGACTTTTGCCGCCGCTTCCAGGCCGACGACGTGCGGAGCCTGCTCGACGCGATCGACGACGCGCGGATCACGGTGTGGCGGCGGCAGCCGTCTGGGGGAGAATTCTTTCGCGAAGCGACGATCGACGTCGACGGCACGCTCGTGATCACCACCGGCGGGAACAAGACGACCACGAGGAGGCCACGGCGTAGCTGCTGGATTGGGTACGCCGCGCCGAATCCTCGGGCATCCGCATGCTGAAAAACT
>DAIOWH010000293.1:0-3154 GCA_036758585.1 Planctomycetia bacterium
GCGAAAGCGGGCCTATTCGCGGAGCGAAAAGCGACTTTCGCTGAGCGATCGTGTAACCTTTCCGTGCGTTTGCTTCATGGAAGGGTGAAACGATCACGCGAGGCTCTTCCATCATGGCCGAAACACGACAATGCCCCCAGTGCGGAACGGAGTTGGCGGCGGACGCCCCGGAAGGGCTGTGCCCGAAGTGCCTGCTGATTCACGCCCTGCCGACCACGCCGCCGTCGAACGATTCCGGTGGAGGTGCTGGTGGTGGCGGTCCCGCGATTCCGCCCTCGTACCAGGGCCACTTCACGGCCCCCACGCCCGACGAGCTGGCCAAGCACTTTCCACAACTTGAAATCATCGAACTGCTCGGCCAAGGGGGCATGGGAGCGGTCTACAAGGCTCGCCAGCCGGGCTTGGATCGACTCGTCGCCGTGAAAATCTTGCCGCCCGACGCTGCTCGTGATCCGACATTCGCCGAACGGTTCCAACGCGAAGCACGAGCGCTGGCGAAGCTCAATCATCCCAACATCGTCGCGGTGTATGATTTCGGCCAGACCCCTTTGGAGTCCTTCATGCCACTTCGTGGCACCCGGGATCATGAAAATTGTTATGATCGTGACCGAGGCGATGTCTGCTGCACCATTAAACCGGGTTCGGTGCGAGCTCGTCCTCCACGGCATGTGATCCGGCGCCCTTAGGGGCACGTGAGTCCAAGCCACCCGTCCCACATCCTGTGGGGAAAGGGGGTTTGCGCGCCCGAGACCACTTTTAGCCTATCTATTTTCGGAGCAGTGCGGTGGCTCGACACCGCTTTGGATGGCTGGCGGCACGCCTCCCGGCCCGCAAGACGTTGACCGTGCTAAGCAAGCTCACACAGAAAAAGAAAGCGGTGTCAAGCCACCGCACTCCAAAGGCCTGTACTACTTCATCATGGAGTACGTCGATGGCGTGAACCTGCGCGAGCTGATCCGTAGCGGACAGTGCAAACCGGAAGAGGCCCTGAAAGTCGTGCCGCAGATTTGCGAGGCGCTGCAGTTCGCGCACGACGAGGGGATCGTGCATCGCGACATCAAGCCGGAAAATATCCTGCTCGACAAGCGGGGCCGGCTGAAGATCGCCGACTTCGGGCTGGCGAGACTTTTACGGGGTGCAGGCGGCTCGCCTGCCACGCCGCGCGACTACACGCTGACCGGCCCGTGGCAGGTGATGGGCACGCCGAACTACATGGCCCCGGAGCAGATGGACGACCCCTTGAAGGTGGACCACCGGGCCGACATCTACTCGCTCGGCGTTGTGTTCTACGAGATGCTCACCGGCGAGTTGCCGCGTGGCCGCTTCGCCCCGCCGTCGCAGAAGGTCCAGGTGGACGTCCGGCTCGACGAGGTTGTACTGCGGGCGCTGGAGCAGGAGCCGCAGCGGCGGTATCAGCAGGCCAGCGAGGTGAAGACGGATGTGGAGACAATCTCACGATCGCCGCAGCCGGGTAGGGTGGGCCAAGTCTTCGCGGCCCACCATTCTTCTGCGACGCCGCCAGCAATGGGCGAACCGGTCGATCGACTCCGCGACCTGGCGAACTTCTGGATGTCGCCGCAGCCGGGCTTTGGCAAATGGGTCGGCTGGCCGATGCTCGTGCTGCTTGTGATTTGGATGGCTGCGACGGCCACAGTTCATGTCGTGTTTGGCCAGAAGGGGAATTACCGCGAAGGGCCGATCCTGCTGGTGCAGGGCGGCGGGATCGTACTCCCTGTGCTCGGGTTCTTCGCCTTGATGGCGAACTGGGCCACACGTCGCCGCGCAATTCAAATGAGTGCGACGCAAGATCCAGGGAAAATGGTGGGCCGCGAAGACTTGGCCCACCCTACGATACAGCCACGATTCAGCCGCTTCGCGATCGCCGGCGCCGTCTGGGCATTGTTCGGTTTGCTGACGATTCTCCCGACGCTCTACTTCATCGGCTTGAATCGGGTCTGGAGCGGGACGGCGAAGCCGACCGATGTGATCTACGAAGAACCGCCGCTCATCGTCACGCTATTCATGGGAGCGTTGTTGGCGATCGGTGCGGGCGCGCCGATCGGCACGACGGTTTTCGGAGCACTCTCCATCCAGCACATCAAACGGTCCGGCGGCAGAATCGTCGGCCTGCCGCTCGCCGTGGCCGATGCGTTCTTTTTCCCGCTGCTCATTCTCGGCGGCATCGTAGGCACGCTGACGCACGGCGCGCAGGCCGCGATCTGGGCGAAAGAGAACACGGGGTATGTCTACAGGGAAGGCATCCTTGTGGACATCATCGCACCCGATCCGGCCACTCGCCCCGATATGAACTTTCTGATTCTCGATGTGCTGGCTGCGCAGATCGTCTGGTTCTTCGCTGGCCGCGCGGCGTGGCGCTCAATTGCGGGCCGGGTGGCTGGGGTCGAGTCTTCGAGCCCCCAGCCCTCGCGCGGCGAGCAAGTTCCCGCTGGGGGCTCGCAGACTCGACCCCAGCCACCCGCACCGGCAATTCCTCCCAGCGGCACGCTGGCGCGGGCGTGGCATGAGTGGTGGGCCGAGCGCGATCGCTGGTTCACGCGGGCGGTGCAGACGGTACTTATGCTGCTCCACTTCATTTGCTTGATCATGTTTCTTTCGTTCCATTTTTCGGGTCGCGACGTGGAGGGCCGACGCGCGGTCAGCGTTCGAATCGGAACTCCGTCGCCGTGGTTCACGTACGAAACCTACCCGGAGCCGAACGTGCCGTTTCGTCAGCACATCAACCTGCTCGCATCGTCGTTGTTGGTCGCCGCGATCGGGCTCTTGGCGTACTACGTTCACTGGCGAATTGAGAAGACCAAGGCCGAATCGAAGCTCGGTTTCTTGAGTTCGCCGAAGGCCATGCTGATCGTCTGGGCGACGTTGGCAGTCGCCGCGATCGTCATGCAATTGAGTATCGCGTCGAGCGAGGGCCGCCCAAAGTCAGTAACACCGGGCCCCACTCCGCCGAAAACCGGCGAAGTCTGGTTCGGCAACAAAGGCGACGAGCACGTCATGTTCTGGGGCCCGAACAGTCCCAGGGTGCGTAGTGGGCTATTTTGCTCACCGAAGCCCGACGCGCAAGCGAGGAACTACCGGAAACGAGGAACTACCGGAAACCGCCTCGCTTGCGCGTCGGGCTACGGTGCGCGATGAT
>DAIOWH010000294.1:0-3089 GCA_036758585.1 Planctomycetia bacterium
GGCACCGAGCGCTACGTCACCAGTTCCGCCTGGGAATCCGACCACAACCGCACCGGCCTGACCTACCCCAACGGCCGCGTGGTGGAATCAACCTTCGACGACCTCGACCGGCTCAAGACGCTGAAAGACAGCGGGGCATTCGCCCCGATCGCCACCTGGCGCTACATCGGCACCGATCGCGTTTTGGAAATGGCGTATCAAAACGACCTCGTGCTGACTCACCTGAACGATGCCCGCACGGCGTCTGCCAATCAGCCCGACATGCCGGCGGGACAACTCCGCGGCTACGATGGTCTGCAGCGTACGGCCTCGCACCGCTGGCTCGAAGCGAACCTCGATTCCAGCGGCTTCGTGACCAGTTACGTCTCTACGAACTCTGTCGTCGGCTTCCAGCACGCCTTCGACGCGGCCGACAACAAACTCTCCGAGGCCCGGATGAACGACACCGGCAACAGCGAGGCCTACGATTACGATTCATCGTACCGCCTCAACGAATTCGACCGCGGCACCCTGAACAGTACGCTGACGGAAGTGACAACTCCGACGACGACGCCCGGCCTCCTTCAGGCCCAAGATTGGACGCTCGACGGCCCCGGCAACTGGCCGACGAACGTGACGACAACCGGTGGCACACCGACAACTGAGAACCGATCGCACAACAACCTGAACCAGATCGCTACCGTGGGGACGGGCGGCCCGCCTGTCGAATTGGTCTACGACGCCAACGGCAACCTCACCGACGACGGCACGTACATCTACGCCTGGGACGCCGAGAACCGCCTGCGCACCGTGACTCGCAGGTCCGATAGCATCGTCGTCGGCCGGTACTCTTACGACGCCGTCGGCCGCCGCATCCTCCGCATCTACGTCGTGGGCACCGACCCGGCCGTCACCGTTCACTACTACCTCGACGGTCAGCGCGTCATCGAAGAGCGCGAACCCTCCGGCGGTTCCGAACCCCTCGCTCTCCAATACACCTACGGCCTGTACATCGACGAGGCCCTCACACTCGATCGCGACCTGAACGCCAACGGCTCCGCGACCGATTCCGGCGAACGCCTGTTCTACCATGCGAACTCCCTGCACTCCGTCTTCGGCCTGTCTGACGCCAGCCGCAACTTTTCCGAGCGGTATCTTTACGACGCCTACGGTCGCCCGATCATTTGGCTTCCTGGTGCGGACACGGTCTATGGCACAGCGGACGACGTGCGAAACGTGAACGGTTCCAGCACCGTGCAGAACGTGCGACTGTTTACAGGAAGGGAATGGGACGCGCAAACGTTATTGTACTACTTCCGGGCACGTTATCACTCTCCACAGGCAGGGCGATTCTTGAGTCGAGATCCCCTGGTCGAAGTGTCAGGAGACAACCTGTATCCATACGTCGCCAATCGCCCGCCGGTCCTAGCTGATCCCAGCGGCGAATTCCCGCTGCTGCCCCTACCTATGCCATGTGGTAAGTTGACTATTAAGGTCGGCGGTAGCGCCGGCAAGCCGGTGACACAAAAAGGCGCGGGCTGTTTCCTGGTGACAGAGAAACAGATTCTACAGACAGCGAATCAAGAGTTGGGCAAGTACCTGCCCTGGGCTTCCACTTTGGCAGTGGACTGTGGTTCAGGGCAGAAGTGCTGTGACATGGCAAAGGTCACAGTCAATGGAACGGTAAAGTCCACGATCAAGTACAAGATTCCATACATCGCCTGCACCGCGACATTTGTCGTCACACTCAGTATCAACGCCAGCGGAAGTATCGGGATGTGCTTGCCTGAACAATGCCAGTGCCCACCACCCATAGGGAACTGGACGGAGTCCTTTGACATAACCATCCCCGGCGAGTTGGACGCGAACAAACTTCAAGAGATCTTCCAGACGCTGGAAAAAAAGAAGTGAGCATGAAGTCGCGTGGTTTCACAATACACTCATCAGGCCCAGGGCCTTACGGAGTCTACAACCAATGAATCGAGTAGCCATTCTTCCTAGCTCTTCGTCGCACGAGCGCCTGCTTGTAGTCAGTCTCGCGGCTGTCGTTCTCCTCAACACGGCTTGCGGTACGGCGACACCGGAGCAGGATAGACTTGCCGAGGCCATCCTCGCGCAGTTGACGGATTCCGAGCGGCGTTTTTTTGAGACGATCTACCTGCCGATCGCAGGTGATGACGATGCACCTAAGTCCCAGTACGATCGTTTGTGCAAATGGCTGCTCTGTGACAAGGGCGACGGGCAGCGCGATAGTTTGTTCTTGACCTACCTCTTGCTTGTCTTTACTGAGGACTACGGCCCAAGGGTTCCGTTGGGGATCATCAACATTCACCAGGAAAAGGCGCAGGACCAAGAAAAGAACAACGTAATTGCATGGTCCAGGATTCCACAGCCGGTCGACCAGTCCTCCGTTACGGTGATTGGCTTCGTTGAGAAGAAAACCAAACTCGAATCGAAGCTGGACGTCAACCTGTATTTCGCGAAGAAGGTCTATCAACTGAAGAACGGACAATGGGTGATTCGCTCGTCCGAAGTGCGCACAATCCATGACTGAGAGACCGCCATGTGGGAATTGGGTGAAACGTTTGATGCGCGGGGGGGGTTGCGGAAAAGATGTTC
Organism: Planctomycetia bacterium; assembly: GCA_036758585.1. GTDB lineage: Bacteria > Planctomycetota > Planctomycetia > JALXBF01 > JBGPMX01 > DAIOWH01. Next base: position 2,599 of record DAIOWH010000294.1, read on the forward strand.
TCTCTGCTTGCAAGAGGGACCGGAAAAGGGGACGGGAGTCGTTTCTTGACTCCAAGGAACATTTCGAGTAGCGTCTCGCCATGCCACGACGCGCCCGGTCGATCCAAGGTGGATTGGTGTACCATGTGTTGAACCGTTCCAACGGCCGCCATCCGGGGACCGGAAAAGGGGACGGGAGTCGTTTCTTGACTCCAAGGAACATTTCGAGTAGCGTCTCGCCATGCCACGACGCGCCCGGTCGATCCAAGGTGGATTGGTGTACCATGTGTTGAACCGTTCCAACGGCCGCCATCCGGGGACCGGAAAAGGGGACGGGAGTCGTTTCTTGACTCCAAGGAACATTTCGAGTAGCGTCTCGCCATGCCACGACGCGCCCGGTCGATCCAAGGTGGATTGGTGTACCATGTGTTGAACCGTTCCAACGGCCGCCATCCGGGGACCGGAAAAGGGGACGGGAGTCGTTTCTTGACTCCAAGGAACATTTCGAGTAG
>DAIOWH010000295.1:0-2940 GCA_036758585.1 Planctomycetia bacterium
CAGGCGCAACAGTTCATCGGTCTGGGCGCGGTCGGGCCACATGCCCAAACGATATGCGAAAAAGTCGTCCCCGGCGAGATCCAAGTTGAATCGTGCCAGGGGTTTTGGACAGAATTCTCAAGCAGCCGTCTAAGAAAAAGGCCTTTCAAACGTGATAGAGGGCAGGACCGGACGGGCGTCCTGAGCGCCGATGCCGAACAACCCAGCGCCGAGCAACGCCGATTGGTTACGCGAGGTGGTTGAGCGATTTGAAGGCCCACTGGTCCGGTACGCCCAGCGGCTGACCGGCAACGTGGAGCGGGCTCGAGATGTCGTTCAAGAGACCTTCGTGCGGCTCTGCGCCGAGACGCCCGCTCGCATCGGTGAGCATGTGGCGGAGTGGCTGTTCACGGTCTGTCGAAACCGGGCTGTGGACGTGCGAAGGAAGGAAGGTCGGATGGCTGCGTTAGGTCAGTCGCGTCTGGACCAACATGAGAGCCGCGATGCGGGGCCCGCCGCAGTCGCTGAGCACCGCGACGCCGTGTCGCATGTGCTGCGAGTGCTCGACACGATTCCCGACAATCAGCAGGAAGTCATCCGCCTCAAGTTTCAAAACGGTTTCAGCTATCGCGAGATCAGCCGCGTGACGGGTTTGAGCGAAAGCAATGTCGGCTTCCTGATCCACACGGGCCTCAAGACGATCCGCGAACGAATCGCAACCAAGGCCGCGACGAAGTAGACGAGGAGTCACAATGAAACCCGATACGAATGATCCACGTCTGACGGCTTACGCGCTCGGCGAACTCGACGGGGCTGAACGGGCGGCCGTGGAGTCGCAGCTCGCAGGCTGTGCGGCCAGTCGCCGTGCGGTCGAAGAGATTCGCCAACTCGCCGCGTCACTCGCCGAAGACCTTCGGAAGGAACCTTGCCCCGCGCTGACCGACTTGGAACGCCTGACCATTCGCACCCAACTTCAGTCGCCGCAGCGCGGCTGGCGATTTGCCTGGGGGCCGATGGCCTTGGCCGCGTGCGTGCTCGTCGCGATCGCAGTCTACGTATTCCAACACGTCGGCCAGACGCCGCAAGTCGCGCAGAACGGGCGGCCGGCGGTCCCGCCGAAAGTAGTCGCGCAACCTGACCAAACCCCAGACGCACCCCAGAAGCCAAACTTCGTGCGCCGCAAGAAGGCTGGTGGCGCGGGGTCCCCGATGGACGACGCCGGCGATTCGTCCGAGATGGCGGTCGACAAGGGCCCAGGCGACGCGGAGAAAACCGAGCCTGCACCGGAACCGACCCCGACGCCGGAAACTCCGACGCCCGCTGACACCGCCGTGGCCACGGCATTTCGCCCCAACAGCACTCGGGTCGACTCGGTCGACGACGCCAGTTGGATCGATCAGCTTGTTGAGAGCGTGTGGGAAGAGAACAGCATCAAGCCGTCCTCGCCGGCGACCGACGGCGAGTTCATTCGCCGCGCGTATCTCGACATCGTCGGTCACGTGCCGCCGGCCGAGAAGGCCGAGGCATACATCCGCAGCCGCGAGCGGGACAAGAAGGTCAAGCTCATCAAGGAACTGCTGAACAGCGACACGTACGGTCCCTACTGGGCCGGCATCTGGTCGAACCACCTGGTCGGCCGCCGGCCTGGTGCACGCAACGTGGACAGGGACAGCTTGCAAAAGTACCTGCGCGACTCGTTCGCCGAAAACAAGCCCTGGAACAAGCTGGTGTATGAGCTCGTCACCGCCACGGGCGGCTCGACGCCCGAGTCGGTCCAAGCCGGCGTTCCGTTCAACGGCGCCACGAATTTTCTTATGGCCCACATGAACGACCAGGCCGTGCCGGCGACGGCATTCACGACGCGGCTGTTCCTCGGTGTGCAGGTGCAGTGTACGCAGTGCCATGACCACCCGTTCAACGACCGCAAGCAAGAGTCGTTCTGGGGCATGAACGCCTTCTTTCGCGGCCTTCGTCGCCAAGAACATAACGATGTGAACGACGTCGGCCGGCGGCGATTCCTCTTCGCCGAACTGACCGACCGCGAGCCGGGCGATGACCTGTTCGTGCGTTTCGACAAGCGCAACGGGTTCGTCGAGGTCACGCCGCCCCGGCTGCTCGACGGACGCAAGTTCGAAGAACCCGTACCCGAAATGAATCTGCGCCAGGAACTGGGCAAGTTCATCGTCAGCCCCAAGAACGAGTACTTTGCCCAAGCGATCGTCAATCGCATGTGGGCCCACTTCCTTGGCCGCGGCATTGTTCATCCGATGGACGACCTGGGCGAACACAACCCGCCCAGCAATCCGGAACTGCTCGAACGCCTGGCCGAACATTTCAAGGAGTCGAACTACGACCTGAAACGCCTGATCGCCTGGATCACGCTCAGCAAGCCCTACAGCCTGTCGAGCCAGACCAACGACAGCAACAAGGAAGACGATCAGTATTTCAGCCACTACCCGCTCAAGCAACTCTCGCCCGAACAGATGTTTGACTCGATCATGGTCGCCACCAAGGCCGATCGCATCGGGGCCAAGAGTTGGGAAGACGCCCCGCGTCTGAAGAACAACCTGCTGAGACAATTCACCATCGCGTTCAACAATGACGAGAACGCCGAAGCCGACACGTTCAACGGCACGGTGCCTCAGGCCCTGTTCCTGATGAACGGAGACCTGATGAGTCGAGCGATCTCGATGAACTCGGGCAGCTACCTGCGCGAGAGCGTCGACCAGATTCTCGAACAACAACGCAAGTCGCGCGGCAAGGCTCGATCCGGCGACATCGAACTGCTCAACGACCTGTATCTCTCTGCCGTGAGCCGATACCCCAACCAGCGTGAGACCAAGCTGGCCGCGATGCTGCTGCAAGACACGCTGGCCAGTTCCAAAGACAAGGACCCAATCGCCGGGTACCAGGACATTTTCTGGGCGTTGCTGAACTCCAGTGAATTTGTGTTGAACCACT
>DAIOWH010000296.1:0-2817 GCA_036758585.1 Planctomycetia bacterium
CGTTCGAATGTCATAGCCGTCCGCCAGCAGGTGCGTGGCGAATGAATGCCGCAGCGTCTCCTCACACTGCTCATTCGTCGTCTGCGGTGACGATCTCTTATCGGTACCATCCGTTCTACAACTACCATGGACACATCGTGCGGAGGTCGAGGTATCGTGGTGGGGAGCAGTTCGTCGTCCGACTTGACGAACGAACTTCGATCGCCGTACCTGCCTGGATGCTCGATCCCGCAGGTTGCCAGCGGCTCGTTGTCGAATCGAAACCGCGACTCGATCTGATTGCGTTAAGTGAACTGCGGCAGCTCGTTGACTCACACCTCTTGTCGCCACGGACGCCGGTCCGTTCTGCTGACGACTCCTCAATGAAACAAGGAGGTCGTCATGAATCACTTCAGCCGTGCGAGAAAGACTCGGTCGGGCCAACGGACTCTAACTTTTCCGATGACGAGCAGTCGGCTCGAAATCTGGAATCATCTCAGCGACAAGCAACAGCAGGAGTGCCGAGTCGCGATTCGACAATTGCTGTACCAAGTCGTCCTCGACGAGCGGGAGGTCGCTCGCGACGAGCACCCAGTCGCCCGTGAAGAACGGGCCGTGGGTCGCGACGCCGATGCTGAACGTTCATCCCTCATCAGGAGGAACTCATGAATACCAGCGACAAATTGACGCCGGAACATCTCGCCCGCAAAGCCTACGTCTACGTACGGCAATCCACGGCACAGCAAGTTCGTGTGCACCGTGAGAGCCAGCAACGCCAATACGCGCTGGCCAACCGTGCACGCCAACTCGGTTTTGCCGGCGTGGTCATCATCGATGAAGACTTGGGCAAGAGCGGCAGCGGTCTCGTCGAGCGCCCGGGTTTCGGCGAGTTGCTGGGCGCCATCTGTCAGCAAGAGGCCGGTGCCGTGCTGGCCCTGGAAGCCTCGCGGCTGGCACGCAACAACCAGGATTGGCACCATCTGCTTGACCTGTGCGCGATGACCGGCACGTTGATCATTGACGACCACAACGTGTACGATCCACACGACATTAACGACCGTCTCCTTCTGGGTCTGCAAGGGACGATGAGCGAGTTCGAGCTGTCGCTGTTTCGCCAGCGTGCCCGCGTGGCCTTCGAACGGAAAATCGCGCGCGGCCACGCGCTGTGGGAAGTACCTGTGGGCTTCGTGCGCAGCGACGACGATCGCCTGGAGAAAACGCCCGACCGCCGTGTGCAAGAGGCCGTGGCGGGCGTGTTCCGCAAGTTCCGCGAACTGGGCAGCGCGCGACAGACGATGCTGTGGTATCGCGACGAAAATGTGCTGTTGCCGAGTGTCGTGGGCGGCACGCGCGGCCGCGACGTGACCTGGGCGTTACCTACCGAGAGTCGAGTCCGCCAAATCCTCAGCAATCCGACGTACGCCGGCGCGCTGGGTTACGGTCGCACGACGGCCAACACAGTGATCGAGAATGGACGGCCGCGGCAGACGGGCCGGCGGCGAAAAGCGCGCGGGCAATGGAAGATTCTGCTACTCGATAACCACGAAGGCTACATTCGCTGGGAAGACTATCAAGCGAACCTGGAAACGTTGCGGGAGAACACGGCCATGAGCGCGGGCGAGACCGGAGGCGCGGCGAAGAAGGGCGGCGCGCTGCTGTCCGGGTTGGTGCGGTGCGGACGTTGCGGGCGGATGATGTTCGTCAGCTACAGTGGCAAAGGCGGCAAGCAGCCGCGCTACGCTTGTCATGGCGGACGCACGGATCGTGGTTCGGCCGCGTGTCAGTCGCTCGGAGCCTGGCGTATCGATCGAGCGATCTCGGAACAATTGCTGGAAATCGTGCAGCCGGCGGGCGTGCAAGCGGCGTGGGAAGCATTGGAACAACTCAGCGACCAGCAGCGTGAGAAACGGCAGTCGCTGGGACTCGCTTTGGAGCAAGCCCGTTACGAAGCCGACCGGGCGCGTCGTCAATACGACGCCGTGGACCCGGCGAACCGTCTCGTGGCCGGCGAACTGGAAAACCGCTGGAACGCGGCGCTCGGTCGCGTGAGCGCACTGGAAGCGGAATTGGCCGAGCTGGAACAAACGCACGAACCTGTAACCGAGCAGGAGCGAGAGCGATTGCTCGCGCTGGGAACGGACCTGCCATCGTTGTGGAACCACGCGGTGGCAACCGTCGAACTAAAGAAGCGACTGCTTCGAGCGGCGTTGCGCGAGATCGTGATCCGTGACAACGACGACCGGACCCAGCACGTTCTTGTGCTGCATTGGCAAGGGGGCGTGCACACGGAACTGAACGTGAAGCGGACGAAATCGGGCCCGCATCGTCGGGCAGCCGACGCGGACGTGATCGAGTTGATCCGCGAACTGTCGAAAGTGTGCACGGATCAAACGACTGCGGCCACACTCAATCGATTGGGCTATCGCACTGGCACGGGTAAGACATGGCGGTCGCACAGCGTCGCGAACATCCGTTATTACCATCGGCTTCCGAACTATGAGAAAGGTGTGGACTTTCTCACAGTGGAGCAAGCTTCCGGGGCACTGAACGTCAGCCACACCGTGATCCGTCGACTGATCACTGAGAACACTCTGCCAGCGGCACAGCTCGTACCCCTTGCGCCTTGGATCATTGCGCGTGAATCGCTATCACTGCCAGACGTTCAAGCGGCAGTGGACGCAGTTCGCCAAGGCCGCCAACTGCGGAAACCCACTCCTGGACAACCCGAATTCCCCTGGAAAAAGGCCATTCTCTGAAAGGTGGTGTAGTATGCGGAAGCGTTGCGCAGCACATGCGGACTCACCCGCTTCGTGAGCCCCGCCTCGCGCGCCGCCCGCT
>DAIOWH010000297.1:0-2813 GCA_036758585.1 Planctomycetia bacterium
TGCGGTGCGAGTGCTTCCTGCGTCATGACCTATTAAACGCAGCTCGCCGTGATTGCGAAACACGAACAAGTGCCCGCTCAAGGGATCGCGCCCCATCTCGTCGCGCACGATCCCGGCCAAACGATCGAACGAGTAATGCAGATTGACGGGCGCGGCATGCAGATAAATCTTCACGAGCGAGGGCAAGCTCAGCATCGCGCGACCTCCTCGCGCAGCACGCGAATGGCTCGCCGCAGGGCCTGCTCTTCCACCGTGTCGGGCACGCGCAGCAGACCGGCTCCGAGGCGAAATTCGCGAATGGCCAATCCTTCCGACTGGGCCGCGGCGTTGTTCACTGCGAGCACGCGCAGTTCGTGGCGCCCATCCGCCAGCGACGTCGTGTCCAGGCGGAACGTGCCCAGGTCAGCGCGAATGGTGTCGCGCAGCAGTCCATCGACGTACAGTTCCAGCCGGTCGATGGCGGAAGCGAATCGGGGGCTGGTCAGCGTGGCTCGCGCGTCGAGCGACACGCTGCCGCTGACGGTCTGTTCGTCCGCCGGGCTGTCGGGGAATTCCACGTGCGGCAGATCGGCGTAGGGCTGGGCCAGCAGGTCGCCGATGAACTGGATCATGTCCGGGCGCCGGACGTTGCGGTAGAACGATTCGCCGAGCGTCAGTCCATCGTCGATAGCCAGGAAGATCGAAGCTGCGGGGAATCGGTCGGCGATGGCGTACGGTTCCTCGACGGTGCCGCTGGTGGCGGCCGCGCCCGCGGCGATGAACTCGGTCGCCTTAGTCTGGGCCGGTCCGAACGCGCCGCCGTAACTTGTCAGATGGTCGGCCCAGGAGCCTGGCAAATAGGTGGATCCGTTGGGGAGTGTGAGGTCGGCTGCCCCCACCACTGCACCGCGCACGTCGGAACGTCCCTGCGGCGTTGCACCCGGGATGTCGCTCTCTTCTACGAGGGGAATTCCGCGAGCACGCAAAGCGTCTTGAACGGCCGGCCACTGGCCTTCACGGATACTCGATCGAATGTTGTCGTTCTGCTCGAAGTAGATCGTGCCGCCAGGCCGCGCGCCGTCTGCGGCCGCTGTACGCTGCAGGTTGGCGATCACTTGGTCCACAGCGTTGCCGAACGAACCCGAGTAGGCAATCAGGCCGCCGACGTAATAGTGCGTCTCACGGCTGATGCCTCCGTTGTAGGTCACCACGTGGGTCTGACTATTGTGAATAGCTTCGCGCGGATCGCGCGCGCTGAGGGCGGTCGGGACGAACTGCGCCTCGGCGGCCGCCAGGCCGGCCGCGTACTGATTCAATTCGGTGAGGCCGTAGCTGAGCGACTGATGGTGGGTGCTTCCAAAGTTTCCGGGGTTGTCGAAATTGAACCGCACCGGCAACCCCAGCGCCCCGATGAAATCGATCTGGCCGGAGAGCCCGCGTTCCTGGATGGCCCGCGCCACCGGCCGCACGATCGTTTCTGAGAACTGTTGTTCGTCCAAACTCATGTCCAGGAACCCGTCCGGCCTCGGCGGCTCGATAAACACGATGTTGTGATCGGGAATGTGTCGGAGCTGCTGATAGGCGTTGGCTATCCGTAGCGCGTGCTCGTCGCCTGGGTTGACTACGAGCAGCAGGTCTTGCCCACGTCCTGCCGCCGAAACCTGATCCAGCGCCCCACCGTAGGAATCGGCGGACCCTGGAGGCGGACGAGGGGTCAAGCGGACGAGGGGTCAAGCGGACGAGGGGTCAGGTCTTGACTTTGAACTTTTGATCGCTCCTCTATGCGGCCAAAGCTCGAACGGAAAGTTCAAAGTCAAGACCTGACCCCAATTCTGTGTATAATCCTCCCCCGTCTTTTCGTCCTTTTCGTCCCCCGACCGTCCGTGTGTCCCTAATTCCCGCGTGGCACTCTCGTTCCGTCCGCGGCACCGCTGTCCTGATAGCCGCGAACTAGAGGCCAATCCACATCGTCCGGAAAGCGACTCGTGAGCCGGTGCCGCAGGCTTGCGACAGTAGGGCCGTGAACCGTGCAGAGACTATGGTAGGCTCCTGCTCTGTGTGGAGGGCGTGGACGCGGATCGTCTTGGCGAAGTTTTTCAGCATGCGGATGCCCGAGGATTCGGCGCGGCGTACCCAATCCAGCAGATACGCCGTGGCCTCCTCGTGGTCGTCTTGTTCCCACACTTCGGCCAAGTCTTCCTTCATGTAGTAGGCGGTCGCCAACGGTTGGTTGAGCCGCAACGCTTCCTCCAGGCGGGCGCGCTCGTTCCGCGTGGCGTCCAGGTTTTCCGGTCGTTTCAGCAACAGCCATCGTGTCCCTTTCAGCACGTCCTTATGCATTCTGTCGACGACTTCGCGGTGCAGGTCGCGACGCAGGTCGGACAGCTTGTCATTGAACAATTTCATCACATGAAAACGATCGAACACGATGGTCGCCTTGGGCAAGTAGCTGAGCACGGCGTCGATGTACGCGGGAGACATGTCCATGGCCACCGCCTCGATCTTGGCCCCGGAACTACGCAGCCGTTTCCAGAAGGGTTTCAGGGCCTCGCCCCCCTTGCCGTCGCCGACGTGCACCACCGCGCCGCTCTCCAAGTCCAACACGATGGTCAGGTAGCGGTGCCCCTTGGCACCACGCGGGCAGGTGGATCGCTCCTTCCGCGCCTTGCCCATTGGAGGCAAGCCGGTCACGGTATGCTTGGCGATTCCCCGCGTGCTCTGCCTCTGCCGGGACTGCGGGGTCATTCGCCAGACCCCCGTCGCCCTCGCCGACCCACGCTGATTTGTCGCGATCCAGTTCGCGCTGGCCGCGACTGTGCGTTCACATTCGGCGT
>DAIOWH010000298.1:0-2678 GCA_036758585.1 Planctomycetia bacterium
GAGTCGTGGACGCCGCCGGCAACGTCGGCGCCGGCGACATGGTCTTTTCCGTCGAGGCGGCCAAGTAGCCGGCGGTGCACACGGTCATCCTGACTTGAATTGCGAGTAGAAGGCGGCGACCCGCCGAAAGTGTACGTCCAACGCGCGGCGTAGGTGAGTCTCGTCCTTGGTGTGCAGAATATAGTCAAGCAACTGGTTGAACTGCTGCACCTGGCGAGGGAAGCGGTATCGCGGTTGCCTGCGAATCGCCAGTTCGGCGTCGGTCATCACTTGGACTTCTATTCGATCCGGCTCCGCAACCTTCTTGGAAGGCTGCGGCGGAACGGTTCCGTTCACGAGTGACCGATTCCTATCGAACTTGTGGAACAGGTGCGATTCGAGGTCGTCGAGTAGTTTCTCGCTCGAAACGGGCCACGCCCAGACATACGCGACCTCCCACACATCCAGTTGCCGGTTGGCAACCACGTCGCTTCGTGCGCTCGTCAGGTGTCGGCGAACGCGAGCGCGTATCCCTTCGGCTTTGCTGCGAACCGATTTACCGACGTAGATTGGCGCCTGATCCAAGTCGCAGAGTGCGTAGACTCCGCTTTCGGCGGGAAGTTCGCGGAGCTGCTTTGAACGAAACCTCTGCAACTCGTCTGTCATTTGAAGTCCATCAGCACAGAGGGCGACACACTCAGCGCCCGTGCGATTCGGCAGATATTGTCGAAGCTGATGTTGCGTTCGCCGCGCTCGACGCCTCCGACGTAGCTACGGTCCAGGCCGCTCTGGTCCGCCAACTCCTCCTGGCTCCATCCTCGGTCCCGTCGCAAAGTGCGGACGCGGTCGCCAAACCGCCGCCTGTCCCTGGTGTCTGACATGCCGCCATCCTGACTGTTGACGACCATAAGTCCACGGACTTAAAGTACCGTCCAAGAAGCGTTGCGAGTTCCGACGACCCAGGTTACATGTAGCGTGATCCTACGGACGTTGATAAGGGAGCGCATGGCCGCCCGCAACCACAAGACGTTCGCTGAGTTTTTCGCCGGAATCGGATTAGTACACGAATCGCTGCGCGCCGGTGGTTGGGAGTGCGTGTACGCGAATGATATCGACGCCAAAAAGCGGGCCATCTACGAGGCGCGATTCGCCGGCTTCGACCGCTTCCACCTCGGCGACGTTTGGGACACCGCGGAAGTCGTGGCGCGGATTGAGAGTCGGCCCTTCTTGGCGACAGCGTCGTTCCCTTGCATTGATCTTTCGCTCGCAGGCAACTGGCGCGGTCTCGAGGGCAAACACTCTTCAACATTCTTTGGGTTCGCAAGGGCGCTGGAGCAACTAGGAAGTCGCAGACCAAGAGTTGTGCTCTTGGAAAACGTAACGGGGCTTCTCACGTCCCACGCAGGCGAGGATTTTCGCAGCGTCGTGACGGCACTGGCCCTGCGTGGTTACTGGCTGGACGCCTTTGTTCTCAACGCAAGATCGTTTGTGCCACAGAGCCGACCGCGGGTGTTCATTCTTGGGATTGAAGACGAATTGAACCGATCATGCTTGGCCAAACGGGCAGGGTTGTTCGGCGACGCCCGCGAGACCGGCGTTGCCGCGGGCCCTGTGCGGCCCTCGTCGCTAGTGTCCTTGATTCACTCCACCGAACTTCCTACCGGTTGGCTGGGCCTCGACATCGCTGTGCCGCCCAAACGTCCTGCCGACCTCGCCTCTGTGATAGATATGGACGACGCTCAGGAGTGGTGGGACGAGGGTGCCGTTGAGAAACACTACGCGATGATGAGCGATCGCCATCGAGACCACGTCGATCAACTGGTTGCTGGCGGCGGCGTTCATGTCGGCACCATCTTTCGTCGCAAGCGGCACGGGAAGACTCGATCCGAAGTGCGCTTCGACGGCCTCGCAGGATGTCTCCGGACGCCGCGTGGCGGGAGCGGCCGACAGATTGTGATCGTCGTGGTGGCCGGGCGGCTGAGGATGCGATGGATGTCGCCGCGTGAGTACGCGCGCCTACAGGGGGCGGACGACTACCCGATCCTGAAGAATGTGAACCAAATGCTCTACGGGTTCGGTGACGCGGTTTGCGTGCCCGTAGTTCGCTGGATTGACCAACACGTCCTGACGCCGGTCTTCGATTGCTGGCAACGCCGCAGTGGCACTACACGAAGGAGGACTACCGTTGCCGGATAATCTGACCCGCGAGCAGCGACGCAAGACGATGGCTGCCGTAAAGGCGATGAACACGTCGTTGGAGCGGACTGTCGATCAAGCGTTTCGCAAACAGCGCTGGACCTACGACCGAAACGTCCAGGGCCTCCCGGGCAAGCCGGACTTCGTGTTCTATCGGGCGCGCCTCGTCGTCTTCGTAGACGGAGACTTTTGGCACGGCTGGCGTTTCCCGCAGTGGAACAAGGCCCTGAAACCGTATTGGCGAAGAAAGATCGGCCGGACACGAGCCCGGGACCGCACGACGTTCAATCGACTGAGGCGGCAGGGGTGGACGGTTCTGCGGTTTTGGGAACACCAAGTGTCCCGCGACCTGGAAGGCATCCTTGACAAAGTGCATCGGGCTCTAAAGGGTCACATCAGGAACGGCGGCCCAGCTTTGCGCGCAAGCCAGCGACGCTAGTATTCGCCCGTCAGCCAATCAACCCGGCGATCGGCCGACCCGCGCAGGCGGGGATCGCGCGGCC
>DAIOWH010000299.1:0-2659 GCA_036758585.1 Planctomycetia bacterium
TCAGCGCTTCGTCGGGCGTCAAATAGGTCCAGCCCGCTTCCTGCGCGTAACGCAGGAACGGGTTCTGGACGGAACCGCGTTCGCCGCCGAGAGTCATTCGACTGCCTCTCTTTCAATGCGCTCGAGTACCGGCACAAGAGGCTGTAGGCGATCTTGCACAACGTTCCAGACGATGCTGACGTCGATCACATCGTAGCCGTGAACGATGTGGTTGCGCATCCCGCGAATGGTGGCCCAGGGAATTTCGGCATAGGCCGCCTCGATGTCCGCCGGAATCTGGCGCGCTGCCTCGCCCATGATGGTCAGGTTCCAGACCACGGCTTTCAGCGTCTTGGCGTCGGCGCCGAACTGCTCCTCGGTCATCCCCGCGGTGAAGCGCTGGCATTCGGCGATGGCCTCAAGCAGGTGCCGGATGCGGTATTTCCACTTTCTCGGCGTCGAAGACATCGATGGCTTCTCCGTAGATAATGTCCCTCAGCTCGGGAATCACGTTGCGGCGAAGCACCAGATCGACCCGGTCTTCCGGTAGGCCCAGCAGCTTTTCGATATGCTGAGCCGCCCCCACCAGGTCGAACAGGCTGATGCGGCGGTCGAACTCCACCAGCAAGTCCACGTCGCTGTTTGGACCCGCTTCGTCGCGGGCCACGGAACCGAACAATGCCAGCGACTTGAAGAAGTGGTCCCGCCGCAGCGCGGCTTCGTTGGCCCGCAAGATGCGAAGCACGTCGGCTTTTCGCATGACTCGGTTCATTGTCAGCTCTTCCATGCCCTTCATTCTACGGGATATTCGTATCCAGCAGGTAGCGGCGCGTGGCGAGAGATGCCATCAGTCCATCTCCTCAAGCGCCCTCCGTACTTGTTCGTCGGTTTCGTCGCCGGGCCATTTGCCGAAAAACTCGGCGAGCGGCGAACGCTTGCGGCCCTTCTTGGGTTTGTCTTCCCACTCCAGTTCGGATACGCGAACTCGACCTGTCATCAGGTTTTCGAGCAGCGATATGAAAAGAGCGCCCAGCGTAAGCGCGCGAGCTTCCTCGGCCTCACGTTTCCTCTCCAAACAGTCAATCAGCGCTGCAATCTGCTCTTGGTCGCCAAGCGGTGCCACCTGAATAAGGAAGCCACGCAACTTCGTTGCGTTGATATTGCTCTGACTCACCGCTCTGCTCGCCAACTGCTTCAGCCGAGCCTGCGTGCTTGCCAGATTCATGTAATAGTTGAGGAAGCCAGAGTGCAATCGCGCATGATCGGGAGCGACACGGATCAGGTATGAGGCAAACACGAACGGCCCACGTTCAAGATAGAGGCTGGTTTTTCCGACCAACTCGAAGCTGTTTGTTCGGTTGAACAGAAGGTCCCCCCGCCTTAGTGCAAACTTGGAGAACTCATCGTCTTCGAGATCAACATGCTGGAGATCGTCCAACCGCAACTTCCCCTCCGCGAGGTTGTTCATCCGCAAGATTGGGTACTTTCCTTGCTCCTCTCCTCGCTTCGACAGCCCGTATTGTGTCTCGGTGAGATACTCACCGAGCGGAGCCACTTGCCAGCTACTCGGTATCCTCCCAATCTCCGTCTCCTTCAACTCCACCTGATCCGCTTCGGCGAACGGCACCGGGCCGTAGGTGAACAGGTGCCGCATCAGGCTGGCCTTGAGTTGCCGGGCGGCGGCGATCACCTTCGCCGTCGCCTCCTTCGCCTGCTGCACCGTCCGCAAAACGTGGGCGATGGCCTTTTGCTCGGGGAGAGGGGGTAGTGCAATGCGTTCGTTCGCAAGGAAATCCCCGAGCTTGAAATTGCGAATCCCTGTCGTGCGCTTTTCGTAGACGAACATGCGCTTCATTTGGTACAGAAATGACCAAAAGCGGTAAGCAAACTCCGGGTCTACCCAACTTGTGTCAAACCGCAGGCGCTTCACAAAGTTGCTGAATAGTAGAGGCTTGTCGGACGCGGCTAATAGTGCAGGAGTGGCCAGCAACGCTCGGCCCGTCTGCTGGTCCTTGCTACCACCGGACATCTCAATCAACAAATCTCCCGAGAAGAGTTTCCGCGTTCTTGCACTGTTTGGCCGAACATAGCGCACCGGCACGCTGCTCAAGTCCTTCCCCTCCGCTTTCGGGAAGTCTGTGCCGCGCAGCGCAAGGCACTCGACAAGATTTGTGTCCGGCGACTCATTTCCCCAGTCCCCACCAGCTTGATCCGCCACGACCTCTTCGAGAATCGTTGTCTCCCAGTCCTCGGGAATTTCGCTCAAGATGTCATTTTCCATTGCGCCACCCCCTGAAGCCGAGCTTCGTCAGCACGTCGTCGAGTTGGCGATCCGCTTCGGCCCGTTCTTCCTCGGCTTCCGCCAAGAGAACGACGGCCTCATCCAGCGGCAACACATCGGCCTCCGCGCCGGTGGAAACGTACCGGCTGGGGGACAGGTTGTAGTCGTTCTTGGCCGCCTGCTCCTTCGTCACGACCGCCGACAGCGCGTCCTTGGCTTCCCATGCGTGGTACACGTCGGCGATCTGCTGGAGGTGGGCCTCTTCCAAAAAGTTCTTGGGTCGGCCCTTCGAGAAGAGCTTGCTGGCGTTGATGAGCAGCATCTCGCCGGGGTGCTTCTTCTTGCGGTTGAGGATCATCACGATGCCGGGGGCGGTCGTGTTGTAGAACAGGTTTTCGG
>DAIOWH010000300.1:0-2617 GCA_036758585.1 Planctomycetia bacterium
CCGGCGCTGAACAGGCGACGGACCGCGCCTACCCGCATCGCAGCATTTTCGCTGGCCCTGCCGATCCTAGAATCTCGCATTAGCCGGTAGTGACCCGTGCTCGTGACCCCACTTCTGGGGTCGAAAGGTGTGGCATGTTGATCACGCCGCGCCTGTGCACACCGATAGATCGGGGCACTACCAGCGCGGACGACAAGCGATTGCTCTCGTATTCGAGGAGACCCACGATGTTTGACAACGGTACGTTTCTGGGCCGACGCGGATTTGTCCGGGGCGGGCTGGCACTCGGCGCCGCGGCCTTCCTGACGCCAGGGGTATTTGCCGATGAGTTGATGCGCACGCCCCGGATGACTGAAGGGCCGTTCTATCCCGACAAGCTGCCGCTCGATACCGACAATGACTTGATCATCATCAAGGACTCGATCACCCCGGCCGTCGGTGAGATCACGCATCTGACCGGCAAGATCGTCAACGCCGGCGGCAGCCCGGTGAAGGACGCGACCATCGAAATCTGGCAGTGCGACGCGAACGCCGTGTATTTGAACTCGCGTGACAGGCCGCGAGAACCGCGGCGAGCCGCAAGTCGGCGGCGCCGCGGACGCGGCCGTCACTCGCTTGTTCGCCTTTGACAAAAACGCGGACGGCAAGCTGACCAAAGAGGAACTCAACGACGAGCGACTCGCCCGGTTGTTCGATCGCGCGGACGGGAACCACGACGGAGTTGTGACGAAGGAGGAACTCATCACGCTGATCGCGCGAGAGTCGGCCACGGTCGGCGGCGAACGCGGCGGTCCACCCAGCGGCCCGCGCGGCGCTGGCGGAGGGCCGGGCGGATTCGGCGGGCCTCCTCAGCCCGGACAAGTCTTGCCAGCCGCGTTGCAAGACGCGTTGCGGCTCACCGACGCGCAGAAGCAAGAACTCGCCGAACTCCAGAAAGAAGTCGATACGCGACTCAACCACATACTATCGTCCGAGCAGAGGCAGCAACTTCGCGAGCTGCGCGAGCGTGGCCCCGGCGGAATCGGCCCACCGCCCGGCACCCGCAAGGGTTTCGACCCCCAAGGCGAACGACGGGGACACGACGCCGGGAGAAAGAACAATTGAGCACTGAGTCGAGATCAGTCGCCCGCCGGCCACTGTCTATTTGTGATCCCCCACGTTCGGTACTTTGTCAAAGGCGTCCGGCCCAAAATACCTCAGACTCACGAGCGGTTCGCTGCCGGTGTTTTCAATCTCCACGCCGCGCGTGGCGGCTTCGTGGGTGATGAAGACTTCGTCCTCGGTCTCCTGGCCGAACCGGATCATCGCGGGCGTCTGCAGGTTCAGCTTACCGATGCGGCCCTTGCCCTGGACGGTGATCCAACCCGAAGCACCGGGATCGTTCAGCGTGCAGCGGGCGCCTGGCTCAACCGTCAACTCCTTCGCACTAAAGAGCTGCGCGCCGTCCACTCGGCCGTAGACGATCCAGCGATCGGTCCAGCCCGTGCCGCTGGCCGCGACGATCGGCTCCAGGTAGTTGTGCTCCTTGAAATGCGTATCCACGTTCTTCTCCCAGTCGAGTTGCTCGATGATGAAGTCGAGGTCCTGGTGTTTGTCGGGCGGCACGTCTTTGACCAAGAGCGACCACGGGACGTAGCGTCCTTCGACGATCGACTGGAACATTCCGAACACGTCGCTGCCCCATTGCGGCTCGTAGGTGCAGAGCGAGCCGGGTGCGTGCAGCACGCCGGGCGGGATCAGCCAGCCGGTGCCCCGCTTCAGGCGATACGCGCGCGAGAGGTCGAGGATCCCGTTGTCCCCCTGGTTCCAGTTCTTCAGGCACGTACGCACGTCGTCCTTTGTCGTGCCCGGCTCGAGGCCCATGAACGTGTAGCAGAAGTTGTTATCGACGTTGTTGTACTGCGGCGGAAAGTAGTAGCTCTCGGGCTTGCCTTCCTGGCCGGTGAGCTTGGCGTGCTTGAAGCCTTGGTGCATATGGTGCGGAATCGGCCCCATGTTGTCGAAGAACTTCGAGTACACGGGCCAGCGTTTGTATTTTTCGAACATCGACTTGCCAACGAGCCTCGACCCGGCCTCGGCGACCGCGTCGCGCAGCGTGAAATGCTGACCCTCGAACGAGCAGAAGCTCAGCCCCTCGTGCCACACGCGGCCCTCGTTGGCCGCCTCGGTCGTGCTGGCAAACCAACGTTCGTCGATGCCGCCCCGGTTCGCCCCGTAGGCGTACAAGTCGCCGGGGAAGAGCTTGATCCGCCGGCCGGGGTGCAAAAAACTCCGCGGCACCCAGGTCGGAGTCAGGCGCAACAGACCTTCACCTGAGTCGAGTGCCCGGCCCAGAGTTTTTCCTACACTGTCTCCCTTAACAACTTGTGGTTCACTCGTGGTGCTCATCGCGGTCCTTTCCCAATGGAGTGGTCGACGGCAACGCAGTGGTTCTTTTATTCGCTTTCATCGCGACTGACAAGTAACTCTGCGAGAATTCGAGAACTCGCCGAGGGCGCGTGGCATCTTGCCCGAATACCGCCACGCTCAGTCGCGCAGTGGCCGCGTTCGACCGATTTGGTCTACCTAAATGGCTTTGCGTGATTCTGGGAGTCCGCAGGGACAGTAGCCCGACGCG
>DAIOWH010000301.1:0-2422 GCA_036758585.1 Planctomycetia bacterium
CTTTTTGAACCATGCCGGCTTTTTCATTTGGTGGGGTTGTTCCGGAAATACCTGGGTCGGCGGCGGCTGCTCATCCTGCTGTATCATCGCATCGCACCGGCGGGCGGAGATACGACGATCGCCGGACTCGAGATGGATGCACCAGTACGCGCCGACCAGTTCGATGGCCACATGAAGCTGCTGCGCTGGTTCGGCGAGCCGCTGCCGCTCGATGCCGCGGTCGAGACGCTGCGTGGGTCGGGTACAGGACCGCGAGCACTGATCGCCGTGACGTTCGACGACGGCTACCGCGATAACTTCACGCTCGGTCGGCCCATCTGGAGACGGCACGGCGTGCCGGTCACGTTGTTCCCCGCCGTCGGCCCGGTCGATCGCGGCGAGTGGCTGTGGTGGGACGAGCTGGAGTGGATCATCGGCCACGCTACGCTCGAGCCGGCTCGAATGCGACCGCTCGTCGAAGCGCTGGAAGACGTCGCGCCGGGGCCGGGCTGGCACGAGGTCATCGAGGCCGCTCACGACCGCGACCGGGTCGCTCGGTTGCTGTTGAAACGAATGCTGGATCTGCCGATCGAGCTGCGCGAACTGTTCCTGACCGAACTGGCCGAGCGTCTCGGCATAGGCCGGCCGGGCCGGCGGCTCAACGCGCCAGCGGTTCCGCACCCCGCCGAGCCGGATCGGCTCTACCTCAACTGGGACGAGCTTCGCTCGATGGCTCGCGAGGGCGTACGCATCGGTGGGCACACGGTCCGGCACCCGCGGCTGCCGGCCGAGCCGGCGTCGGTGGCGTTCGACGAGATCACGGCGTGCCGCGCCGCACTGCAGGAGAGGCTCGATGAACCGGTCACCTGCTTCGCCATGCCCGGAGGGTTCTACGGCCCGCGCGAGGTGCAAATGCTCGCCCGCGCCGGGTACCGCCTGGCCGTGACCGTTGAGAAGGGCGTGAATTATCCCGACGCCGACCCGTACCGGCTGCGGCGCATTTCGCTCAGTTGGGATCAGCCTCATCACCTGGCGCTCAAGCTGGCACTCGGCGACTGGCTGTTTAAATCGCACCATGAAACCTGAATTCGTCGGCACAGAATCGTTGCTTGATCGGCTGCGGCCGGAGTGGGACGAACTGCTCACCGCCAGCGGCGTGCGGAGTCCGTTCCTGACGTGGGAGTGGTGTTCGACGTGGTGGCGGCATTACGGCGCGGGCCACGATCTGGCGGTCGTCGTCGTGCGCGACGGCACACAGATGATCGGTCTTGCTCCGCTATACGTACACCGCGGCGGCGACCGACGACTCGACGGCGTCATGCGGTTCCTCGGCAGCGGTGAGGTCTGTTCGGAGTACCTCGGTTTTCTGTTGCGGCCCGGCCACGAGAGCGACGGCACTCAGTGCATCCTGCAAGGCCTGTTGCACGAGTCGCCGCTGGCGTGGCGGCAGTTGCGACTCGCCGAAGTACCGACCGACAGTGCGGCCGGGGCAAGCCTTGCCGCTCAGTTGCCGCAGTGTGGCCGGTCGGTTCGCGTCCAAGACGGACAGGTCGCGTGGTTCGTGCAGTTGGCCGGCTCGTGGGATGAGTTCCTGGGCAAGCTGTCGCGGAACCGGCGTGAGAAGATCCGTCGAGCTCGGCGCGACATGGAAAAGCATCGGCTCGAGTTCCACGAGGCGACCGGCGACGACGACATTGCCGCCGCGTGGAGCGACTTGAAACGGCTGCACCAACTGCGTTGGCAGAGTCTCGGCCAGCCGGGCTGCTTCGCCTCGAAGCGGTTCGATGCGTTTCACACGGAACTGCTGCGGCCGCTCGCTGAGCGCGGCATGCTCAGCCTTTCGACGCTGCGGCAGGGCAACGACACGATCGCAGCGAGCTACTGCCTGAGGCATCGCGGCCACGTCAGTTACTATCAAGGTGGCGTCGACCCCAACTGGATGCACTGTCGGCCAGGGCACGCACTGCGAGTATGCGAATTGCGTCGAGCGATCGAGCGCGGCGACGACGTCTACGACTTTCTCGGTGGCGAGATGGAATACAAGCAGCAGTGGGCGACGGACCGCACGGCGACGCTTCAGTTCACGGTCGCCGGCGCGAGTCTGCCGGCCCGACTTCAGTTCGCCTTGGAATCGACCACGGCGCGATGGCGCGCCTTGATGCCCGCCCAGTTGTGCGAGGCCTTGCGGCGTCTGAGAAAGCGATGGTCAAGGACGGCAGGCGTCGGTTGCTCGAATCAGTCGTCACCTGGTCCGATGTCGTCGCCGGCGCTGCCCGCCAAACGAACTGCCGACGCCTGCGAATCCAGCGATGAGCCTGTCGAAGCGTGCGCCCTATAACCAACAGCAAACTACAAGCGCCAAACTCCTGGGATTTGGAGTTTCCGGCTCTAAATAGCCTTGCACGATTCTGGGACAGTAGCCCGACGCGCCAGCGAGGGAGCA
>DAIOWH010000302.1:0-2338 GCA_036758585.1 Planctomycetia bacterium
GCGAAGCACCCTTCGGGCCGTTCCGGCAAACGACTCCCGACCCCTTTTTGCTGCCTCGCACCAATCTGGGACGCTGCTTTTCCTGCGAACGCAACTACAACACCATCGACTTGGTCATGGCCATTCGCCAATGCGACTTCGTCGCGGCCGTCCAGTTCCTGGAAAGCCGCCTCCCGAACACACCGCTCATCCCACGCTGATCCATCTCCCACGGGACACGGACGTCCCGTCTCTCGTCTCGCGGCGCGCCGCCCAGTCGGTCGTTCCATCCGCTTCCGCCCGAAATCCGCCCAGGGCTTGCCATCCGAGACCAGTCTCAAATAATCTGGGAATGGCTGTCTCAGATAATGTGGGACTTAGCAAAGAACTCCAGCACGAAGAAAACAACAAATATGGCGGCAATGTACAGCAGCAATATGCCGAACGCAGCGGGAAGATTTGTTCCACCGCGCTCCGCAATGGTTCGTAGCACGGCGTCCTGAGGTAATCCTTGGGAGCGTATGTCCGAGATGATTCTTCTCGCATGGCTGAGGTACCAACGGTTGCCATAGGCCCCGCAAACAACTCCCACGACCAACCCTACAATGCGGTCGAAGCCGGGCGGGGTTTCCTGCTTGACGAGAATACCGACGAACAGCAGCTCTTCAAGAATCGATTCCACCAAGATGATTCCCCAAAGGATGAAAGCCGCTGTGTACATTTTGCGGTAAGGGAGCCAGAGACCCGAAAAAAAGAACGCACCCCAGTTGAAACCGGTTCCGCCACTCCAACCTCGTAGCACCGGCGTCCACATATCAAGGTAGTATTGAGCCTTTGAGCCAACGAACGCCCTCAATTGTTCTGCCTCCGAATCCTCCGTGGTAACTACCGCGGGCGCGACAGAGGGAAGGTTTGGTGGCAGGTACGGATTCTGTGAATCGCTAGGTGAATCGGTTTGTGACATTGCCAGTCCCAGACTTTCGAGGGTCTAACGCTCACGCATCAGCGGTTCGGCGGGCACGAACCACGCTGAACGCTGAGCGCGCAAGAAACATTCGAACAACCAATCAGCTTGAGCCGGCCAATGACTGCCCGCCGAATCCGCTGGATGCGTTCGTTAGGCCCTGGTCCAGCACGGGCGATTCGGTGGTCGTCGTCAATGGCCAGCGTTTCGTATATCTGCAGTAGTTGTATTCGTCCAGTGCCTTGAGCGGATTGCGGCCGATAGCCTGTTGCCCGCCGATTTCGCTCACCTGCCGTTGGGTCAGCGACATGAACTTGGTGTACTGGCTTCCGTTTCCACCACCCACCTTCAGCGCGGCCCGATAAGACTGAGCTATTCGCCGATCCCAAATTGGAAAGAACTGTGGGGCCAACAAGTGCAGACATTTCGCACTGCCCACTGGCCCCAACACTACCTCGAAAGCATTAAAGATCTGTTCCACTTTTGGCTGGTCCTCGGCGCGATACTGCTCAATTGAACGGGCTCGGAACAGCGACAGCGCATCACGATGGTCAACTAGCAGGCATTCGATGTCGCCAAAGTGGTCGGCCGTAAATCCACCTCGGTATCTGTAAAACATGGCATTCCACGTTTGAAGTAGGACGGCCAGTGCTTCCGCAACGGTCAGTTTCGTGGCGCCCCGGAATGCCAAGTCGATCAACTCGGTCGCCGCCCGGTAGAAAAGGTTGCGGGGTTCATTCGCTTCGAACGCCACGCGGGCCGCCCGAAGCTGCTCAATCGTAGGGGTCGGAATCGTTGAGGACACGATAGACACATTCCGAGGGGCCTAACGCTCACGCTAACCGGGCGGACGCCGGCCAGCGAGTAAAGCTCGGACGAACCAAACAAGCTTGAACGGCAAGCAGAACTCGGAGCCACCAACAACGCGGCGTCCGCTCCGGTTCAGCGTGTCGTTAGGCGATTGGTGGCGCGCGTCGCCGAGTCAAGTGTTCCAAGGATCACCAGACCTATCCTTGAGCACGGCCAGGAGGAGAAGACCGGGCAGTCCAAGGAATCCAGCGATGCACCACGCCGGGCTTCGACCTTTTGCTCTTGCATAAAAGGCGAAGCCTGTCACCGCCCCGACGGTACCAGCGATCAAAAGTACGATACCAACAAGCCCCAACGGGGCATCTTTTTCCATCAGAACAATCCCGGCGATCTGCCCAACAATGCCCGGAAGGAAGAAAAGGAAGCTGAGATTGTTGTATCGTTTGATCATCAGCGACTCCTCACCTTCAGCGATTTGCGTCTCATCGCTTCGTCAACAGAGATCGCCCCGAAACGCAGCCTCGCTCGCCTAACGTAGTCTAGGCTGGTAATTCGAACCACAAACGCTGTGGATCTCACAGCCTA
>DAIOWH010000303.1:0-2317 GCA_036758585.1 Planctomycetia bacterium
CGCGTCGGGCTACTGTCCCTGCGGACTCCCAGAATCACGCAAAGCCATTTAGGACACCAATCACGATAGCCGCTGCCGGACCATACCTCAAGTAGGAAGTGGACATGCCGCGCATCGGTTGTCGGCAATCAGTCTTGGGGTCAGTCGCAACGACCACGGACCATAACGACTGCCCACGGAGATCAGCCTCAATGCGCGCCGTTTGAGCTTGCCGGGTCGAGGTAGGTATAGGCGCCGATGCGTTCTTCGTAGCGGTTTATAAGCTCGTCGCCGTCGGCCGACGCGAGCAGCCCTTCCTTGATGCGGGCCTGAACGAGCTGGCGAAACGACTCGTGCAGTTCTGCCTTGGCGTAGCGCGCCCAGGCGAGCGTGTCGCCGACCGAACTACCGGGGACCACCTTCTTGATCAGGTAGCCGTTCTGGTCGATCACGATGTGCGCCTCGTGCGGATCGCCGAACAGATTGTGGTTGTTGCCCATGACTTCCTGATACGCCCCGATCAGGCAGACGGCCAGGTAGTACGGCTCACCCGCCACGAGCTTGTGCAGGCCGAGCACCTCTTTGACGTCGTGCAAGTCAATGAACTTATCGACGACGCCGTCCGAATCGCACGTCACATCGCACAGCGTCGCGTACTCGGTCGCCGGCTGGTCGAGCCGGTGAATCGGCAGGATCGGAAACAACTGGTCGATCGCCCAATGGTCGGGCAGGTTCGCGAACACCGAGAAGTTTGTGAGATACTTTGCGCACAGCAACTTGCGCAGGTCCTCAAACTCCTCGCCCGGATACTCGGCCAAGCGAGCGAACTTGTCGACCTTCTCACACACGTCCCAGAACAGCACCTCGCCCTTGGCCCGTTGCTCGAAGTCGATCATGCCCAGATCGAAGAGCGTGAACAGTTCGTCGCGGTGTTCAAGCGCGTCGTGGTAGTACTCTTGGAAATTCTTGGCGTTGATCGTGCGGTTCATGTCGGCCAGCTCGTCGACCACTTGCGGGTCGTCGGGGCTGGGCTGCATGGGCGTGACCTCTTCGACCACCGTTTCGATTTCGCCCTGCACGTTGGTCACGAGCATCGCGTGATAGGCGACCAACACCCGGCCCGACTCGGTGACGATCGTCGGGTGCGGCACGTTTTCTTCGTCGCAGACCAATTTGACCTGATAGATCACGTCGTTGGCGAACTCCTGTATCGTGTAGTTTGCCGACGACGCAAACGAGGTCTTCGAGCCGTCGTAGTCGACCGCGATGCCGCCGCCGACGTCGATGAACTCGATCGGCACATTCATCTGATGAATCTTGGCGTAGACCCGCGACGCCTCCTTGACCGCGATCTTGATCCGTTTGATGTCGGTCAGTTGCGAGCCGATGTGGAAGTGCAGCAGCTTGAGTTGATCAAGTTTTCCCGCCTCGCGTAGCCGGCGGATGACCTCGAGCACCTCGGTACTCGTCAGGCCGAACTTGGCAGCCTCGCCGCCGGAGTCCTTCCAGCGGCCGGAGCCTTTGGAGTACAACTTGACGCGGATGCCGAGCATGGGCATTGGCCCAGGCCGTTGGGCGTGGTGCAGCACGTGCTTCAACTCGTTGAGCTTCTCGATCACAATGACCGGTCGCTTGCCCGCGCGGGCCGCCAAAAATGCCAGTTCGATGAATTCGTCGTCCTTGAACCCGTTCAGGATCAAGAGACTGCCGGGCGCCTGGGGCAACGCGAGCGCGGCGTACAGTTCGCTCTTGGAGCCGGCCTCGAGGCCGAATCCGTAACGGCTGCCTTCGCGCAGGTACTCTTCGATCACGACGCGGCGCTGGTTCACCTTCATCGGATACACGGCCATGTGGGCGCCCTTGTAGCCGAATTCGCCGACCGAGTTGGCGAACGCCTTGTACAGCTTCTTGACTTGGTTGGCGATGACCTGCGGGAACCGCAGCAGCACGGGGGCCTTGAAGCCGCGGCGGTGGAGGTCGTCGATGATTTGTTTCACGTCGGCGGTGCGAGCGTCGCCCTCGGCCGGGTGTACGACCAAGTTGCCGCTACGGCTGACGCCGAAGTATCCCGCTCCCCAATCCTCTACTCCGTATGTCTCGACCGATTCTTCGATGACTGTAGCCATCTTGGACTTCTGTAGCCTGCCTTTCCTTAAAAGGTAGCCGCCGCGCGTTGTGGCGCTGGCTCATCGGCTGCGCGTATGATGCGAATTCCGAGTCGCGATTTCAACGGGTAAACCGCGGCGCCGCCGCGACGGGCGCGTCGACGAGGTCCGGACCCGTTTAGTACTTGGTCAGGAATTAGTTCCCGATTTCACTTGTTTAACGGCAAGCCGAA
>DAIOWH010000304.1:0-2273 GCA_036758585.1 Planctomycetia bacterium
CTCACCGTGGTGGACTGGACCTCAAGCCCAGCCACTGAGAACCCAGAAGAACGCGCGAATTGAACACGGCGAAGGCCGCCAGTCGCCGATCGCTCGGTTCGGGAGTGATCATTTCCGCCGACGGCTTGGTCCTGTCGCAGTACCACGTGACCCACATCCTCGACATGAACGAACCGGCTCGTAGCCGCGAGGCCGGCGAGAAACTGGAGGTCATCTTGCGCGATGGCCGGCAGTGTCAGGCGGAACTCTTGGGCGGAGATCGGACCTACGACTTGTCGCTCTTGCGGCTCGTCGAGCCGAAAGGTCCATTTCCTTTCGCACCGATCGGCGAACTCGGTCATCCCTTGGGATATCGGCCGGGACGCGACCCTGTGGTCCGGTTCGGCCGGGTGCTTTGTGCGCAGGAGTTGCTCGTGGCGACGGACTGCTTGCTTGCCGGCGGCGATTCGGGTGGTCCCTATTTCGACCTGGACGGCCACTTCGTCGGAATCGCCTTCGGTGCCGCAGTCTGGGCCTGGCGCCGCGACGTTGGGAAACGAGCGAGAACGGCCAGCTTTTGACCGTACGAATGAACTCACAGTTCGACGAGCCCGAGCGCGGCTGCTGGCTGCCACGCGAAAGCAAATGGACCTTTTATGCACCGGCATGGGTCGCACCTGCGTTTCGCAACCAGCCCACGCACAGTTTCACCATGCGACTTTGGAAAGCTCGCATCAACGACCTGAGCGACGACGCCTTCGAGCCGTAGACGAATCGACCTCAATCGCGCACCGAGCCACGCTAACCCGAAGCGTAAGCGAGGACACTGGCCGGGTTTCACTCTCGCTTACGCTTCGGGTTAGTGTGGGTGCGCCGTGGCGAACGTCTCGCCTCGGTGCCCAAATAAGGGCTGCGGAAAAGGGAACGGGAGTGGAACGGGAGTCGTTTCTCGGCCGTGGACATCGTTTGGGGGCACTCATGGCGTAAGCGGTTTCTTCGGACGGCCGGGGCGGCGGACACTGGATTCCAATCCTAATCGTTTGATGATCCGGCGGCACCACGACTCGCTTCCGAACGGCTGACCACGTTGCACGGATCGACGCAACGACTCCAATTCTCCCTGGGTCTCCGGTCGGTTCACTCGGGTCAACCAATCACGGGGCCGCGGAATCGGCCGTGTCGATGGCGGAAGGCTTTCGGTGGCGAGGCGAAGCGGCGGCGGAAGTGGGTGGCGAAGCGGGATGCGTCGGCGTAGCCGACTCGCGCGGCGATGGCCGAAAAGCGGGACAGTCCCAGTTCCACGCCGCCTCCGACGGAGGGCCAGAGTGGGCTGTTCCACTCGTCCTCATCCCGGTTGAGGACCTTCACGAAGGGCAGAAGTACAGCGCCGAGCGCGGCAAGAAGTATCGGGATCGCCTGAAGCAACTGACCCCGGACGACGTCGCACTCTGGAAAGACAGGGTGGACGAGTTCGGGGGGACACAACTCGACGCCGCGGTCAACATCATCCTGCTGCATGACTACTTCGACAAAGAAGAATTCCAGCGTGACAAGTTCAAGGCCGCTATCGGGGCAAGGAAGAAATAGGAGCAAAGGGCCGGCTAACGCGAACGTTCGGGCGCGGAACTCTTGAAACCAAAAGTTCCCGTTGCTCGTCTACTACCTGTGGATCAGTTTGAAACCGTTGGCTCGCTTCTCACAAGCGGCCGGATCGTGCCGATCGGCTGCGGCCCGCGCCGCCGGCCGTTTTGAATCGTCTCCAATTCCGCGCCAGCGGCGCGGCTTCCGCCGCGTGCTCGCGCGCCGGCAACTGCGCGATTGCCTGTTCCAAGTCGGCCAGCATCGCGCTGGCCGCCGTGTCGTGCTGGCCAAACTACTGGCCGCGACGGTACAATCCGCGTCGGAGGTTCAGGCCTCAAACCGTGCGAATCAAGCAGCGACCGACCAACGCCTTCGTCCCCCTGGCACTCGATGCCTTAGAAAAGACTGGTCCCGGCGCGCCGGGATCGCGTCACCATGCCTGATACGGCGGTTTGTGGCGGGACAAACCTCTCATGTACCAATATGGCAATCCGGTGACATCCGCAACGACCGAGAGGGTCGCTGCTGTTTCGCAGATGGTTCGATGACACACGCCACCGACCGAAAACGTCCTCAAGAAGACGCCCTCTCGGCGACTCGTGCACACTACGCGCTCAGTCAATTTCCCCAAATCCCACATGGCGGTCTTTGTTTGCTCTTTTTAGGGAGTCGACGAATGCTTCGGGCGTCAAAGTGGATCGCCGTGGGTTGGG
>DAIOWH010000305.1:0-1872 GCA_036758585.1 Planctomycetia bacterium
GCCACGCTCCCCGTCCGCGCGTGTTACCCAAAATCGGGACTTTTTGAACCAGGCCGGATTTCCCATAACCTATTGCCACGTTGGAATCCTAGACGGAGGTTCCGTGTCAATGATCACGATGCTGGGTAGCAGCCGTCACTGCTGCGATGGGCTCACTCGCCGTGAGACGCTGAAGGCCGGAGCGCTTTTTGCGCTGGGCGGCGTGTCGCTCGCGGACCTGATGCGCGGCGAGGCGGTCGCGGCGCCGCACGCGCGACCGGGCAAGGCGAAGAACGTGATCGTACTGTATCTGCTTGGCGGCGCACCGACGCAGGACATGTGGGACCTCAAACCCGACGCGCCCGCTGAGATTCGCGGCGAGTTCAAGCCGATCGCTACGAGCGCGCCGGGCGTTGAGATTTGCGAGCTGTTGCCGCGATCGGCTCGATGGATGCACCGCGCGGCCATCGTGCGGAGCTTGAACCACAAGGCCGGCTGCCACAATACGCTGCCGAGCTACACCGGCTACGAAGTCGCGCTGCCGGACATTACCACCACCAAGGAAAGTTACCCACCCAGCATGGGCTCGGTGTGCGAGTATCTTCGGATCCAGGGCGGTGGCACGCCCGACCCGCGGCGCGCCGACTTGCCCGACTATGTATACATGCCGTGTTATCTCGGCTGGGGTCAGGCGATCCGGCGGCCTGGTCCGTACGGGGGTTTTCTCGGCAAACGGTTCGATCCGTTGTTCACCGAGTGCAGCCCGTACGGCGACAAGGACGCGCCGCCCGCCTCGCCGGGTCGGCCGCGCGTGGTGCGCGGCGAGCCCTACCTCCTTGACAGTTCGCTCGCGGCGGACATGACGATCGACCGCCTCAACAGTCGCCGCAGTCTGCTCGATCAGGTCGACGACGAGGTGCGGCGCGTCGAACGGGGCGCGGGCGTCGCGCAGTTCGACCGCACGCAGCAGAGGGCCTTCAGCGTCCTGACATCGGCTCAGACTCGTGCGGCGTTCGACCTCACGGGCGAGGACCCGCGGCTGGTCGATCGCTACGGCCGCACGTTGTTTGGCAACAGCACGCTCATCGCCCGGCGGCTCGTCGAGGCCGGAGTCCGGTTTGTGAACGTCACGTGGGACCTGTTCTGGGACCGGCTGCAGATCGACTACGACTGCTGGGATACGCACACCCGGAACTTCGCCATCTTGCGTGAAAACAAACTGCCGTATCTGGACCAAACATTCTCGGCGTTGCTTGAGGATCTCGACCATCGCGGCCTCTTGGACGAAACGCTCGTGGTGATCACCAGCGAGATGGGCCGCACGCCGAAGATTAACGGCAACGCCGGCCGCGACCACTGGACGTTCTGCTACTCCACGGTTTTCGCCGGGGCCGGAATCCGCGGCGGCTCGATCTATGGGGCCTCCGATTCAAACGCCGCGTACGTCAAAGACAAACCCGTGAGCACCGCAGACATCTGCGCCACGGTTTATCATTGCCTGGGCATCGATCCGGATATGACCGTACCCGACCGCACCGGCCGACCCGTGCCGGTCGCGCACGGCGGCCAGCCGATCAGCAGCATACTTGCGTAGGCGACATGGACAAGATTCCAGAAGAGTTTCGAGACTTGATGCGTCGCGTTCGCGAGGGGTCTCAGGACGCGGCCCGCGAGTTGGTCAAGCAGTACCAGCCGTACATCATTCGTGTCGTGCGCAAGAAGCTGAGCGGGAAGCTGCGCTCGAAGTTCGATTCCGACGACTTCGCGCAGGCCCTCTGGGCGTCATTCTACGAGCACCGCTCGGAAGTCGACCGGTTTGAACGGCCGAGCGCGCTCGTGGCGTTTTTGGCGCGCATGGCCAGGAACAAGGTGGTGACTGAACATCGCCGCTAT
>DAIOWH010000306.1:0-1742 GCA_036758585.1 Planctomycetia bacterium
GATCGCGTCCTTCGGACACCCCAACACGCTGGGCATGCGTTCCGCCAGAGGCAAATTGTGGGGGCTGTCCCAAGGTTCGTCCAGCCGGAACCGCTTGTAGAGGTCGTCAAGCGGTTCGGGGTCCAGCACGAACGGCAGAATCGCCACTCGCCAGCTCAAAAGCGGCGTACCGTCGGGGTCGCAGATCGCGTGCGGCGGGAAGCACCTGTGCGTCGAATAGTAGCCGTGCAAGGCTCGGCCAATTTCTTCCAGTCTTGACCCACAGTGGCGTATTGCAGAGTACTCTCTTCGCGCGTGCACCACTTGATCTTCCCCGCCTGCGATAGTCATCGCCGCCGGAAGAATGTCGCTGTAAGCACAATTCATGAAGCGCGCGGAGCCATCGCCCAAGAGCACCTGCCAGCCATTGTCATGCGCACTAGTGAAACCGGTCTCAGGCATGAACCGGCCGTCGAAGGTCAGATCCTCTGGTTTGGTCCAGACGGTCTTGCTCGGCGACAGTTCGCCCACCATGACGGTTACTATTGCACCATCTGTCACGTCTGTTTCTTTCACGGTTCCCTGCGGCGGGAAGTAAGTTCCCTGGCCGACGGCCACCACGTAGTTCGTCACGTTCGCAGCCGCTGATTTGTCAATGGGACAGCGAAACACGATCGGCATCTTGTTCGCCAGCGGCAGATTGTGTGGACTGTCCCAGGGTTCGTTGAGGCGGAATTGTTCGTACAGATCGCGCTGATCGAGAAAGGGAAGAATCGCCACGCGCCAACTGAGGAGCGGCCTATCGTCGGCGTCGCAGATCGCGAACCGGGGAAAACAGTTGTGCCTGTAGTGGTAGGCGTGTAACGCTGCGCCGAGTTGACGCGGTTGGAGTCGGAGAGCCCGAAGACCCCCCTTTTCCGCCCTCTGCCGCCCAGACACACGCCGTCACGGAGAATCAGACGCAAGATGTCCACCCGAGACGTCCCCCAGGCTAGCTGTGAATTCTATAACGCCGCTAAACTCGTGATCACCGTCGCCCATTTCAAAGGGAACGCGAAACCGCTGTTGCCCAAGCACCAGCTCCGCTACGGTTCGCGTTCGCCATTCCGGTTCGGCTGTTCGGAAGGCACCGCGAAAACCGCGAGGTATCGGTTCACCGAGCATCTCCGAGGCCCCAACAAGGTCATCCACCACAAGGAAGTTAACGAACCTCTGCGCCATGATTCGCGGCATGCTGAGCCAAAACCATGTCCCGGTGGCAACGAGACATATGAGACACAAGCCTACGCACCCTAACAGTGTGCTGCGGCGAAACCTTAACCCCATGGCTGTCACCAAGGAAAAAGGCCCATACTCCAGGGAACACCGAGTGTTTGCCGTTATGCACGCCGACCAAGCGTCGCGGCTTTCCCACGCGCCTCTGCGAGAACGTCGGCCTTTGGCATCGGCCATCAGAACTTCACGCCACCCTTGATTGGATTCTCAGGGCACTTCTTTCCATTATTCGGCGGTCTGTACTTGAGATACACATCGACCATGCCGGCTGTCCGGCAGTCGTCATACGGGATTACATCTTCGACCTTATGGGCCAGGATGCACGCGAGTGTCGTTGGCGCAACGATGTCCGGCGTCCCGGCTGCTTCACCGTGCGTGATTAGCTTTCCCGCACCATCGTAGCAACACTGCTGACCAGTGCCGCAGTCTTCGGGAACCGGAAAAGGGGACGGGAGTCGTTTCTCGGGTAGTGGACATCGTTTGGGGGC
>DAIOWH010000307.1:0-1641 GCA_036758585.1 Planctomycetia bacterium
GGAAGGGCAAAAGGGGGACATTCTACTTTTCAGAAGCCGGGGACCGAAGAAAGGGGATAAGTCGGGATAAGTCCAATTTCTCGGTTCGAGATACTCACTGATGTTGGTGCCGCCACGCCGATCGCCACGTGGCGCTACATCGGCACCGACCGTGTCTTGGAAATGGCCTACCAAAACGGCCTCGTCCTCACCCACATGAACGACGCGCGCACGGCCGCCGCCAATCAGCCCGGCATGCCCGCTGGCGAACTGCGCGGCTATGATGGATTGCAGCGGATGACGGCTCACCGCTGGCTCGAAGCGAATCTCGACTCCAACGGCTTCGCGACAAGCTATGTTTCCACAACTTCAGTGGTCGGCTTCCAACACGCCTACGACGCCGCGAACAACAAACTTTCCGAAGCGCGCCTGCACGATTCCGGCAATAGAGTCGAAGAACGGGGTTCGAAGAACGGGGTCAGGTCTTGACTTTTAACTTCTCGTACGTAAACGCGCCCGTGAACCAACCCGGCATGCCCGCCGGCGAACTCCGCGGCTTCGACGGCCTCCAACGCATGACCGCGCACCGCCGGCTTGAAGCGAATCTGGACGCCAACGGCTTCGTCACGAGCTACGTCTCCACAACTTCCGTCGTCGGCTTCCAACATGCCTTCGACGCCGCCAACAACAAACTCTCCGAAGCGCGCCTGCACGATTCCGGCAATAGCGAAGCCTACGATTACGACTCGGCCTATCGCCTCAACGAATTCGATCGTGGCACCCTGAACAGTTCGCTCACGGAAGTGACCACTCCGACGAGCACTCCGGTCCTGCTGCAGGGACAGGATTGGACGTTCGACGGCCCGGGCAACTGGCCGACGAACGTGACGACAACCGGTGGCACACCGACAACTGAGAACCGAACGCACAACAATCTGAACCAAATCTCCTACATCGACAGCTCACCACTACTCTACGACGCCAACGGCAACCTCACCGACGACGGCACCTACCTCTACGCTTGGGACGCCAAGAATCGGCTGCGCACCGTCACTCGCAAATCAGACAGCGTCGTGGTCGGCCGGTACTCTTACGACGCCCTCGGGCGCCGCATCCTCCGCGTCTTCGTCGTCGGCGCCGACCCGGCCCAAACGGTTCACTACTACCTCGACGGTCAGCGCGTGATCGAAGAACGACAACTCCCGACTCCCGACTCCCTACTCCCTGACGAGCTTGCCCGCCAATACACCTACGGCCTCTACATCGACGAAGCCCTCACGCTCGACCGCGACCTGAACGCCAACGGCTCCGCGACCGATTCCGGCGAGCGCGTGTTCTATCACGCGAACTCGCTGTACTCGGTGTTCGGTCTTTCCGACTCGAACCGCGTTTTCCCCGAGCGTTACCTCTACGATGCCTACGGTCGGCCGATCATTTGGCTTGCCGGTCCCGACGCGGTCTATGGCACAGCGGACGACCTGCGTACCGTGAACGGTTCCAGCACTGTTCAGAACGTCCGGCTGTTTTCGGGAAGAGAACGGGATGCAGAATCGGCTCTGTACCACTCTAAATGGCTTTGCGTGATTCTGGGAGTCCGCAGGGACAGTAGCCCGACAGGGCAGATTCCTGAGTCGAGATCCATTGCTCGATATCGACGGTCCG